>NZ_JBLWSJ010000029.1:0-304 GCF_048452665.1 Pantoea graminicola | reverse complement strand
AGTGCTCACACAGATTGTCTGATAAAAAGTAATGAGCAGGACGGCTGCGAAGTCGTGACACTATCGTGTCCCCTTCGTCTAGCGGTTAGGACTCCGCCCTTTCACGGCGGCAACAGGGGTTCGAATCCCCTAGGGGACGCCACCTGCTTGGTGACAGGTGAAAGGTGTCTCCACAGTATCTCAAAACCGGTTCGGCTGCGTAAGCGGCGGAGGCGCGTTTGAGATATTTGCTCTTTAACAATCCGGAACAAGCTGAAAATTGAAACGACGTAGCGCGTCATCCCTCCGTAATAAGGGATGGCAA
>NZ_JBLWSJ010000028.1:0-408 GCF_048452665.1 Pantoea graminicola | reverse complement strand
GTATCTTGGAATTGATATTGCCAGTAAGAAGTTTGATGCAGCTGAACTCTGTGATGGGGTTTATCGGTGTAAAGCATTTGAAAACACCCCCGCCGGCTTTACAGCTCTCAGTAAGTGGCTGCAGGCAGGCAATATTCCGGACATTCATGTGTGTCTTGAAGCAACTGGCAACTATGGTACTGCCCTCGCTACTTTTCTGTACAAAAAGAATCTGAAAGTCAGCATCGTTAACCCCGCAGGAATTAAGGGATTTGCGGCTTCTGAACTTACCAGAACTAAAACTGATAAAGCAGACTCCCGGTTGATTGCACGCTTTTGTAAAGCCATTCAGCCAGACCAATGGAAACCCGTAGCTGCGCCCGTCAGAAAGTTGCAGGCTCTTGTACGGCGTATCGATGCACTTAACGT
>NZ_JBLWSJ010000027.1:0-408 GCF_048452665.1 Pantoea graminicola | reverse complement strand
CCGTTAAGTGCATCGATACGCCGTACAAGAGCCTGCAACTTTCTGACGGGCGCAGCTACGGGTTTCCATTGGTCTGGCTGCATGGCTTTACAAAAGCGTGCAATCAACCGGGAGTCTGCTTTATCAGTTTTAGTTCTGGTAAGTTCAGAAGCCGCAAATCCCTTAATTCTTGCGGGGTTAACGATGCTGACTTTCAGATTCTTATCGTACAGAAAAGTAGCGAGGGCAGTACCATAGTTGCCAGTTGCTTCAAGACACACATGAATGTCCGGAATATTGCCTGCCTGCAGCCACTTACTGAGTGCTGTAAAGCCGGCGGGGGTGTTTTCAAATGCTTTACACCGATAAACCCCATCACAGAGTTCAGCTGCATCAAACTTCTTACTGGCAATATCAATTCCAAGATAA
>NZ_JBLWSJ010000026.1:0-410 GCF_048452665.1 Pantoea graminicola | reverse complement strand
TAATACTTCACAGCACACCGTCGCCGGTACGCTCTGAGGTATTCAGAAAAAACAGTTAAAACGGTATGGTGGAGCTAAGCGGGATCGAACCGCTGACCTCCTGCGTGCAAGGCAGGCGCTCTCCCAGCTGAGCTATAGCCCCATACAGTTACTGCAGAGACCACTACGTCCAACCGAGTACACTTCGTGAGAAATGCAATTCGTGCTCAGGCAAGGCATGTCTTCGCGAAGCATAGTGAACTATGCGAGCCGGAGACATAACGCAGCGTGAGTGCGAATTTGGTAGGCCTGAGTGGACTTGAACCACCGACCTCACCCTTATCAGGGGTGCGCTCTAACCACCTGAGCTACAAGCCTGTAGAGGTTTTTTCTGCTCGTTACTTTTTATCAGACAATCTGTGTGAGCACTT
>NZ_JBLWSJ010000025.1:0-557 GCF_048452665.1 Pantoea graminicola | reverse complement strand
ATGCCGTTCCTGCTGCCAATCGAAGACGTATTCTCAATCTCTGGCCGTGGTACCGTTGTTACCGGTCGTGTTGAGCGCGGCATCGTTAAAGTCGGCGACGAAGTTGAAATCGTTGGTATCAAAGATACTGCGAAATCAACCTGTACCGGTGTTGAGATGTTCCGTAAGCTGCTGGACCAGGGTCAGGCAGGCGAAAACTGTGGTGTTCTGCTGCGTGGTATCAAGCGTGAAGACATCCAGCGTGGTCAGGTTCTGGCTAAGCCAGGCACCATCAAGCCACACACCCAGTTCGAGTCAGAAGTTTACGTTCTGTCTAAAGACGAAGGTGGCCGCCATACTCCGTTCTTCAAGGGCTATCGTCCACAGTTCTACTTCCGTACCACTGACGTGACCGGTTCAGTAGAGCTGCCAGAAGGCGTTGAAATGGTTATGCCAGGCGACAACATCAAAATGGTTGTTACCCTGATCCACCCAATCGCAATGGACGAAGGTCTGCGCTTCGCAATCCGCGAAGGTGGCCGTACCGTTGGCGCGGGTGTTGTTGCTAAAGTTATCGC
>NZ_JBLWSJ010000024.1:0-630 GCF_048452665.1 Pantoea graminicola | reverse complement strand
TATGCTGAGAATGGAATGCAATCGTCGCGAAAATGCAGATATTGACACTCAGGATTCAGTGGAACGCATGATCAACCATCTTAAGATGGAACTTGAAGCGGTAAGGCGGCAAATTAAAGACCACATCAGTAATGATCCTGAGCTGAAAAGATAGGATGATTTGCTGCAGTCAATTCTAGGCATCGGGTCCATTTCGAGCAGTCTGGTGCTGTCCTTCATGGCTAGCAAAGAGTTCAGAAAAGCCAGGGAAGTGACCGCTTTTCTGGGACTTAATCCCCGCCATCACCAGTCCGGTTCATCAGTCCGGGGCAAAACACGCATGTCGAAAATGGGAGATGCCAGACTCCGGTGCGCACTTTATATGCCCGCTCTGGTTGCGCTAAAACACAACCCGGACATCCGTATATTTGGACAGCGCCTTCTGACTTCCGGTAAGCCAAAAATGCTTGTCGTGGGGGCAGTCATGCGCAAACTTATCCATATAATTTTCGGAGTACTTAAATCGGGAACAGCTTTTAGCTCTCGTGTAGAAGTGAAGGCTGCTGTTAATCAGTAATCGAGAAAAGCTGACAGACATGCAACAGGCAAGATTTAACCAACTTCAGTTGGCAGACAGGCTGCTTTGTGCCA
>NZ_JBLWSJ010000023.1:0-1370 GCF_048452665.1 Pantoea graminicola | reverse complement strand
TGCCTGGCAGTTCCCTACTCTCGCATGGGGAGGCCCCACACTACCATCGGCGCTACGGCGTTTCACTTCTGAGTTCGGCATGGGGTCAGGTGGGACCACCGCGCTAAAGCCGCCAGGCAGATTCTGTCTTCCGCGCCGCCACAGGGGCCGCGCAGATTATCCGGTTCAGGCTGAAAATCGTCTCTCAAAAACGCCTCTGGCGTTGTAAGGTTAAGCCTCACGGGTCATTAGTACCGGTTAGCTCAACGCATCGCTGCGCTTACACACCCGGCCTATCAACGTCGTCGTCTTCAACGTCCCTTCAGGACCCTCAAGGGGTCAGGGAGAACTCATCTCGGGGCAAGTTTCGTGCTTAGATGCTTTCAGCACTTATCTTTTCCGCACTTAGCTACCGGGCAGTGCCATTGGCATGACAACCCGAACACCAGTGGTGCGTTCACTCCGGTCCTCTCGTACTAGGAGCAACCCCCCTCAATTCTCCAGCGCCCACGGCAGATAGGGACCGAACTGTCTCACGACGTTCTAAACCCAGCTCGCGTACCACTTTAAACGGCGAACAGCCGTACCCTTGGGACCTACTTCAGCCCCAGGATGTGATGAGCCGACATCGAGGTGCCAAACACCGCCGTCGATATGAACTCTTGGGCGGTATCAGCCTGTTATCCCCGGAGTACCTTTTATCCGTTGAGCGATGGCCCTTCCATTCAGAACCACCGGATCACTATGACCTGCTTTCGCACCTGCTCGAGCCGTCACTCTCGCAGTCAAGCCAGCTTATGCCATTGCACTAACCTCACGATGTCCGACCGTGATTAGCTGACCTTCGTGCTCCTCCGTTACTCTTTAGGAGGAGACCGCCCCAGTCAAACTACCCACCAGACACTGTCCGCACCCCGGATCACGGGGCCACGTTAGAACATCAAACATTAAAGGGTGGTATTTCAAGGATGGCTCCACGCAGACTGGCGTCCGCGCTTCAAAGCCTCCCACCTATCCTACACATCAAGGCTCAATGTTCAGTGTCAAGCTGTAGTAAAGGTTCACGGGGTCTTTCCGTCTTGCCGCGGGTACACTGCATCTTCACAGCGAGTTCAATTTCACTGAGTCTCGGGTGGAGACAGCCTGGCCATCATTACGCCATTCGTGCAGGTCGGAACTTACCCGACAAGGAATTTCGCTACCTTAGGACCGTTATAGTTACGGCCGCCGTTTACCGGGGCTTCGATCAAGAGCTTCTCCTTGCGGATAACCCCATCAATTAACCTTCCGGCACCGGGCAGGCGTCACACCGTATACGTCCACTTTCGTGTTTGCACAGTGCTGTGTTTTTAATAAACAGTTGCAGCCAGCTGGTATCTTCGACTGGCTTC
>NZ_JBLWSJ010000022.1:0-1474 GCF_048452665.1 Pantoea graminicola | reverse complement strand
GGGGTTGAAGGACAGGAAAAGAATGGCCTTGATCCGGCACTGGCTCAGAGCCTGGATTACCTCAAGTTATTGAAGTCGAAGAGCATGAACGAGGAGGAACGTTTTGAACTTCTCACAGGCACGCTGCTGAATATGGCTGAACAAATTTGCAACACTGTTACTGACTGGTCGCGCCCGCGCCCGATGATCCCGCTGGCGTCATTTAAAGCGTGGATTGAGGCTGCTCACATTGTACACGGCTATCCAGACGGGGCAGGCGATGCTGCATGGGAATATGCAAGCAATGAACTGGCTACCACTCTCAAAGCCGGATATGCCATGCATAAAGCGGATATTGCCTGATGAGCAAACAGCAGATGTAAAAAAAGCAGGGTTTCCCCTGCTTTCTTCACCGCCGATATTTACGAGATACCGGCAACATCAAAACCAGAATCTGGAGAGATACATGATTTTTGACATCCAAATCGTCGCACATGCCATCGCGATTGTAAACGCCGTGCGCAGCGGGCACCTGGCACATTTGGCAGCAATGCTGTTTTCGGTAGCACGTCAGGTGGAGGAGCAGCTATGAGCCAGAACGGCGGGCAGCAGCATCCCACATTAAGCACCAGCCTGGTTCAGCAGAACGACATCACCAGAGTGATGGGCAAATATTGTCTGATACGTCTGGATAATGGGGCTGAATCCTTCTGGCATAACGGTCATTATGTCTGCGAGGCCGACGGCGCATATGGCGACACGGGGGTATCAGACATTGCCAGGCTGACTGCGAGGGCAGGCGGTCATTTACTACGATGCATTGATCTACCGGTTCCGGATGACGGGTGGTGCTGGAGTGATATAGCTGAAAACCTGGCTCGCAGCGCGCTGACTGAAACAGTACGGGCCTCCACCATCGTGACAGGTTGCGTAACAGCGCAGGGCAGGGGGATTCACTTCTGCAATCATCCGCTATTGAGCGGCGATAACTCGAATCTATGGTTTCCGATCGGTGATAAGGAAAGCTGGTTTATGGCGGTGGAGAGGATTTTAGTGATAAATGGGTTAGCTGAAAATCTCGCAAGCCTTACTCCGCTTCGCGACGAACCGGGGTATATGGACTGGAGAGCAACCTATAACAGGAAGGTTATGATCTGAATTATCGAGGCCGGTTCATTCCGGCCTTAACGGATATGTCATTGTGGCCATGAGCGGTATGCAAAACCGCGAAAAAGCAGGCAGGCCCTGCGGGCCAGGCAAAACCCGGTGCTGACGCACCGGCTCTCCCCCTCCGCGTTATCTGCTGCCCGCCATTAGTGCCGGATATCTTGCCGCTGTCTGTATGGCGCCGCCGGTTGTGCCGGCCATTGTGCGTTTGCAGCCTCAGCTGATTAAAAATCAACATCAAGGTCAACATCAAGATCGGGGACATGGCCCCCTTCGGCTCCCCGGCGTTGCCGGGTCGTCAGTCCCACTCCGCTAAGCGGCAAGCCGC
>NZ_JBLWSJ010000021.1:0-1501 GCF_048452665.1 Pantoea graminicola | reverse complement strand
TCGGGCTGCTGACGCAAACGGCAACAGTACCAGCCTGAGCCACGACCTGCTGCTGATCACCCACTACAACAGCAGCAACCCGAAGGTAACCATTAATCCGGTCACGCTGGCGGATGCGTTTGAGTACAGCGGGGAAACCTGGTACGTTCTCAGCGGCACGATAGATGCCCCGCTGCCGATCAAATCCTTTATGGTGCAGGTGTATGACACCTTCCACTGGAACACGGCGGTGATCCGGCCAGACGGCACCTGGCGGGCGGAAATCAGCGCCTCTGAACTCTCTGAAGGCGGCAATAACCTGGAGTTCGGCGTGCTGGACGGCGCCGGAAACTGGTTCGAACAGGGGGGGTACGTCAGGGCCGACCTGACCACGCCGGTTGACGAGGGCACCCGGGTGCCGCCGGTTCACGAGGAGAATCCGACGGACGGCACCCCCCCGCCTGACGGCGGCGACACGCCGGTCGGCGCGGCGCCCGTTCTCGTCATTCACAGTTTCACCGGGGACGGCGTACTGAGCGCGGAGGAGAAGCTCTCGGCCCAGACCTTCAGCGGCACCCTGGAGAACATGGCTGCCGGAAGCACGGTGACCGTGCTGCTGAACGGCCAGACCTACACCACAGCGCTTGCGGCGGACGGCAGCTGGAGCGTCACCCTGCCGGCTGCCGATCTGCAGGTGCTGCCAGTGGGCGCGGGCACCCTCAGCGTCAGCTTTGAAAACAGCGTGGGCGGCACCACCACCGCCAGCAAAGCGATCGTCGTCGACGCGTCCGCGCCGCCTCCGGGTGCGCCTGTGCCGCAGCCGACCCTCGACACGCCGTTCGGCGACGGCTATATGAACGCGCACGAGCGCTATGAGCCGATCACGCTGCGCGGCACGACGGGCGTGACGGGGGCGGGTCAGCGCATCGTGCTGTCCCTGGACGGTGTCGGCCACGCGGGCACCGTGGACAGCGGGGGCAACTGGCAGGTGTCGCTGACGCGCGACCAGCTGGCAGAGGCGGAGCTGAACGAGGGCAGCCATAGCCTGACCCTGACCGCCACCGACCTCTGGGGCCAGACCGGCGTCGCTGAGGCGACGTTTATCACCGACACCCTGGATCCGGCTGTCACGATCAAGACGCTGTCGGGCGACGGGCTGATCGACCGCAGCGAGATCAGTCAGCCGCTGGTGATCGCGGGCAGCGGCGAAGCGGGCAGCACCATTGAGGTCACCTTTGGCGATCTCCGCTGGAGTGACGTCATCGGGCAGGGCGGGCAGTGGCAGTTCACGGTTCCGCCGGAAACGCTGCAGGCGATGGGGGAAGGGAGTTACCGTGCCACGGCTACCGTCACCGACGCGGCGGGCAACAGCGGTTACGCCTCGTCGGGAGTGGAAATCTACGCCTCTGACGCGTTACCGACGCTGACGCTGGATCCTGTCACCGGTGACAACGCCGTCAGCTATAAAGAGGGGATCTACGGCATCACCTTTACCGGCACCGCGGCCCATCTTCCCTCCGGC
>NZ_JBLWSJ010000020.1:0-1699 GCF_048452665.1 Pantoea graminicola | reverse complement strand
GGCAGATGCCCTGGCAGTCAGAGGCGATGAAGGACGTGCTAATCTGCGTAAAGCGACGGTAAGGTGATATGAACCGCTACAGCCGTCGATGTCCGAATGGGGAAACCCGGTGCACTCAGTGCATCATTGCAGCATGAATACATAGTGCTGCAAGGCGAACCGGGGGAACTGAAACATCTAAGTACCCCGAGGAAAAGAAATCAACCGAGATTCCCCCAGTAGCGGCGAGCGAACGGGGAGCAGCCCAGAGCCTGAATCAGCTTGTGTGTTAGTGGAAGCGTCTGGAAAGTCGCAGGGTACAGGGTGATACTCCCGTACACAAAAACACACAGGCTGTGAGCTCGATGAGTAAGGCGGGACACGTGGTATCCTGTCTGAATATGGGGGGACCATCCTCCAAGGCTAAATACTCCTGACTGACCGATAGTGAACCAGTACCGTGAGGGAAAGGCGAAAAGAACCCCGGCGAGGGGAGTGAAACAGAACCTGAAACCGTGTACGTACAAGCAGTGGGAGCCTCTTTATGGGGTGACTGCGTACCTTTTGTATAATGGGTCAGCGACTTATATTCTGTAGCAAGGTTAACCGTATAGGGGAGCCGCAGGGAAACCGAGTCTTAACTGGGCGTTAAGTTGCAGGGTATAGACCCGAAACCCGGTGATCTAGCCATGGGCAGGTTGAAGGTTGGGTAACACTAACTGGAGGACCGAACCGACTAATGTTGAAAAATTAGCGGATGACCTGTGGCTGGGGGTGAAAGGCCAATCAAACCGGGAGATAGCTGGTTCTCCCCGAAAGCTATTTAGGTAGCGCCTCGTGAACTCATCTCCGGGGGTAGAGCACTGTTTCGGCTAGGGGGCCATCCCGGCTTACCAACCCGATGCAAACTGCGAATACCGGAGAATGTTATCACGGGAGACACACGGCGGGTGCTAACGTCCGTCGTGAAGAGGGAAACAACCCAGACCGCCAGCTAAGGTCCCAAAGTCATGGTTAAGTGGGAAACGATGTGGGAAGGCACAGACAGCCAGGATGTTGGCTTAGAAGCAGCCATCATTTAAAGAAAGCGTAATAGCTCACTGGTCGAGTCGGCCTGCGCGGAAGATGTAACGGGGCTAAACCATGCACCGAAGCTGCGGCAGCGGCGCGTATGCGCTGTTGGGTAGGGGAGCGTTCTGTAAGCCGTCGAAGGTGTGCTGTGAGGCATGCTGGAGGTATCAGAAGTGCGAATGCTGACATAAGTAACGATAAAGCGGGTGAAAAGCCCGCTCGCCGGAAGACCAAGGGTTCCTGTTCAACGTTAATCGGAGCAGGGTGAGTCGACCCCTAAGGCGAGGCCGAAAGGCGTAGTCGATGGGAAACAGGTTAATATTCCTGTACTCGGTGTTACTGCGAAGGGGGGACGGAGAAGGCTATATCAGCCGGGCGACGGTTGTCCCGGTTTAAGCGTGTAGGTGTGTGTTCCAGGCAAATCCGGTTCACTTTACACTGAGGCGTGACGACGAGGCACTACGGTGCTGAAGTGATAAATGCCCTGCTTCCAGGAAAAGCCTCTAAGCATCAGGTAACACAGAATCGTACCCCAAACCGACACAGGTGGTCAGGTAGAGAATACCAAGGCGCTTGAGAGAACTCGGGTGAAGGAACTAGGCAAAATGGTGCCGTAACTTCGGGAGAAGGCACGCTGGCGCGTAGGTGA
>NZ_JBLWSJ010000019.1:0-1724 GCF_048452665.1 Pantoea graminicola | reverse complement strand
GCACTGCTCTTTAACAATTTATCAGACAATCTGTGTGGGCACTCGCAGGATTGATATCAGCGTCTTTGGACGCAAAAAAATATCAAAGCCTCACGAGTGAACACATAATGAAATTCATTATGACGTTTTACAGATGAGCATCGCTGCACTGGTTGCAGCAAATCAAACTTTAAATTGAAGAGTTTGATCATGGCTCAGATTGAACGCTGGCGGCAGGCCTAACACATGCAAGTCGGACGGTAGCACAGAGAGCTTGCTCTCGGGTGACGAGTGGCGGACGGGTGAGTAATGTCTGGGGATCTGCCCGATAGAGGGGGATAACCACTGGAAACGGTGGCTAATACCGCATAACGTCGCAAGACCAAAGAGGGGGACCTTCGGGCCTCTCACTATCGGATGAACCCAGATGGGATTAGCTAGTAGGCGGGGTAATGGCCCACCTAGGCGACGATCCCTAGCTGGTCTGAGAGGATGACCAGCCACACTGGAACTGAGACACGGTCCAGACTCCTACGGGAGGCAGCAGTGGGGAATATTGCACAATGGGCGCAAGCCTGATGCAGCCATGCCGCGTGTATGAAGAAGGCCTTCGGGTTGTAAAGTACTTTCAGCGGGGAGGAAGGCGGTGCGGTTAATAACCGCGCCGATTGACGTTACCCGCAGAAGAAGCACCGGCTAACTCCGTGCCAGCAGCCGCGGTAATACGGAGGGTGCAAGCGTTAATCGGAATTACTGGGCGTAAAGCGCACGCAGGCGGTCTGTTAAGTCAGATGTGAAATCCCCGGGCTTAACCTGGGAACTGCATTTGAAACTGGCAGGCTTGAGTCTCGTAGAGGGGGGTAGAATTCCAGGTGTAGCGGTGAAATGCGTAGAGATCTGGAGGAATACCGGTGGCGAAGGCGGCCCCCTGGACGAAGACTGACGCTCAGGTGCGAAAGCGTGGGGAGCAAACAGGATTAGATACCCTGGTAGTCCACGCCGTAAACGATGTCGACTTGGAGGTTGTTCCCTTGAGGAGTGGCTTCCGGAGCTAACGCGTTAAGTCGACCGCCTGGGGAGTACGGCCGCAAGGTTAAAACTCAAATGAATTGACGGGGGCCCGCACAAGCGGTGGAGCATGTGGTTTAATTCGATGCAACGCGAAGAACCTTACCTACTCTTGACATCCAGCGAACTTTCCAGAGATGGATTGGTGCCTTCGGGAACGCTGAGACAGGTGCTGCATGGCTGTCGTCAGCTCGTGTTGTGAAATGTTGGGTTAAGTCCCGCAACGAGCGCAACCCTTATCCTTTGTTGCCAGCGATTCGGTCGGGAACTCAAAGGAGACTGCCGGTGATAAACCGGAGGAAGGTGGGGATGACGTCAAGTCATCATGGCCCTTACGAGTAGGGCTACACACGTGCTACAATGGCGCATACAAAGAGAAGCGACCTCGCGAGAGCAAGCGGACCTCACAAAGTGCGTCGTAGTCCGGATCGGAGTCTGCAACTCGACTCCGTGAAGTCGGAATCGCTAGTAATCGTGGATCAGAATGCCACGGTGAATACGTTCCCGGGCCTTGTACACACCGCCCGTCACACCATGGGAGTGGGTTGCAAAAGAAGTAGGTAGCTTAACCTTCGGGAGGGCGCTTACCACTTTGTGATTCATGACTGGGGTGAAGTCGTAACAAGGTAACCGTAGGGGAACCTGCGGTTGGATCACCTCCTTACCTTAAGATACCT
>NZ_JBLWSJ010000018.1:0-2534 GCF_048452665.1 Pantoea graminicola | reverse complement strand
CGCCGCTCCATACCAACCGAAACAGGGTTTTAGTAACCATCAGAGGAGAACCAGCATGAACACACAGAACGTCAAAACCGCCGCAACCAAAACCACCGAAACCTGGGCTGAAGGTCAAAAAAGTAATTACTACCTGGGAGATGGTTTTACCAGCGCAGAGGGCTACGCCGAAGAAGTTCGGAATTACTGGCTGAATCGTGAGGCGGCGGCGTTAAAAGCGCCTGTGGAGATCGACGTGCACCGCTTTCACGATGCGCTGGGGACACTTTATCCGCTGAACTGGGCATCCAGTGAGAACGGGAATTGTGAAACGTTCATGTTTGCAGAGATGTACTGCGGCGAGGTAACGGAGATTTACGCCCGGATCGGTGTGCGTTACTTCTGCCTTCGTAATTACAACCATATGACCCACGCCCAAATCATAGCGAGCGTTAAGGAGGCATTTGATCTGAACCAGAAATGAAAAAAGCAGGCAAAAGCCTGCTCATTCACCGCCGGAACCACGCTACCAACGAACGTTCCGGCGCTGTCAAACTTACCGGAGATAAATCCATGCAATTCGACCCGCAAATCGTGTCACACGCACAGGCATTTGTAAATGCCCTTCGTAAAGGGAAACGCGCGCGCGTCCCGGCTATTCGCCTGGAGCACTGGCAGCAGTTTATGACGCTGGTTTACGCCGGACTCGGCCTCGCGTGATGTGAAAAAGCCGCCCCTGATCGGGGCGGCTGTAAAAGGAATCGATTCATGTCACAGATAAGTTTTGCGGAATTTTTTGACCAGGCACAGGACGCGGCACCGGTTGTTCTGAGCAATGTCCCTGCGCTTCCAGGAACTCAGCCTGCGGTTTTCGCATCCGCGTTAAGCCTGGCAGCGGCGAGAGAGCAGTTTATCAGCGTCTTTCGAAAAACAGGGTACAACCTGCGCCGCTGGGAGGTCTTCAGCGACTTTATTATCCTCGCAGCCAGCGAGCTGGATATAGCGCGGATCAGAACGCCGGAAAGCATTGAACGCTGTCGGAAAATCTGCGAACGCTATAGCGCCGCCGATATAAAGAATTTGCATGAACTGTTAGCGCTGATGGTATGTGCGCTTGAGGCACAGTTTCATGATTTCCTGGGCGCAATTTTTATGGAGCTGGAGCTGGGCGACGATCGCCGGGGGCAGTATTTTACGCCTTACAGCGTCCAGTCGATGATGGCACGTCTTCTTATGCCAGGCGTTATTGATACCATCCGGCGGGAAGGGATGTTTACGCTGTCAGAGCCGACCTGCGGAGCCGGGGGAATGGTGATTGCATATGCTGAGTGCCTGATTGAAGCCGGGCTGAACCCGTCCGCACAGATGTTTGTCAGTTGCATCGATATCGATCCTGTTGCAGCGGATATGGCATTTATACAGCTTTCCCTGCTGGGCATTGCGGCCGAGGTTGTCACCGGTAACACGCTGACGCTGGAGTTTAACCGGGTACGCTATACACCGGCTTACTATCTCAACGACTTTGAAGAACGGCTTAAAAGCCAGCGCCGGATCAAGGCGATGATGGAATTTATCAGAGGAATGTAGGAGAAGAACGTAAATAATTGATTAGCTTATATGCTAACTTAGCTCTTGAGCTAAGTTAGCATTATTGCTATTATTTCTGTCACGGAGGAGATAAATTGTTTAACGTAAAATTGCACGACAATGCCGGTGATGAACTGGAAGCTTTTCCCGCAGAAATAGCCGCCAAAATGGTTCGACTGCTGGAGAAGCTGGAAAAAAATCCCCGCTCCCTGAGAGAGCCGCACTGTAAGCCTCTCGGTAACGGTCTGTTTGAAGTTCGCACAATGGGTGGTGATATAGCTCGCGGTTTATGGGTATATCAGACAGGCCAGAATATTTTTGTGTTACGTATCTTCATCAAAAAAACACCTAAAACGCCACCTGCCGAAATTGATCTGGCGTGGCGCAGACTGGAGGACATGATTAATGGCACATAAAACTCTCGCGGAGATGAAAGCAAAGCTGATGCAGGGTGATGAATTTCGGGCAGCCTATGAGGCGGAAGCCCGGAAGGAGCGTCTCCAGGAGCTGCTGGCCGAGTGGCGCAGCCATGCCGGATTAAACAGCGCAGACGTAGCCGCTCGAATGGGTATTGCACCGTCAACGCTTTCACGCATGGAAAAAAATATCACCTCTGCCAGTGTCGAAAACCTGTCCCGGTACGCGCGGGCTTGCGGCGTGAACACGGCTACGCTGTTTTTCAGTTAAACAGCATTCAAAGATGCGCGATGCCTGCGAATATGCGCGCGTCTGAAAGCGAAAAGCAGCCCTTCGGGCAGGTAAGGGGCGGTGCTCCCGCACCGGCCCTTACCTTTTGCCTGCCAGCCTTCCCGGTTATAAGTCCGTACAGTTTGTTAAACGCGTTTCATCTGTAATCTTCCCACTGCCACTGCCACTGCCACTGCCACTGCCACTGCCGGGACATGGCCACCTTCGGCTCCCCGGCGTTGCCGGGTCGTCAGTCCTACTGCGCTAACCGGCGTTGCCGG
>NZ_JBLWSJ010000017.1:0-5057 GCF_048452665.1 Pantoea graminicola | reverse complement strand
GTCGATCGCACGGACTGGATCCGGGATGTAGTTGTCCAGGTGTTCAGCCAGCTCGATGATTTTTGCTTCCCACGCAGCGTCGCCTTCCAGCGCTTTCAGCGCAGAACCACGAACGATTGGGGTGTCGTCGCCTGGGAAGTCGTACTGTGACAGCAGGTCACGTACTTCCATCTCAACCAGTTCCAGCAGCTCTTCATCATCAACCATGTCACACTTGTTCAGGAACACGATGATGTAAGGAACGCCAACCTGACGACCCAGCAGGATGTGCTCACGGGTCTGTGGCATCGGGCCATCAGTCGCAGCAACAACCAGGATCGCGCCGTCCATCTGCGCAGCACCGGTGATCATGTTTTTCACATAGTCAGCGTGGCCTGGGCAGTCAACGTGAGCGTAGTGACGTGAAGCAGTCTCATACTCAACGTGAGCGGTGTTGATGGTAATACCGCGGGCTTTTTCTTCAGGGGTGCTGTCGATCTGGTCGAATGCACGCGCCTGGCCGCCGTTGGTTTTAGCCAGTACGGTAGTGATAGCTGCAGTCAGGGTGGTTTTACCGTGGTCAACGTGACCGATGGTGCCCACGTTTACGTGCAGTTTGTTACGTTGAAATTGCTCTTTAGCCATCGCTAGTCCCTCTAAGACACGGATATATCAATGATATCATCACATTAACCAGGCAACGCCTGACTGCAAGGAAGTTACAGAGAAAATCAGGAGGGAGATTAAAGGAAGTGGTGCTGATACCCAGAGTCGAACTGGGGACCTCACCCTTACCAAGGGTGCGCTCTACCAACTGAGCCATATCAGCACATCTGGAGCGGGCAGCGGGAATCGAACCCGCATCATCAGCTTGGAAGGCTGAGGTAATAGCCATTATACGATGCCCGCATCCTGGAACTCGGCTACCTGTTCTTTCTGTAGCTTGCAGAAAACAGAGAATGACTCTCTGTTATCTACTGCCTGCCAGCGAAGCTGACCGGCTTTGACTTCGCTAACGCTCAGTCTGAATTCAGGGTGATATATGACTCACCTGACAGATAAACAGGCTGTCTATCTGTACTCAACCGTGAGGCTGAGATGGTGGTGGGAGAAGGATTCGAACCTTCGAAGTCTGTGACGGCAGATTTACAGTCTGCTCCCTTTGGCCGCTCGGGAATCCCACCTACTTGATGGTGCCGGCTACCGGAATCGAACTGGTGACCTACTGATTACAAGTCAGTTGCTCTACCAACTGAGCTAAGCCGGCATCAAGTGGTGCGCATTCTAGGAAGGTCGGGCGTCGGATGCAACTAAAAAATCGCATATTTTTTTCTATCGCTTACTATTTGTGCAAATTGTCGCATTTTCGCGATTTCCTGCAGAATATTTGTGCAATCCGGCCCTGTTTTTCCCGGTTCAGCCGGTTATGGCCAGCGAGGCACTCCGCGCAAAAACGCCCTTTCTGACAGATAAATGATCCACCGCTCGCGCTTTTATTTTGCCTGTTTGAACTGAATGATGCTTTTTTAAACCAATTTGCCTCATTTTTTTATTCACCGTCGCGCTTCAGCATGAAATGGAGCCGCTTTTTTGATGCCACTGTTACGGGCAGTCTCAGAAAGACAGAGGGTTTTGCCAGGGATGTCGTCCGGCATCAGGTTTTGTCTTCCCCCTGCCCTTCTGTGCCCCCCTCTCCCGCGTTCACGTCCTCAGGAGAGGCCCGAAGTCAGATAAAAGGGAATAACGTCACACTGCCGCTGTGAGGCGCTGCAACGGAATAAACAAGCCCGGACGAGTGAAAACAGCGACTATCGTCACGTTTTGTGGTTATGCCGACGAAAGCGAGATCGCCTCTATCTTTTTACTTCTGTTGAAAGCCATACTGGTGATACCCTCCAGCCCATTGTTCTCACTGATAAACCAGCGATTCGTGATTCAATTCACCTGTGCTGTCCTGCTTATCGGATAACACGCGGTTGATTGCATTGAATTTGCGGTCAGATGCATGCTTATGGATAAAACGACACCCCTGACAACGCCTTATCTGGAGTTCACTCGCGAGCAGTGGGCTGCATTACGTGATTCTGTTCCTATGACACTGTCAGAAGATGAGATCGCGCAGCTGAAAGGTATCAATGAGGATCTCTCACTGGAAGAGGTCGCAGAGATTTATCTGCCGCTTTCGCGTCTGCTTAACTTTTATATCAGTTCGAATGTTCGCCGGCAGGCGGTACTGGAGCAGTTCCTCGGCACGAATGGCCAGAAGATACCCTACATCATCAGCATTGCGGGCAGCGTAGCCGTCGGGAAAAGCACCACGGCGCGTGTATTGCAGGCGTTGCTGAGCCGCTGGCCTGAACACCGTAAGGTGGAATTAATCACCACGGATGGCTTCCTTCATCCTAATGCCGTGCTGAAAGAGCGCGGCCTGATGAAGAAGAAAGGGTTTCCGCAATCCTATGATATGCACCGGCTGGTTAATTTCGTGTCTGACTTAAAGTCGGGCGCCAGCCAGGTCACCGCTCCGGTCTATTCGCATCTGATTTATGATGTCATCCCCGACGGGGATAAAGTGATTCAGCAGCCTGACATTCTTATTCTTGAAGGCCTGAATGTATTACAGAGCGGGATGGATTATCCGCACGATCCCCACCACGTCTTTGTGTCAGACTTTGTCGATTTCTCTATCTATGTGGACGCGGAAGAAGATCTCCTGCAAAGCTGGTATATCAATCGATTCCTGAAATTCCGTCAGGGCGCCTTTACCGATCCCGACTCCTACTTCCATCACTATGCCCGGCTTTCAGAAGCGGAAGCGATCGAAGTTGCAGGAAATTTATGGAAAGAAATTAACTGGCTTAACCTGCAGGAAAATATCCTGCCGACCCGCGAACGGGCCAGCCTGATTATGACCAAAAGCGGTGATCATGCAGTCGACAGGGTTCGTTTGCGTAAATAGCCGCTACCCTAAGAAAGCCTGCAGTAATGCAGGCTCGTTAATTCAGACCGGCCGCAGCGATATTTCACCGCCAACCCAGGATTTGATTTCACCCTCCTGTTCCAGCAGCAGGCCACCCTGACTGTCCACGCCACGCGCAATACCATGCACTTCCCGTTCGCCGATAAGCAGCTTAACCGGCCGGTTGATAAAATTATCCAGCGCGGCCCAGCGGGCGATAAAGGGCGTTAATCCTTCCTGTTCGAAGAGCGGCAGGGCGTCACGCAGACTGTTGATCAGTCGGGCCGCCAGTTCATTACGATTCACGCTGACCCCGGCTTCCTGCAGATTGATCCAGCCCTGATTTATCTGGGATGCATCGGCTGAACGCATCGCCAGATTAATTCCGGCACCCATGACAATCTGTGCAGCATCGCCGGTTTTGCCTGTCAATTCAACCAGGATCCCTGCCAGTTTGCGATCTTTCAGGTAGATGTCGTTGGGCCACTTAACGCGGACGTCATCGGCACCTAATGAACGCAATGTCTCCGCCATGATAATTCCAATCACCAGGCTCAGCCCCATCGCCGCAGCGGGCCCCTGCTCCAGACGCCAGTACATCGACATATAGAGATTGGCACCAAAGGGAGAAAACCAGTGACGGCCACGACGTCCGCGACCGGCCTGCTGATATTCAGCAATACAGGCAGCACCGGACGCCAGTTCATGCATCCGCTCCAGCAGATACTGATTCGTCGAATCAATGACCGGGATCACCGAGACGTTGCCCTGCTTAACCTGTGAGAGGATCAGCGTCTCATTCAGCAACTGGATCGGTGCAGAGAAGCTGTAGCCCTTTCCTGTTACGGTAAAAACGTCAAGTCCCCAGCTTTTCAGCGTCTGGATATGCTTATTAATGGCGGCCCGGCTCATCCCCAGCGTTTCGCCAAGCTGCTCGCCGGAATGAAACTCACCATCAGATAAAATATCGACCAGCTTCAGCGGGACACTGTGGTCTTTCATGCGATCACTCCGACGGCATTACACTCGCCCTGAGCCTTGATGAAGCGCACTTCAGGCTCCAGCCAGACATCAAACTTTTCACCTACCCGGGCGCGTACGGCTTTAGCCAGCGCCACGATGTCCTCTGAGGTGGCGTTATCGGCGTTAATCAGAACCAGCGCCTGTTGCTGATGAACGGCCGCACCGCCGATGCGATAACCTTTCAGCTGGCACTGGTCGATAAGCCACCCTGCGGCCAGCTTGGTTTCGCCATCCGGCATCTGATAGTGTGGCATCGTCGGAAACTGCGCCAGCAGTGAGCGGCACTGCGCCCCGGAGATGACCGGATTTTTGAAGAAACTGCCGACGTTGCCGGTGACTTTTGGGTCAGGTAACTTGCTCTGGCGCATCTGACACACCGCATGATAGACATCCCAGGCACTGGCAGTCAGCGGATCGAGCGTCTTCAAATCGCCGTAGGTCAGTACCGGCTGCCACTGCTTAGGCAATATGAACCCTACTGCGACGATCACGTAGCCTGACTGATAGCGATGCTTAAAAATACTGTCGCGATAGCCAAACTCACACGCCTTGCAATCGAGACGTTCTGTCTGGCCACTGTGCAGATTCAGAACATCGACATACTCGCAGACATCTTTTAATTCCACTCCGTAAGCGCCGATATTCTGAATGGGTGCAGAGCCCGTCATTCCTGGGATCAGCGCCAGGTTTTCCAGACCAGTGATCCCTTTTTCCAGCGTACTTTTAACCAGCTGGTGCCAGTTCTCACCGGCACCGACATGCAATCGCCAGTGTTTATCGTCATCCTGAATGTGGATGCCCTGAATACGGTTTAGTACGACGGTGCCGGCAAAATCCTCCAGGAAGAGGACATTGCTACCCTCGCCCAGCACCAGGAAGGGTGTCTGATCCTGCTGACTGGCCTGCCAGGCCGCCAGAATGGCCGCTGGCGTCTCAGCGACGATGCGTTTTTGTGTATGTACTTCAAGCCCGAGTGTATTGTCGGCTTTTAAGGAAGGATTCTGGCTGGACATTTGACGGCCTTTACTGAGTTATCTGGCCGTAGTTTACCGTATCAGAGAGGGGTTCTCAGGCTGTTTTCGGGGATCAGGCTGAG
>NZ_JBLWSJ010000016.1:0-6145 GCF_048452665.1 Pantoea graminicola | reverse complement strand
CCGCTCCGTACCAGCCGGAAAAGGGTGACAGCACAGGGATGAGCATGAACACAGTCGTCACGACGGAACGGCGTGACGCCATTAAAGGGCGCTGCGCGCCCGGTTGAAGCACCGGCGGCAGCCGGTTGCAGCCTTTGACCTCAGCCATCAGGCCCTATGTCCGAAACCCGAGGGGGTTCGGCGGAGCTTAGCGGCTTGCCGCTTAGCGGAGTGGGACTGACGACCCGGCAACGCCGGGGAGCCGAAGGGGGCCATGTTCCGGCAGTCGGTTATTTAAAAACTACCGCAGAGACTCTGCCGGGATCACGCTGAATACCTCCGGATCTATGCTGTCAGTCCAGGTCCTCTTTGCTTCCGCCGCCTCGCCAGTATGCAATGTCGTCGTCCAGCCGCCTTATCTGCTCACTGACGGCCTCTGCCAGGCGCTCGGTTTCACTCTCCTGAGCCCCTGAAAGCCCATCCCACTCGGACGACATTGCGCAGAGTTTTTCAAACATCGTTATCAGCTTACGGCGCTGACTGCGCGCCGTTTTCAGCTCGGTAACGTAATCGCCCCGGCTCATACCGCCACCGCACTGAACATCAGCTTGTTGGGTACCATCCAGCGTTCCAGCACCTGCGTTATCGCAGTCGATTCCTCTGACAGTAACCCGGCCTCAGCCCCCAGTCGCCACAACGGCTGGCCTGCCATTTCCCAGCGATCCAGAGATCTCAGTGAAGGGAACCTTTCACTCCACCGATAAAACATGATCTCCAGCTCGGTATGATGCAGTTGCGAGCAGGACCAGCGTGATATCCAGCTGCTGACACTGGCTGGCGTATGAAATGCCAGGTCAATCTCAGCCTGCCCTTTTATTGCCTGATGAGTCCGCGTTTTCGCCTCTCTCTCACGGCTGTACTGGCGGGAATACTTATCACTGAGCAGCTCCGTTTTTCGCCGCTGCCGCTCTGTGCCCTGAAACCGCCATCCCGGAAACAGTTCGTCAACATCATAACTGCTCAGCGGATTAGGGCAGTCCTCACCGGCGCTGGCGATCATTCTGTCGATCGCTGCCAGCCATACCTGTCGGTTCCCCCTGAATTCGGCCTCTAGCATCGAGGGACGGAAAAAGCGGATTTCTTTCAGCGTCACCCGCCTGCTGCCCCTGAGAAAGCGGAAAAAGGCGTTTGCATACGGATAGTCTGCACAGTACACGTTACGTTCATGTCTGTTTTCAACAAACGCGATGGCCTGCATCGCTGCACGGCGTGCAGGAGAAAGCGGAACCAGTGAACGACAGTTCGGGATCATGCGTATTCTCCTTCTGCCAGGTATTCCGCCATTCCGGCAGCGCTGTGTTCCAGCAGGCATGCCTGTGCCGCTGCGGCGATCAGGCCGCTGATACGCTGCGGGTCGAACGGCGTCAGTCTGAGCACTTCGCGCACGCAATCACCGTCGGCTGATATGAGTACAATCAGCCACTCCCCGGACACGTCTCCCGGACTGCATACGCAGAGACTGAACGCCTCTCCGGGCGGGGTGTAGCGCAGCTGAACCGGAAAGAATCCGCCAAATTCTCCACGGTATTCCCCATTGACCATCCAGCCAGCGGGTACGTGCAGCAGCTGTGCGACGGCGCTGGTCAGAATGTGGCGATCGTTCTCTCCTCTTTCGCGCCACTCCTCAAATTCGCAGGGGTGCATTGCGGTCAGCACGGACAGATTCAGAGCATTGTTATTATTCATCTTTATCTCCATGCCGCCCCGAAGGGCGGCGCTCCTTATCAGGCCGCGTGAGCGGAATCGTTGTTGTCAGTGTCACTGCCAGCCTCAGCAGACCCGGCCGCATCAGTCGTTTCAGGCTCCGGCCCTTTCATCCAGGCTGGCACCCAGCGCGTATCTCGTATTTTTCCCTCAGCCAGTTCAGCGGCATCGCCCTTCTTCATTTTCGCCGCGTCAGCAGCTGCGCCTGTAAACCCGGCCTCAGTCAGCGACTCGACAATCTGTGTATGCTTCAGGTCAGCGAAGAAGTTCGCCTTTGTGGGTTGCCACCAGTCACGCATGTGGAAGCCAATCGCATTTTCCAGTGTGTCCAGGCGGCTGTCAGTGGTGCGCTGATATTCACGCGTCTGCACCCCGTCAACCGAACAGGCAACACAGAACGCCATCAGTGACATAAGCGTTTCACCGCTCAGATCGAAGAATGTGGTGAAGTCTTTATCCCATCCCTGCGGCAGCAGGGATTCCAGACGAGCCTTTTCCTGCATCAGGGCGGTAAAGCCCGGGCCTTTGTCACCGGACGGGGCATCCTGCGTCAGGCTGTAGTGTGGTACGGTTACGCGGATACTGAACGGGTTGCCATACTGTGAGCCGGAGCTGAATACGTTGTTGCAAAGCTGCCAGACCAGCAGAGAAACAGCCTTTTTCTGCTGCTGCATCAGTGCAGCCTGCACGGCAAGGGTGCGCTCAGACGACATTTTGGTGAGAAGTGGCAGACTGATACCCTCAGCCGCATCCGGCTTTTTAGCCATGCTGATTGGGCTGATCTGAGGTACGGCAGGCTGTGTGACCTGTTCAGTTTCACTGCTATCATCGGCCTGCAGATCGGCAACCCTAAGAACGCCGCGCTGCACACAGAGCTCACCGTATTTATCGAACCCGACCACCACGCCCGACATGGCACGAACTTCCGGGGTCCAGGCACGAACCCGTGCTGATTTCTCGATGATTTCAATTTCATCGCTGGCTGCACTATAGCCATCATCGTCAGCACTTTGTGCACATTCATCAGCCACTTGGTACAGATCATTGATGCGTCTTTCTTCGTCACCGATGTAGACAGGTTCTGGCTCGTCGGTCAGCTGATACGTCAGCGCATCCCGGTGCGGATAAAGCGAACTCAGCTGGCCCAGGCTCCATTTCCAGCCTTCACTTTCCTGAATGGCCTGCGCCATTGCGGTCAGCTTCTGCAGGGTCAGGGTTTCCAGCAGAACCGCATCAGCCGTTCCCTCACCCTCCTGCTGACTGAACAGGTCTTCGCGCACGACACCGCCTGCTGCCTCGTACGTCTCACGACCCACGAAGAGAAAGCGCTTATCCGTGATGGAGATTTCTTTATCGGTGATGAGTTTTCGTAACATGGTGACGGGCAGGTTATGCCAGGAGGCTTTTACCTCTTCATAAACACGCACCTGACGGGCCTGATCGTCTTCAAGGCAAAGCGCCTGGCACTGCTCAACCGTCAGCTGATCCTCTGCCAGCAGCTTAAGCAGCGACGGCGCAAGGTTTGCGAGTTTCAGCATGCGCTGAACGTGACGGGTGCTGTAGCCCAGCCCGGCGCCAATCTGTTCGGGAGTTTTACCCTGATAAGCCAGGGTACCGAAGCTGGCAATCTGCTCCGCCGCATGCATATCGCTGCGCTGCGCATTCTCAATGTAGGAAACCAGCGCGGCCATTTCCGGTGAGACGCGCTTGAAAGGCACCGGGTAATCAGGGGTCAGAAACTGCTGTGAGAGCAGCAGATTCAGGGCTGTGAGGCGTTTGCCACCTGCGGCCACTGCCAGTTCACCCTCTGGCAGTTCGTGGGCGATCAGATTCTGCAACAGGCCGACCGACTTAATGGTTACCGCCATGCTTTCCACGCTTTCAGTGGAATATGGGATGGTGCGGGCATTAAGCAGCGACATGACGAACACTGAGAGAGGCGCGTATTCAACCGGCGCGGCTTCAAGCGCGGCTTTTACCGCCGCCTGTTCGGCGTCGATCACTTTTTTAGCGCTGGTTCTTTTAGGCGCTTTTGCTTTAACATTGGCTACTGACATCGTTGATACCTCGTGAGATTAATGACTGTCCCGCCCTGCGGAGTGGCTGCTCCGCAGGGCGCCTTTTAACTGCTTACTGCGCCTTGGGAATACCGTAATCACCGATATAACGGTTCAGCCAGTAACCCGCGTTTGATTCGAAATTCCATGCTCTCCAGACCAAATCGCCATCCTTACGCACGACCAGGCGAAAGTGCGTACCCTGATCGTCTTCGATAGCAACATTGGCGTACTGCGCAGCGGCTGCCGTCGCCTGCTCACGCGTATAGGTGTCATCCGGTAAGCGCACAACTGCTGGCTGTTCCACTGATATCTCCTGTCTTTTTTCCCTTAAAACCATCACCCGTTGAGTTGCCGGGGCCGCGGTCTTGACGTTTTGCGGGGAACTGCTGCTTGCTCCCCTGGTTATAACCTTCACCCGTTTGAGAGCCGTTCGCCGCAAAGGGCGCAACGAGCACAGGCCGGAGCAGATGTCCGGGAGCGAGCGGAAAAATTTTTGGCCACATAAAAAATTTTCCGGCGAGAGGCTTCAGCCGTCCCTGGACAGCTAGGCGGTTTGTGCTTGTCTCAGCCCCGGCGAAAGGACTCAGACGGGCGAAACAATCCATGAGGAAAGCAGGAACCCGCCGCAACGATGTGACGCGCGGGCGCGAAACAGCGTTGCCCCTTACATCCCGCCGTGTGTGGTGGCGGGATGCAGGGAGCGCCGTTTACGGCGGGACTGAGCGGCGCAGCCGGAACGGCTGCTGTGAGCGGAAGGTGTTGCGTCAGGATGGAAACCCGCTGCCCCGGAACGGGGCCGGGCAGAGACGGCCTGCCGGCTCTGTGCGAAGCATGACAGCCGACAGGACGCCCGCAGAGACAAAAAACTTCCTGCTCACAGTGAGCAGAATGGGCCGTCCGGGCCTCAGAATATGCGGAAAAACGCCGGAAAAGTAGCAGTTAAAGTCGTACTGATGGGCCACGTATTCATTTGCGGTGAGGGCGCTGCGCCGTCAGGCGCAGGTCTGTCCGCCCCGCCGCCGCAGGCGAAGGTTTTTGGCGGGATACAAGGCGGCCACAACCGCCTGATGATTTCGCTTATCCTTATCCTCTCTGCAGAATAAAGTGACTGCCGAGATAAACAGCACTCTGGCAGGTCATGAAATAACAGATTTCATCTACGATCTCTTCGGTTCTCAGCTCTCTCTGGCCATTGCTGCGGCGGCGCTCGTTGATCACGACTTTGTACTGGCGAAGGATGTCTCGAGTCTGTGGTGACAGTTTCATTTTTTATCCTTTACGGCAGGGTTCATCCTGCCGGCGTCATCAATTGCTGAATACAAAGCCGTCGTGCAACACATAGCCACTGCTGAACAGATCGCGGGCATAGGCTTCATAATCGAAATAAGAGCGCAGCGGCTCCGGTACATCATTCAGAAGGCCATTGTCTTCAACCAGCTCATACGCGTAATCTTCCTCCGTTTCTGCCTTTCCCCTGTACGCCTCATCAAAGGCGTCAAAATCACACTCGCCGGAATAATCCACCCAGGCAACAAAGGCGTCTTCCCTGCCCTCTTCTTTTGCCTGTTTCCAGGCCGCGATGAAATCCCAGTCGATAGAGGATTCAGACACGAATTTAGATGGAATGCCCTCCCAGTCTTGGAACATAAATTCAGGATCTTCTTCGGATGCGTGGAGTTCTCGACATGCGTCGTGAAACTCGGTCATTTCCTCAAAGTCAGTGAGATCAAACCATTTCCCGAAAATGCTGCCACAGTTGTATTTATGGTAAGTCCCGACGTATACCGCTGGTCCGTTAAATGTCATAAGAAATCCTCCGCAGTCAAAGTAATCACCGTTTCGGCCTGTGCCGTGACTGAATGACAGCCCGGCGGAAAGCGGAGTGTTCAGGAGCGACACCGCAGGCCGCAGCGCAAGCGAGCGGGAGACGGGATTACGCACGGCGCTGACGCGAATTTCTGAGCGGCGGCGCGACGGAAGTAAGCGCAGCGGAGCGAGTGCGAACGGGCGAGGATGGCGAGCGAAGCGATATCTTGAACACGCAGCGGCCGGGCTAAAGTGAAGTCACGGCACCGGCCGCAGTCCGCACGGACTTGGTTTTCTGCACTGCCCCGCCGCATGGCTGAATATAGCGGCGCGTAGCAACGTCCTTATTTCATTCTGGCCACAATCCGGGTGCATACAGTGAGGGCACGGCATTCTGTCCCTGCCGGTTTCCGGCTGCAGGTCGGGGAGCGGCAAAAAAGACGGAGCGAAGCGACATCCTTGTATAATCAGCCACACAGAACAGACAGGTTCTGTGTGTTAGAACCGGGGCAAAGCAGGCCGGCGACATCCTTTGA
>NZ_JBLWSJ010000015.1:0-25660 GCF_048452665.1 Pantoea graminicola | reverse complement strand
ATAATTACCGATAACGTTTGACGCAATGCACACGGAAAGGGCATCATTTGATGCCCTTTTTGCACGCTGTTTTATAGAACCTGGCTCATCAGTGATTTCTTCGATCATAATCATTGCTGAGACAGGCTCTGTCATGCGGCGTTAGATACCGAGTTACGCCTCAAAAGCTCATTCGGTTTGGACGCCTCGCACTGCGGGGCAGAATAGTTTCTGAATTATTGTGGCAGGTTGGTTTATGAGTGCGAATACCGAAGCTCAAGGGAGCGGGCGTGGCCTGGAAGCGGTAAAGTGGGTAGCAGTCGTGGTACTGCTGCTTGCGGCGATTGTAGGTAACTACCTCTATCGTGATGTATCACTGCCACTGCGCGCGTTAGCCGTAGTTGTACTGATTGCAGCGGCTGGCGGCATTGCGCTTTTAACGACCAAAGGCAAAGCGACCGTGGCTTTTGCTCGTGAAGCAAGAACAGAAATGCGTAAGGTTATCTGGCCAACCCGCCAGGAAACGCTGCACACCACGTTAATCGTTGCCGCGGTGACTGCCGTGATGTCACTGATTTTGTGGGGGCTGGATGGTATTCTGGTCCGTCTGGTATCGTTTATCACTGGCCTGAGGTTCTGAGATGTCTGAAGCTCCAAAGAAACGCTGGTACGTCGTACAGGCGTTTTCCGGTTTTGAAGGCCGCGTAGCTCAATCGCTGCGCGAGCATATCAAATTGCATAACATGGAAGAGCTGTTTGGCGACGTCATGGTTCCGACTGAAGAAGTCGTTGAGATTCGTGGTGGCCAGCGTCGTAAGAGCGAGCGCAAGTTTTTCCCGGGATATGTACTGGTTCAGATGGTGATGAATGACGCCAGCTGGCACCTGGTGCGCAGTGTCCCGCGCGTGATGGGTTTCATCGGCGGAACATCTGACCGTCCGGCACCGATCAGCGACAAAGAAGTTGATGCGATCATGAACCGTCTGCAGCAGGTCGGTGACAAGCCCCGTCCGAAAACGCTGTTTGAGCCAGGTGAAATGGTTCGTGTTAACGACGGTCCTTTTGCCGACTTTAACGGTGTCGTCGAAGATGTGGATTACGAGAAGAGCCGCCTGACGGTTTCCGTTTCCATCTTCGGACGTGCAACGCCGGTCGAACTCGACTTCGGTCAGGTGGAGAAAGGTTAACCTCTTTCCGCTCACAAATTAGCTGTTGCAGCAGGCGCGAAATTTAACTACAATTTCGCGCCTTTTGTTTTTATGCGCTGGCAACAGCGTATAAATCGTTATCACGGGGAGCCTTTTTACAGGCGCTATAACCCAATTGAGGAAATATCATGGCTAAGAAAGTCCAAGCCTACGTCAAGCTGCAGGTTGCAGCTGGTATGGCGAACCCAAGTCCACCGGTTGGTCCAGCTCTGGGTCAGCAGGGTGTTAACATCATGGAATTCTGTAAAGCGTTCAACGCCAAGACCGAATCTCTGGAAAAAGGTCTGCCGACTCCTGTTGTTATCACCGTATACAGCGACCGCTCTTTCACTTTCATTACCAAAACGCCTCCGGCTGCCGTACTGCTGAAAAAAGCAGCGGGCATCAAGTCTGGTTCTGGTAAGCCGAACAAAGATAAAGTCGGTAAAGTGACTCGTGCTCAGGTACGTGAAATCGCAGAAACCAAAGCTGCGGACATGACTGGTTCTGACGTTGAAGCGATGACTCGCTCAATCGAAGGTACTGCTCGTTCCATGGGCCTGGTAGTAGAGGACTAAGAAATGGCTAAGCTGACCAAGCGCATGACCGTAATTCGCGACAAAGTTGACGCGACCAAGCAGTATGACATTGCTGAAGCTGTTGCTCTGCTGAAAGAACTGGCTACTGCCAAGTTCGTTGAAAGCGTTGACGTTGCTGTCAACCTCGGCATCGATGCACGTAAATCTGATCAGAACGTACGCGGCGCGACCGTTCTGCCACACGGTACTGGTCGTTCAGTACGTGTTGCTGTCTTCACCCAGGGTGCTAACGCTGAAGCTGCTAAAGCAGCAGGCGCGGAGCTGGTTGGTATGGAAGACCTGGCTGAGCAGATCAAGAAAGGCGAAATGAATTTTGACGTTGTTATTGCTTCTCCGGATGCAATGCGCGTTGTTGGCCAGCTGGGCCAGATTCTGGGTCCACGCGGCCTGATGCCAAACCCGAAAGTTGGTACTGTAACGCCTAACGTTGCTGAAGCGGTTAAGAACGCTAAAGCGGGTCAGGTTCGTTATCGTAACGACAAAAACGGCATCATCCACACGACCATCGGTAAAGTGGACTTTGACGCTGACAAACTGAAAGAAAACCTGGAATCTCTGCTGGTTGCGCTGAAAAAAGCAAAACCCTCTCAGGCGAAAGGCGTGTACATCAAGAAAGTCAGCCTTTCAACCACCATGGGCGCCGGCGTTGCCGTTGACCAGGCGGGTCTGAACGCAACAGCAAACTAATTGCTGCTTGAAACGGGCGAAAAATTCACCTAGAATCTTACGCCCGTTGTTCTGTTATTAACAGAACAGGACACCAGAGAGCCGGAACGGAGCGTTATCGCTTTTCTTCTGCCTCTGCTGCGTCGCACAGAATTTAGGTTGGAGCCAGGCCTTATCCTGGCCTCCGTCCAAGACCGCAGGAGCGGCTTATCTCCGGATAAACTGCTTAATATCCTGCGTAGACGGTGACAGAACCAAAAGAATTTTTTCTTAGCTGGATTCTGCTCACCGTGTTCGAGCGCTTATTTCCCCTCGGGTGAATGAGTGAAGTGAGTTCCGGGGAAATCCTTTCCCGGTCAAATCCAGGAGCAAAAGCTAATGGCATTAAATCTTCAAGACAAACAAGCGATTGTTGCTGAAGTCAGCGAAGTAGCCAAAGGTGCGCTTTCAGCGGTTGTTGCGGATTCCCGTGGCGTTACCGTTGATAAAATGACCGAACTGCGTAAAGCAGGTCGTGAAGCTGGCGTTTACATGCGTGTTGTTCGTAACACCCTGCTGCGCCGCGTCGTTGAAGGTACTCAGTTTGAGTGCCTGAAAGACACGTTTGTTGGTCCGACCCTGATTGCATATTCTTTGGAACACCCGGGCGCTGCTGCTCGTCTGTTCAAAGATTTCGCGAAAGCGAATGCAAAATTTGAGGTCAAAGCTGCAGCCTTTGAAGGTGAGCTGATCACGGCGGCCAATATTGACCGTCTGGCAACGCTGCCGACTTACGAAGAAGCACTGGCACGTCTGATGTCGACCATGAAAGAAGCCGCTGCTGGCAAACTGGTCCGCACTCTGGCTGCTGTACGCGACGCAAAAGAAGCGGCTTAAGGCCAGACTCTTTTTCTTCGTGTTTGCTAACGTATAAACTTTTTCTGATTCTTAGGAACAATTGTTATGTCTATCACTAAAGACCAAATTCTGGAAGCTGTTGCAGCTATGTCCGTAATGGAAGTAGTTGAGCTGGTTTCTGCTATGGAAGAAAAATTCGGCGTTTCTGCTGCTGCTGCTGTAGCTGTTGCTGCGGGCCCGGCTGAAGCTGTTGAAGAAAAAACTGAATTCGACGTCGTACTGAAAGCTGTTGGCGCGAACAAAGTAGCAGTAATCAAAGCCGTACGTACTGCAACTGGTCTGGGCCTGAAAGAAGCCAAAGATCTGGTTGAAGCAACTGGCGTGATCAAAGAAGGCATCAGCAAAGATGACGCAGCTGCACTTGAAGCTGCTCTGAAAGAAGCTGGCGCTGAAGTTGAAGTTAAGTAAGACAACCCTCGGGTTGCAGTCTGAGTAGTTTCAGACTGATGGCTGGTGACTTTTTGGTCACCAGCCTTTTTGCGCTACAGGGTTTCAATGGGGTTTCACACTGTTTGTCCATTGCTACTCTTCAATATCTTTCTCTATCGACGACTTAATATACCGCTTTCCTGAGTGGGTTCCCTGCCTTCGCAAAAGCGATGAAATGATTTAAGCGTGATAGAAAGAGGTATTGCACTGCTGCCCCGCAGCCAGTGAATCAAACAAAATCGTGTTGCATGAACTGTCCTGTCAGGACGGACAGCGTGGGTCGACTTGTCAGCTAGCTGAGGAACCCTATGGTTTACTCCTATACCGAGAAAAAACGTATTCGTAAGGATTTTGGTAAACGTCCACAAGTACTGGACATACCTTATCTCCTTTCCATCCAGCTCGACTCGTTCCAGAAGTTTATCGAGCAAGATCCAGAAGGTCAGTACGGGCTGGAAGCTGCATTCCGCTCTGTATTCCCTATTGCGAGCTACAGCGGCAACTCTGAGCTGCAGTATGTCAGCTATCGCCTGGGCGAACCTGTCTTTGACGTGAAAGAGTGTCAGATCCGTGGCGTGACCTATTCGGCACCGCTGCGCGTGAAACTGCGTCTGGTGATCTATGAGCGCGAAGCGCCAGAAGGCACCGTAAAAGATATTAAAGAACAAGAAGTCTACATGGGCGAAATTCCGCTCATGACCGACAACGGTACCTTTGTCATCAACGGTACCGAGCGCGTTATCGTTTCTCAGCTGCACCGTAGTCCTGGCGTGTTCTTTGACAGCGATAAGGGTAAAACCCACTCTTCGGGTAAAGTGCTTTATAACGCACGTATCATCCCTTACCGCGGTTCATGGCTCGACTTTGAGTTTGACCCGAAAGATAACCTGTTTGTCCGTATTGACCGTCGTCGTAAGCTGCCGGCCACTATCATCCTGCGTGCGTTACAGTTCACGACGCCTCAGATCCTCGATCTCTTCTTTGAGAAAGTGGTCTTTGAAATCCGTGACAACAAGCTGCAGATGGAGCTGGTACCTGAGCGCCTGCGCGGTGAAACTGCGACCTTCGATATCGAAGCGAACGGCACCGTCTACGTCGAAAAAGGTCGCCGCATCACTGCGCGCCATATCCGTCAGCTGGAAAAAGATGGCATTCAGCACATCGAAGTTCCGGTTGAATATATCGCGGGCAAAGTGGTCGCGAAAGATTACATCGATGAGAGCACCGGTGAGCTGATTGTTGCAGCGAACATGGAGCTGTCGCTGGATCTGCTGGCTAAACTGAGCCAGTCCGGTCACAAGCGCATCGAAACGCTGTTCACCAACGATCTGGACCACGGTCCATATATGTCTGAGACCCTGCGTGTTGACCCAACCAGCGATCGCCTGAGCGCCCTGGTTGAGATCTACCGCATGATGCGTCCTGGTGAGCCGCCAACGCGTGAAGCCGCAGAGAACCTGTTCGAAAACCTCTTCTTCTCTGAAGATCGTTACGACCTGTCTGCTGTCGGCCGTATGAAATTCAACCGCTCATTGCTGCGTGATGAAATCGAAGGTTCGGGTATCCTGAGCAAAGAAGACATCATCGAAGTGATGAAGAAGCTGATCGACATCCGTAACGGTAAAGGCGAAGTGGACGATATCGACCACCTCGGCAACCGTCGTATTCGTTCAGTCGGCGAAATGGCTGAGAACCAGTTCCGCGTGGGTCTGGTCCGTGTTGAGCGTGCGGTTAAAGAGCGTCTGTCACTGGGCGATCTGGATACCCTGATGCCACAGGACATGATCAACGCTAAGCCGATTTCGGCTGCGGTCAAAGAGTTCTTTGGTTCAAGCCAGCTGTCTCAGTTCATGGACCAGAACAACCCGCTGTCAGAGATTACGCACAAACGTCGTATCTCTGCTCTCGGCCCGGGTGGTCTGACGCGTGAGCGTGCCGGCTTCGAAGTGCGTGACGTACACCCAACGCACTACGGTCGTGTCTGCCCAATCGAGACCCCTGAAGGTCCGAACATCGGTCTGATCAACTCCTTGTCTGTTTATGCGCAGACCAATGAGTACGGTTTCCTTGAAACCCCGTATCGCCGTGTGATCGATGGCCTGGTCTCTGACGAGATTCATTACCTCTCTGCTATCGAAGAGGGTAACTACGTTATCGCACAGGCGAACGCCCCGCTGGATGACAACGGCGCGTTTGTGGATGACCTGGTCACCTGCCGTAGCAAAGGCGAATCGAGCCTGTTCAGCCGCGATCAGGTTGACTACATGGACGTTTCCACCCAGCAGGTGGTTTCTGTCGGTGCATCCCTGATCCCGTTCCTGGAACACGATGACGCCAACCGTGCTCTGATGGGTGCGAACATGCAACGTCAGGCCGTTCCGACTCTGCGTGCTGATAAGCCGCTGGTGGGTACCGGTATGGAACGTGCTGTTGCCGTTGACTCCGGTGTTACCGCCGTTGCTAAACGTGGCGGTACCGTTCAGTACGTTGACGCATCACGTATCGTGATCAAGGTGAACGAAGATGAGATGTATGCTGGCGAAGCCGGTATCGACATCTATAACCTGACCAAATACACCCGTTCTAACCAGAACACCTGTATCAACCAGATGCCATGTGTCTCTCTGGGTGAGCCGGTTGAACGTGGTGATGTGCTGGCTGATGGCCCGTCCACCGATCTGGGTGAACTGGCGCTGGGTCAGAACATGCGCGTCGCGTTCATGCCGTGGAACGGTTACAACTTCGAAGACTCCATCCTGGTCTCCGAGCGCGTGGTGCAGGAAGATCGCTTTACCACCATCCACATTCAGGAACTGGCTTGCGTGTCGCGTGACACCAAACTGGGGCCGGAAGAGATCACCGCTGACATCCCGAACGTGGGTGAAGCCGCACTCTCTAAACTGGATGAGTCAGGCATCGTCTACATCGGTGCTGAAGTGACCGGTGGTGACATTCTGGTCGGTAAGGTAACGCCGAAAGGTGAAACCCAGCTGACGCCAGAAGAGAAACTGCTGCGCGCGATCTTCGGTGAAAAAGCCTCTGACGTGAAAGATTCGTCACTGCGCGTACCGAATGGCGTGTCAGGTACCGTGATCGACGTTCAGGTCTTTACCCGCGATGGCGTGGAAAAAGACAAACGTGCGCTGGAAATCGAAGAGATGCAGCTGAAGCAGGCGAAGAAAGACCTGTCTGAAGAGCTGCAGATTCTGGAAGCGGGCCTGTTCAGCCGTATTCAGAACGTCCTGATCTCCGGTGGCGTTGAAGCAGACAAACTGGACAAGCTGCCGCGTGAGCGCTGGCTGGAGCTGGGTCTGAACGACGAAGCTAAGCAAAACCAGCTGGAACAGCTGGCCGAGCAGTACGACGAACTGAAGCACGAGTTTGAGAAGAAACTCGAAGGTAAGCGTCGTAAGATCACCCAGGGCGATGATCTGGCACCAGGCGTGCTGAAAATCGTTAAGGTTTATCTGGCCGTTAAGCGTCAGATTCAGCCGGGTGACAAGATGGCAGGTCGTCACGGTAACAAAGGTGTTATCTCCAAGATCAACCCGATCGAAGATATGCCTTACGATGAAAACGGCACGCCGGTCGACATCGTTCTGAACCCGCTGGGCGTACCATCGCGTATGAACATCGGTCAGATTCTGGAAACCCACCTGGGTATGGCGGCGAAAGGCATCGGCGAGAAGATCAACGCCATGCTGAAGAAGCAGGAAGAAGTCGCGAAACTGCGCGAATTCATCCAGCGCGCCTATGACCTGGGTACTGACCTGCGTCAGAGAGTTGACCTGAACACCTTCTCCGATGACGAAGTTCTGCGTCTGGCTGAGAACCTGAAGAAAGGTATGCCTATCGCCACTCCGGTGTTTGATGGCGCGAAAGAGAGCGAAATCAAAGAGCTGTTACAGCTCGGCGGCTTGCCTTCTTCCGGTCAGATTACCCTGTTTGACGGCCGTACCGGTGAGCAGTTCGAACGTCAGGTTACCGTTGGCTACATGTACATGCTGAAACTTAACCACCTGGTTGATGACAAGATGCATGCACGTTCTACCGGTTCCTACAGCCTGGTTACTCAGCAGCCGCTGGGTGGTAAGGCGCAGTTCGGTGGTCAGCGCTTTGGTGAGATGGAAGTATGGGCACTGGAAGCTTACGGTGCCGCCTATACCCTGCAGGAAATGCTTACCGTTAAGTCTGATGACGTCAACGGCCGTACCAAGATGTATAAAAACATCGTTGACGGCAACCATCAGATGGAACCGGGCATGCCGGAATCCTTCAACGTACTGTTGAAAGAGATTCGCTCGCTGGGTATCAACATCGAGCTGGAAGACGAGTAACCCCATTTCAGGCAGCGGTTCGCCGTTGCCTGAAAGCGCCGGGTTTAAAGCGCTCGCAATTGTACTGGTTACGGGGCGTTCAATTTCGGTTGGACGCCCCCTGAGTCTCACTCCGACGGGAGCTAATCCGTGAAAGACTTACTTAAGTTTCTGAAAGCGCAAACTAAGACCGAAGAGTTTGATGCGATCAAAATTGCGCTGGCTTCGCCAGACATGATCCGTTCCTGGTCTTTTGGTGAAGTGAAAAAGCCAGAAACCATTAACTACCGTACTTTCAAGCCAGAGCGCGATGGTCTGTTCTGTGCCCGTATCTTCGGGCCGGTAAAAGACTATGAGTGCCTGTGCGGTAAGTATAAGCGCCTGAAACACCGTGGTGTGATTTGTGAGAAGTGCGGCGTTGAAGTGACCCAGACTAAAGTACGCCGTGAGCGTATGGGCCACATCGAACTGGCGTCGCCGACTGCGCACATCTGGTTCCTGAAGTCACTGCCATCGCGTATCGGCTTACTGCTGGATATGCCGCTGCGTGACATCGAGCGCGTGCTCTACTTTGAATCTTACGTGGTAATCGAAGGTGGCATGACCAACCTCGAGAAGCGTCAGATCCTGACTGAAGAGCAGTACCTTGATGCACTGGAAGAGTTCGGTGACGAGTTCGACGCTAAAATGGGCGCCGAAGCGATCCAGGCCCTGTTGAAAAACATGGATCTGGAGCAGGAGTGCGAGCAGCTGCGTGAAGAGCTGAACGAAACCAACTCCGAAACCAAACGCAAAAAACTGACCAAGCGTATCAAGCTGCTGGAAGCGTTCGTACAGTCTGGTAACAAGCCAGAGTGGATGATCCTGACCGTGCTGCCTGTTCTGCCACCGGATCTGCGTCCGCTGGTTCCGCTGGATGGTGGTCGTTTCGCAACGTCGGATCTGAACGATCTCTATCGTCGCGTGATCAACCGTAACAACCGTCTGAAGCGCCTGCTGGATCTGGCTGCGCCAGACATCATCGTGCGCAACGAAAAGCGTATGCTGCAGGAAGCAGTAGATGCCCTGCTGGATAACGGTCGTCGCGGTCGTGCGATCACCGGTTCCAACAAGCGTCCGCTGAAATCGCTGGCAGACATGATCAAAGGTAAGCAGGGTCGTTTCCGTCAGAACCTGCTGGGTAAACGTGTCGACTACTCTGGTCGTTCCGTTATCACCGTTGGTCCATACCTGCGTCTGCATCAGTGCGGCCTGCCGAAGAAAATGGCACTCGAGCTGTTCAAACCGTTCATTTACGGCAAGCTGGAACTGCGTGGCCTGGCCACCACCATCAAAGCCGCGAAGAAAATGGTTGAGCGCGAAGAAGCGGTTGTCTGGGATATCCTCGACGAAGTGATCCGTGAGCACCCGGTTCTGCTGAACCGTGCGCCTACGCTGCACCGTCTGGGTATTCAGGCCTTTGAACCGGTTCTGATCGAAGGTAAAGCGATTCAGCTTCACCCGCTGGTCTGTGCGGCCTATAACGCCGACTTCGATGGTGACCAGATGGCTGTTCACGTACCGCTGACGCTGGAAGCCCAGCTGGAAGCGCGTGCGCTGATGATGTCGACCAACAACATCCTGTCACCTGCGAACGGCGAGCCAATCATCGTTCCTTCTCAGGACGTTGTACTGGGTCTGTACTACATGACCCGTGACTGTGTTAACGCCAAAGGCGAAGGCATGGTGCTGACTGGCCCGAAAGAAGCTGAGCGTATTTATCGCGCTGGCCTCGCGTCTCTGCATGCTCGCGTGAAGGTGCGTATCACCGAACACGAGAAAAATGAGCAGGATGAGTGGGTCGCAAAAACCAGCCTGATTGACACAACTATCGGTCGCGCCATCCTGTGGATGATCGTGCCAAAAGGTCTGCCTTACTCCATCGTTAACCAGGCGCTGGGTAAAAAAGCTATCTCCAAAATGCTGAACACCTGTTACCGCATTCTGGGCCTGAAGCCGACCGTTATCTTCGCTGACCAGACCATGTATACCGGTTTCGCCTACGCTGCCCGTTCAGGCGCGTCAGTCGGCATCGACGACATGGTGATCCCAGAGAAGAAAGTGGAAATCATCACCGAAGCGGAAGCGGAAGTGGCTGAGATCCAGGAGCAGTTCCAGTCGGGTCTGGTTACCGCCGGCGAACGTTACAACAAAGTCATCGATATCTGGGCCGCAGCTAACGAACGTGTTGCCAAGGCGATGATGGAAAACCTCTCAACAGAAACCGTGATTAACCGTGACGGCGAAGAAGAGAAACAGGTTTCCTTTAACAGCATCTTTATGATGGCCGACTCCGGTGCGCGTGGTTCTGCTGCACAGATTCGTCAGCTGGCCGGTATGCGTGGTCTGATGGCGAAGCCGGATGGCTCGATCATTGAAACACCCATCACGGCGAACTTCCGTGAAGGGCTGAACGTACTCCAGTACTTCATCTCAACCCACGGTGCGCGTAAAGGTCTTGCGGATACCGCACTGAAAACAGCGAACTCCGGTTATCTGACGCGTCGTCTGGTTGACGTTGCTCAGGACCTGGTTGTGACTGAAGATGACTGTGGTACACACGAAGGCATCATGATGACGCCAGTCATCGAAGGTGGCGACGTGAAAGAGCCGCTGCGTGAACGTGTACTGGGTCGTGTGACTGCTGAAGACGTTCTGAAGCCAGGTACTGCAGATATTCTGGTCCCACGCAACACCCTGCTCGATGAGCACTGGTGTGACGTGCTGGAACTGAACTCTGTAGACAGCCTGAAAGTTCGCTCTGTTGTAGGTTGTGAAACCGACTTTGGTGTGTGTGCGCATTGCTACGGTCGCGACCTGGCACGCGGTCACATCATCAACAAAGGTGAAGCGATCGGTGTTATCGCGGCACAGTCCATCGGTGAGCCGGGTACACAGCTGACGATGCGTACGTTCCACATCGGTGGTGCGGCATCGCGTGCGGCTGCTGAATCCAGCATTCAGGTGAAGAACAAAGGTACCATCAAGCTGACCAACGCCAAGTCGGTAACGAACTCGGCCGGTAAGCTGGTGATCACCTCGCGTAACGTCGAACTGAAAATGATCGATGAATTTGGTCGTACCAAAGAGAGCTATAAAGTTCCTTACGGTTCTACCATGGCGAAAGGTGATGGTGAGCAGGTTGCTGCGGGCGAGACCGTGGCGAACTGGGATCCGCATACCATGCCAGTTATCACCGAAGTGGGCGGTTTCATTCGCTTCACGGACATGATCGATGGCCAGACCATTACCCGTCAGACAGATGACTTAACCGGTCTGTCTTCGCTGGTGGTTCTGGACAGTGCTGAGCGTACGTCAGGCGGTAAAGATCTGCGTCCTGCGCTGAAAATTGTTGATGCCAGCGGCAACGACGTTCTGATCCCGGGCACCGACATGCCGGCTCAGTACTTCCTGCCAGGTAAAGCGATTGTTCAGCTGGAAGATGGCGTGAAAATCAGTGCCGGTGACACCCTGGCGCGTGTACCGCAGGAATCGGGCGGTACCAAGGATATTACCGGTGGTCTGCCACGCGTTGCTGACCTGTTCGAAGCGCGTCGTCCGAAAGAGCCAGCAATCCTGGCGGAGATCAGCGGCATCATCTCCTTCGGTAAAGAGACCAAAGGTAAACGTCGTCTGGTGATCACTCCGCTGGATGGCAGCGAGCCATACGAAGAGATGATTCCGAAATGGCGTCAGCTGAACGTGTTCGAAGGTGAACGTGTTGAGCGCGGTGACGTGGTTTCCGATGGCCCAGAGTCTCCACATGACATCCTGCGTCTGCGTGGCGTGCATGCGGTGACCCGTTACATCACTAACGAAGTGCAGGAAGTTTACCGCCTGCAGGGCGTTAAGATTAACGATAAGCACATCGAAGTCATCGTTCGTCAGATGCTGCGTAAAGCCACCATCGTGAGCGCAGGCGGTGCAGACTTCCTGGAAGGTGAGCAGGCTGAGTACTCTCGCATCAAGATCTCTAACCGTGATCTGGAAGCGAACGGAAAAGTGGGCGCAACCTACGTGCGTGACCTGCTGGGTATTACCAAAGCGTCACTGGCTACCGAATCGTTCATCTCTGCTGCATCGTTCCAGGAGACCACCCGTGTCCTGACCGAAGCCGCAGTAGCAGGCAAGCGCGACGAACTGCGCGGCCTGAAAGAGAACGTGATCGTGGGTCGTCTGATCCCGGCCGGTACCGGTTATGCGTACCATCAGGATCGTATGCGTCGCAAAGCGGCAGGCGAAGTACCCGTTGTACCGCAGGTGACTGCGGATGAAGCATCAGCCAGCCTGGCTGAACTGCTGAACGCCGGTCTCGGCGGCAACAAAGACGATTAATCGTCCCCGCCTGATAAAAAACCCTGCTCCGGCAGGGTTTTTTTTATCTCTTTTTCAGGCTTTCCACTCATTACGGCGGATGCCAATATCCCTGAGCTGCTGGTCACTCAGCTTCGACAGAATGGCAGTGGTCTCCCGCCGCAGCTGCCAGCGTCTGAAACAGCGCCACAGATAACGAACCAGGTGGTAAGGCGTACCGGTAAATGGCTTAGCTGCGCGATTCTCATCGTATCCCATGATAGTGCCCTCAGTGATGTGAGAGGCTATTTTCCGCAAAGCGGTCTGTATGATACAGATTCAAAAATCACCTTTTTTTAACATACAGATTGCGGTAAACACGATCTGAATGGTAAAAACGGAGCTCAACTGTACTTGTTACTGCTCAGCATCTGAGCCGGAGTAAATACAATGACCCGTTATGAACATCTGGCTTCGCTGCTGGCTCAGCGCATCGAACAGGGGCTGTACCGCAGTGGGGAACGTCTGCCTTCGGTGCGTACCCTCAGTGCTGAACATGGCGTCAGTATCAGTACGGTACAGCAGGCTTATCATCTGCTGGAAGAGAAGCAGATGATCACGCCGCAGTCACGCTCCGGCTACTTTGTCGCCGCCTGTAAATCGACACCGCCGATCCCGGCGCTGACGCGCCCCGTGCAGCGGCCGGTGGAGGTCACACAGTGGGATGCGGTGCTGGAGCTGATTAACGGTCGGCTGGAAGAGGATGTCCTGCAGCTGGGCAGCGGGATGCCCGATCTGACGCAGCCGACGCTTAAGCCGCTCTGGAAAGCGTTCGGCCGCCAGGCGCAGAAGCAGGAAACCGCGCTGCTTAACTATGACAATCTTTATGGCGTACTCGCGCTGCGACAGCAGATAGCACGGCTGGCGATCGATAGCGGCTGCCAGCTCACGGCCGGGGAGATTGTGATTACCACCGGCTGTCACGAAGCGTTATCCGTTAGCGTCCGGGCGGTCTGCGAGCCGGGTGATATTATTGCCGTTGAGTCACCGTCGTTTCACGGCATTATGCAGACGCTGCGCGGCTTTGGCATCCGCGCCATCGAGATCCCGACCGATGCGGCGACCGGCATCAGTCTGGAGGCGCTGGAACTGGCCTTCGACCAGTGGCCGATCAAAGCTGTTGTGGTTGTGCCGAACTGTAATAATCCGCTGGGATTTATCATGCCGGAGTCGCGTAAGCGGGCGTTGCTGGCGCTGGCGCAGCGGTTTGACGCCGCGATTATCGAAGATGATGTGTATGGTGAACTGGCCTGGGACTATCCGCGGCCTCCGGCTATCAAAGCGTTTGATCTGGACGGCCGGGTTCTGCTCTGCAGCTCCTTTTCAAAAACGCTGGCGCCGGGTTTGCGTGTCGGCTGGGTGGTACCCGGCCGCTATCGTGACCGCGTACTGCATATGAAATATATCGTTACCGGCTCCACCGCCACGCAGCCTCAGCATGCGGTCTCCGAATTTATCCGTCAGGGCCATTATCAGCCCCATCTGCGCCGGATGCGGCAGATCTATCACCGCAACTATGAACGCTTCAGCTGCTGGGTGCGCCACTACTTTCCCTGCGGTATCTGCGTGTCACGTCCTCAGGGCGGCTTTCTGATGTGGATCGAACTCCCCGAGGCCTTCGACGCGGTCCGGCTTAACCGTGAACTGCGCGAGTCGAAAATACAGATCGCCGTAGGTTCACTGTTTTCGGCCTCAGGTAAATACCGTAACTGCCTGCGTCTGAACTACGGCCTGCCTGTTAACGAACAGACTGAACAGGCACTGGCACAGGTCGGGGCGGCCGTTGAACGCGCGATGATCTCATGTCAGCATGAGACGCCAGGCCCGGCCTCCGCGCTGACATCGTGAACAAGGAGGCAGGGCCGGCAAGAGGAGTGAACCGGCCCTGGTCAGATAACCTTAACCTGACGACGCCCACGTTAAGGCTCTGCACCCCAGCGCGCCAGCGGCAACTTTCTCTTCTGCGACAGGCTTTCCGCAGAGCATACCGGTGTTACCCGTTTTGCCGTCGCGCTGCGGAACAGATCTCAGCATCCCTGCCCATCGCCTTCGGTCAGCGCCAGCAGCGTCGCGGTGGCGGCACGCCAGTCCTCCGCCTGGGTAATCGCACTCACCACCGCAATGCTGCCCACGCCGGTAGCCAGCACCCCGGGCGCACGGGCTATCGAGATCCCGCCAATCGCCACGGTAGGGATGTCGGTCAGACGGGCCAGATGCTGTTTCAGCTGCTCAAGGCCCTGCGGCGCAGACGGCATCGCTTTGGTCTGAGTCGGGAATATATGGCCCAGCGCGATGTAAGAGGGCTGGATCGCCAGGGCGCGATCCAGTTCCGCATCATCATGGGTCGAGATCCCCAGCCGTAAGCCGGCCTGCCGAATGCGGTCAAGATCGGCGACATCCAGATCCTCCTGCCCCAGATGCACGCCATAAGCCTGATGCTTTATCGCCAGCGCCCAGTAATCATTGATAAACAGGCGCGCATCGTAACGTTTCCCCAGCGCAATCGCCTGCGCAATGGCAGGCTCAGCGATCGCCTCGGGCTGATCTTTGATGCGCAGCTGGATCGTGCGGACGCCCGCCTCCAGCAGGCGGGCGATCCAGTCGGGGCTGTCAACCACCGGATAAAGCCCCAGGCGCGGGGCGGTAGCAGGAAATGCGGGCATCGTTAATCCTCCTTCAGGGTGTCGGCGGGGTGATAGAGTTCACCGCCGTGGCGACGAAAACGGTCTGACATCTGCGCCATGCCTACGGTGACAGGCTCGGCGCGCGTATCCTGGCGGGCGGCGAACGCGCGCACCTCCTGGGAAATTTTCATCGAGCAGAATTTCGGGCCGCACATTGAGCAGAAGTGCGCCACCTTGCCCGACGCCTGCGGCAGGGTTTCGTCATGCATCGTCCGGGCGGTGTGGGGATCGAGGGCCAGATTGAACTGATCTTCCCAGCGGAATTCAAAGCGTGCTTTGGACATCGCGTTATCGCGGATCTGCGCGCCCGGATGGCCTTTCGCCAGATCGGCGGCGTGCGCCGCGATTTTGTAGGTGATCAATCCCTGTTTCACATCCTCCTTGTTCGGCAGGCCCAGATGCTCTTTAGGGGTGACGTAACAGAGCATGGCGCAGCCAAACCAGCCGATCATGGCGGCGCCGATACCGGAGGTGAAATGGTCATAGCCGGGCGCGATATCGGTGGTCAGTGGGCCAAGCGTGTAGAAGGGCGCTTCATCGCACAGGTCGAGCTGTTCGGTCATGTTGCGGCGGATCATGTGCATCGGCACATGGCCCGGCCCTTCAATCATCACCTGAACGTCATACTCCCAGGCGATGCGGGTCAGTTCGCCCAGGGTGCGCAGCTCGGCAAACTGCGCCTCATCGTTGGCATCCTGAATCGAACCCGGACGTAAACCGTCACCCAGTGACAGGGCGACATCATAAGCGGCGCAGATTTCACAGATTTCCCGGAAATGCTGATAGAGAAAGTTCTCCTGATGGTGCGACAGACACCATTTCGCCATGATCGACCCGCCGCGTGACACAATGCCGGTCAGCCGCTTCGCCGTCATCGGCACATAGCGCAGCAGCACGCCCGCGTGGATGGTGAAGTAATCCACCCCCTGTTCCGCCTGCTCAAGCAGCGTATCCCGGAAGATCGTCCAGTTCAGCGACTCGGCCACGCCATTCACTTTTTCCAGCGCCTGATAGATCGGGACGGTGCCGATGGGCACCGGGCTGTTGCGCAGGATCCATTCGCGCGTTTCATGGATATAGCGTCCGGTGGAGAGATCCATCACCGTATCGGCGCCCCAGCGGGTGGACCAGACCAGCTTCTCCACTTCCTCTTCAATGGAAGAGGTCACCGCGGAATTGCCGATATTGGCGTTGACCTTCACCAGAAAGTTGCGGCCGATGATCATCGGTTCCGATTCAGGGTGGTTGATATTGGCCGGGATGATGGCGCGACCGGCCGCTACCTCCTGCCGCACGAACTCGGGCGTTATCGCGGCGGGCAGATGTGCGCCAAAACTGTGGCCCGGATGCTGTTGCAGCAGCACCTCCGCGCGGATGCGTTCCCGGCCCATATTTTCCCGCAGAGCGATGAACTCCATCTCCGGGGTAACGATCCCCTGACGGGCGTAGTGCAGCTGCGTAACGCGGCGGCCTGCGCGGGCGCGTCGCGGGGTCGGCAGCTGGTCGAAACGCAGGTGGTCCAGCCCCTCATCGGCCAGCCGCTGCTGGGTATAGCCGGAGCTGTTCTGGCTCAGTGGTTCACTGTCGTCGCGTTCTGCAATCCAGCCGGCGCGCAGCTTCGCCAGACCACGATGCACATCGATCTCTGCGGCGGGATCGCCATAGGCACCCGCCGTGTCATAGACCGGCACGGCTTCATTCTGCTCATAAAGTGGCGCTTCTTTACTGCCGCCGGTATGGGTCGGCGTCATTTCGATTTCCCGCATCGGCACGCGGATATCGTCCCGGCTGCCGGTTATCCAGATGCGACGGGAGCGGGGAAACGCACTGCCACCCCGCAGGGAGTGGATAAACGCCTGCGCCTGGGCGCGTTGTTCACGACGGGTCATTTTAGGGTCAGACATAGCAATCTTCCTGTTAAAGGGAAACGATGCTTGTCCGGAGTCCGGAAGGAGTAAGCGTACAGACAGCGCACAACGGCTGGCAGACAGCGACTGATTACTCTTGTTCCCTTCGCAGGTTCTAACCTGATCAGGTTCCGCGGATCCCGAATTAACGGTCTCAGCCCGGATGGGCACTCCGACAAGAAGCGGTTTTTACGCAGGCGCTTAGCGCAGCCTCAGCGGTAAAAACGTGATATTTCAACACACAAATAAAAAAGGTTCTTTGGCGTCTCTGCCTCAGAACCTGTTCAGCATAAAAGGGCTATCGGATAATCTCAATACCCCTGTTACGAATCGGCATTATGCCGGACGGGCGATCTGGCTGTCGTTGGCCACGGGCGGCGCGGCCAGCTGATTATCCCACGCGAGCTGGATCAGCTTATCTTCCAGCGTAAAGCGCGCTTCCAGCACCTCGCCCACTTCGGACAGTGCCTGCTGGAAGGTCATGCAGTTCTCATCGTCAATCGCCTGCTGCAGGTGACCATCATACAGCTGCATCAGACGCTCCGTATTCGCTTCCAGCGGCGGGTAGATCTGCGCAGCGGCAATCATCGGGCTGTCACCACTCATCTCATTGATGACGCGCTCATAGATGCTGAAGTGACCTGCAGAAAGGTAATCGACCAGGCTGTGACAGAAGTTGTCCAGCGCCTGCTCATCCAGACGCGTCAGCGCCTCTTTGTTGGGTTTAAGACCGACGAGGTGATAATAGTTCACCAGCAGCTGACGACGGGCTTCAAGCCATGAATCGACCAGTTCATTACTGCCACCTACGCGTTCAGCCAGGACTTCTAACTGGTTAAGCATATCTAACTCCATGTGAGTTATAGTTGTTTATCTACACACTTAACATCAGGGCTTCAGCGTGCGATTTGACGCTAAGGATGACGAAATAAATGCAATGCGAAATCTCAAGCGTAGACGCTGGATGGTGGATTGTCAGCCATGAACAGAAACTTTGGTTGCCACAAGGTGATTTACCCCACGGAAACGCCGAAAAATTTGGTTTAACGGGCAGTAAAGCCCGGACGATTGGGGAGTGGCAGGGTGAAAAAGTCTGGCTGATTTGCGAGCCGCGCTCAGCAGAGATGTTTTCGGTGCGGCAGCTGATCGATCAGGATGTGGAACTGTTTCAGCTGGCCGGACGCGGCGTGCAGCTGGCAGAGTTCTACCGCTCTCATCGCTGGTGCGGCTACTGCGGGCATGAAATGCATCACAGCAAACATGAGTTTGCCTGTCTGTGCAGCCATTGTCGCGAACGCTACTATCCGCAGATCGCACCCTGCATCATTGTGGCTATCCGTCGCGGCGATGAGATCCTGCTGGCGAATCATGCCCGGCATCGCAACAAGGTTTACACCGTACTGGCGGGGTTTGTCGAGGTCGGCGAAACCCTGGAGCAGGCCGTCGCCCGCGAGGTCATGGAAGAGAGCAATATCCGCATCAAAAACGTCCGTTATGTCACCTCCCAGCCGTGGCCCTTCCCGCAATCTCTGATGACGGCGTTTATGGCGGAGTATGAAAGTGGCGATCTGCAGCACGATGGCAAAGAGCTGCTGGATGCGGCCTGGTTCCGTTTCGATGATCTGCCGCTGCTGCCTCCGCCGGGCACCGTGGCGCGCCGCCTGATTGAAGATACCGTCGCCCTGTGCCGCGCGGAAGCGTGAAAGTGCTACACTACACGCCTGTTATTGAGAGAGTGTTGAGATGAGTGAACTGAAGAACGATCGTTATTTGCGTGCCCTGTTACGTCAGCCGGTCGATGTCACGCCGGTATGGATGATGCGACAAGCCGGGCGCTATTTGCCGGAGTACAAAGCGACGCGCGCCCAGGCGGGTGACTTTATATCGCTGTGTAAAAACGCCGAGCTGGCCTGCGAAGTGACTCTGCAGCCGCTGCGCCGTTATCCGCTGGATGCCGCCATCCTCTTCAGTGACATCCTGACTATTCCGGATGCGATGGGACTGGGACTCTATTTTGAAGCGGGTGAAGGTCCGCGTTTCGCTAACCCTGTGACCTGCCGTGCAGACGTTGAGCGTTTACCGGTGCCCGATCCGGAAATGGAGCTGGGCTATGTGATGAATGCCGTCCGCACCATCCGTAAAAATCTCAACGGCGAACTGCCGCTGATTGGCTTCTCGGGCAGCCCCTGGACGCTGGCGACCTATATGGTCGAAGGCGGCAGCAGCAAGGCCTTTACCCGCATCAAAAAGATGATGTATGCCGAGCCCGCGACGCTGCACGCAATGCTGGACAAGCTGGCCGACAGCGTCATTCTCTATCTCAACGCGCAGATCCGCGCCGGTGCGCAGTCCGTGATGGTGTTTGACACCTGGGGCGGCGTGCTGACCGGTCGTGATTACCGCGAGTTTTCACTCCACTACATGCACAAAATTGTCGATGGCCTGCTGCGTGAAAACGACGGCCGCCGGGTGCCGGTGACGCTGTTCACCAAAGGGGGCGGACAGTGGCTGGAAGCGATGGCGGCCACCGGCTGTGATGCGCTGGGTCTCGACTGGACCACCGATATCGATGACGCACGCCGTCGCGTAGGCGACAAAGTGGCGCTCCAGGGCAATATGGACCCCTCTATGCTCTATGCGGCCCCTGAGCGTATCGAACAGGAAGTGGCGGGTATCCTTGAGCGCTTTGGCGCGGGCACCGGCCACGTCTTCAATCTGGGGCACGGTATTCATCAGGATGTCCCGCCAGAAAATGCCGGCGTCTTTGTGGAGGCGGTGCACCGTCTGTCACGTCCCTGGCATCAGGAGTAATCATGGATATTGCCGCACTTCGCGCTGAGCAGCTTCAACGCGCCGCTGACGTGGTGCGTGAAGATGACTTTGACGTACTGCCGCCCCGCTTTATTGGCGGAGCGGACGTAGGATTCGAACAGGAGGGCGCGATCACGCGGGCGGCGATGGTCGTGCTGGAATATCCCTCGCTGAAGCTGGTGGAGCACCGCATCGCCCGTATTGAAACCACCATGCCCTATATTCCGGGCTTCCTCTCGTTCCGGGAATATCCGGCGCTGATGGCGGCGTGGGAGATGCTGGAGCAGAAGCCTGACCTGCTGTTTGTGGATGGACACGGTATCTCCCATCCCAGACGGCTCGGCGTCGCGTCACATTTTGGCCTGCTGGTGGATGTCCCGACGATTGGGGTCGCCAAGCGCCGCCTGTGTGGCCGTTTTGAAGAGCCTGACGCGCAGCCTGGCAGTCGTCAGCCGCTGATGGACAAAGGCGAACAGATAGGCTGGGTCTGGCGCAGCAAGCAGCGCTGCAATCCGCTGTTTGTCGCCACGGGGCATCGGGTCAGCCTGGATACCGCGCTACAGTGGGTTGAAAATTGTACGCGCGGTTACCGTCTGCCGGAACCGACACGCTGGGCGGATGCGGTCGCCTCCAACCGAACCGCTTTCCAGCGCTGGCAAAACGCGCTTTAACACTGTTTGTGCTGCGCTTTTGCAGTTACACTGCGGCCAGCGAAACGAATAAGAGCCACCTTTATGTTACAAAATCCCGTTCATCTGCGTCTGGCGAAGCTGCAAAGCTGGCAGCACCTGACTTTTATGGCCTGCCTCTGCGAACGCATGTATCCCAACTATCACGCATTCTGCGAGCAGACTGAATTTGCCGAACCGGCACTCTATCGTCGTATTCTTGATCTGATCTGGGAAAGCCTGACGGTCAAAGATGCGAAGATTAACTTCGACAGCCAGCTGGAAAAGCTCGAAGCCGCCATTCCTGATGGCGATGCGTTTGAGGTTTACGGCGTCTATCCGGCTATCGATGCCTGCGTGGCATTGAGCGAAGTCGTTCATGCGCAGCTGAGCGGGGAAACGCTTGAGCATGCCATTGAAGTCAGCAGGACCTCAATTACGACGGTGGCCATGCTGGAAATGACCCAGGCAGGGCGCGAGATGACCGACGAAGAGCTGCGTGAAAACCCGGCTGTCATTGATGAGTGGGACCTTCAGTGGGAGATTTTCCGCCTGCTGGCGGAGTGTGAAGAGCGCGACCTGGAATTGATTAAGGGTCTGCGATCTGACCTGCGTGAAGCGGGAATTAGCAACATTGGTATAAATTTCCAGCAGTAAGGCGATAAAACGTGACTTCAGGCCCGAATTAGCGCGCCTGGAGGCTTCACATCGGCCCCCTCTCTGGTCTACATTTGGGGGGCTGAAAATTGTGGCTATCGGTGCGTGCAGGCAGAAGAGTGCCAGAATATGGCTTTTCCCTCGCACTCGTTGCTTAGCAAGCGATAAATACACTTTAAGGATAACTTATGAACAAGACTCAACTGATTGATGTGATCGCAGAAAAAGCTGACCTGTCTAAAACCCAGGCAAAGGCAGCGCTGGAATCAACTCTGGCTGCGATCACTGAGTCTCTGAAAGATGGTGATGCTGTACAACTGGTTGGTTTTGGTACTTTTAAAGTGAACCACCGCGCTGAGCGTACCGGTCGTAACCCGCAGACTGGCAAAGAGATCAAAATCGCTGCAGCAAACGTACCGGCATTCGTGTCTGGTAAAGCGCTGAAAGACGCCGTTAAGTAAGACGTCGCACTGCGGTTAAGCTTTAAAACAGGGGGCGTTTCGCCCCTTTTGTTTAAGAGGCCTGCCATCATGACCCCGCTGTTTCAGCGTTTATCTGTTCTCTCTCTCTCCCTGTTTCTTTTTGGCTGTAGCACCACCCCGGATATTCCTCCCTTTTCTGCCAGCGGCTATCTTGCCGATCGCGGCGTCGTGCGTATCTGGCGCAAAAACAACGATCATCAGTCAGTACATATCCGTACTCTCTATACGCCGTTCAGCGGCGGTGAGGGGGAGGTAACGGACTATGTCTGGCTGGAGGATGCCCTGACCAGCATTCAGCGGCAGGTAAAGGGGAATGCGCCCGATGATGTGACCCTGCGCTTTGACCAGGCGGGCGGCCTTACCTTTATGCAGCGTCAGCTTGCAGGACGCCGAGAAGCGGTCAGCCCCGATGCAGTTGAGCTCTATAAGTTTGATGCGCAGCGGATGCGTAACCTCAGCGATGCGCTGCTGAGCGGCCGTGTGTTTCTCCGGCAGGGACACTGGCAGGGAAACGGGAGAGTGACCCTTTGTGAAGGCCAGCAGGTCAGACCGGCATTTGACGCTGATGCGGTGCAGATGCTGATACAGCAGCAGAGTAATGCGCCGGCACCGCTGATGGTGTCATGGCTTGAAGCGCCGGAAGGCGTCCAGCTGTTGCGGATGAGCCAGCAGGATGCGTGCTCACAGCAGCCGACAGAAGACGATATGTGAAGGGAAAGGGGGCACCGGGTGCCCCCTGAACTTATTTGCGATTAATCGCGCGGTAGCCGATATCGTGACGGCAGAAGCTGCCCTGCCACGAGATAGGCTTTGTCAGCTCATAGGCGCGCTGCTGGGCGGCGGCCACATCCTCACCCAGCGCAGTGACACAGAGCACGCGGCCGCCGTTGGTCAGTACCCGATCCTCTTCCAGACGGGTTCCGGCATGGAAGACCTTACCATCCGCAACTTCTTCCAGTGGCAGACCATGGATCTGATCGCCCTGCGCGTAGTCACCCGGATAACCGCCTGCCGCCAGCACCACGCCCAGCGCAGGACGGGGATCCCACTCTGACGTTTTTTGATCCAGCTTACCGTCGCAGGCGGCCAGGCAAAGATCGACCAGATCCGACTGCAGGCGCAGCATGATCGGCTGCGTTTCCGGATCGCCAAAGCGGCAGTTGAATTCGATCACTTTCGGCTGACCGGTGTGATCGATCATCAGTCCGGCATAGAGAAAACCGGTGTAGACGTTGCCTTCAGCGGCCATGCCACGCACGGTCGGCCAGATAACCTGATCCATGACACGCTGGTGGATCTCATCCGTCACAACCGGAGCCGGTGAATAAGCCCCCATTCCGCCGGTATTCGGTCCGGTGTCGCCGTCGCCGACACGTTTATGATCCTGGCTGGTGGCCATCGGCAGCACATGTTCGCCATCGACCATAACGATAAAGCTGGCTTCTTCACCCTCAAGAAACTCTTCAATCACGATGCGGTGTCCGGCATCGCCAAAAGCGTTACCGGCCAGCATATCCTGCACCGCCTCTTCGGCTTCCTGCAGCGTCATCGCGACAATCACGCCTTTACCCGCCGCCAGGCCATCGGCCTTAATGACGATAGGCGCGCCTTTCTCGCGCAGCCAGGCCAGAGCCGGCTCAACTTCGGTGAAGTTCTGGTAAGCGGCGCTGGGGATCTGATGACGCGCCAGGAAATCCTTGGTAAACGCTTTCGATCCTTCCAGCTGTGCAGCGGCCTGGGTCGGGCCAAAGATTTTAAGCCCGGCCTCACGGAAAGCATCGACCACGCCAGTCACCAGCGGGGCTTCCGGCCCGACAATCGTCAGATCGATCTTTTCACGCCGGGCAAACTCAAGCAGGGCAGGGATATCGGTCGCGCTGATGGCGACATTCTGCAATGCTGGCTCCAGTGCCGTTCCGGCGTTACCCGGCGCAACGAACACGGTTTCCGCCAGCGGCGACTGAGCGGCTTTCCAGGCCAGCGCATGTTCACGTCCGCCGTTGCCGATTACTAAAATTTTCATCTGTTACTCTCCGGAGTGATTAATGGCGGAAGTGGCGCATGTCGGTGAAGATCATGGCAATGCCGTGCTCATCCGCAGCCGCGATCACTTCTTCATCGCGGATAGAGCCGCCAGGCTGGATCACACAGCTCACACCCACTGCGGCTGCGGCATCAATACCGTCGCGGAAGGGGAAGAACGCATCCGACGCCATCGCCGAGCCTTTAACTTCCAGACCTTCATCACCTGCTTTAATACCCGCAATCTTCGCGGAATAGACGCGGCTCATCTGCCCGGCGCCGATACCGATCGTCATGCCGTCGCGTGCATAAACGATGGCGTTCGATTTCACAAATTTGGCCACCTTCCAGCAGAACAGCGCATCACGCAGCTCCTGTTCTGACGGCTGACGCTTGCTGACAACGCGCAGCTGGCTGGCGTCGACCATGCCGAGATCGCGATCCTGAACCAGCAGGCCGCCGTTCACACGTTTGAAATCCAGCGCCGCCGTGCGGGTCTGCCACTGACCGCAAATCAGCACACGAACGTTCTGCTTAGTTGCGGTGATTTTCAGGGCCGCATCGGAAACGGCCGGAGCGATGATCACCTCGACGAACTGACGGCTGATAATCGCCTGCGCCGTTGCTTCATCCAGCTCGCGGTTAAAGGCGATGATGCCGCCGAATGCGGAGGTCGGGTCGGTCTGATAAGCGCGGTCATAGGCTGAAAGCAGGCTGTCACCGGTTGCCACGCCGCAGGGGTTGGCATGCTTGACGATAACGCAGGCGGGCTCGCTGAACTCTTTCACACACTCCAGCGCCGCGTCTGTGTCGGCAATGTTGTTATAGGAGAGTGCCTTGCCCTGAACCTGTTGCGCCGTCGCTACCGAGGCTTCAGCAATGTTCTCTTCTATATAGAAGGCGGCATCCTGATGGCTGTTTTCACCGTAGCGCATATCCTGCTTCTTAATGAAGTTCAGATTCAGGGTACGAGGGAAGCGGCCGGCAGGCTGATTACGTTCGCCGTGATAGGCGGGCACAAGACTGCCGAAGTAGTTAGCGATCATGCTGTCGTACGAGGCAGTGTGTTCAAACGCCTTAATCGCCAGATCGAATCGGGTCTCAAGCGTCAGGCCATTCTCATGGGCATCCATCTCAGCGATGATCGCCTCGTAGTCGCCACTGCTGACCACGATAGCCACATCCTTATGGTTCTTGGCAGCCGAGCGCACCATGGTCGGGCCGCCGATATCAATGTTCTCTACGGCATCTTCCAGTGAACATCCTTCACGGGCAACCGTCTGTGCAAAGGGATAAAGATTAACGACCACCATGTCGATTGGGCTGATGTCATGCTGCGCCATGATGGCATCATCCTGGCCGCGACGACCTAAAATGCCGCCATGCACTTTCGGATGCAGGGTTTTGACACGTCCATCCATCATTTCCGGGAAGCCGGTGTAGTCAGAGACTTCGGTGACAGCCAGACCCGCCTCTGCCAGCAGGCGAGCGGTTCCACCTGTAGAGAGCAGTTCAACACCGCGATGGGAGAGCGCCTGAGCAAATTCGAGGATACCGGCTTTGTCAGAGACACTGAGCAAGGCGCGGCGTACAGGACGAGGTTGTTGCATGGTGGTTTATCCCTTGGCTTTGTTTCGCGTATATAAGAGCGTTACATCAGGTTTTAGCGCACTTTTCTCTTCTCTATAAGAAGTAAAAAATCAAAAACCTCAGGTAACGCCCCGAAAAGGGGTAGCCGTAACGCTGTCCGGCATTGTAGCGAAAACGTTTGCGTGATGCTCGTCTAAATTCATCTCACCCATGCAGTGTGGATAACATTGTGCGTAACTGCGTATAACAGCGGCTTTTGCTGTGGAATGCAGCGAACACGCTTTTTTATGCAATTTATGGGTTGCGTCGCCTGAACAACTCCCTATAATGCGCCTCCATCAACACGGCACACCGGCAACGGGAAACGGATTGAG
>NZ_JBLWSJ010000014.1:0-27014 GCF_048452665.1 Pantoea graminicola | reverse complement strand
TTAATTGTGATATCTGCTGTGGTCGTGCAAACGGCCACTGCAACACAGAAAAAGAGCACTTCGGTGCTCTTTTTTTTTGCTCTGCATTCACGATGACCCTGCAAAAGGTGGGTTTGAAATAAAAACGATTCGCATTTACACTGTATACAAAATGTACCCGAGTGATGAATCAATGTACGTCTGTCTGTGTAATGCCATCAGTGATAAAACCCTTCGTGAAGTCGTGCGTCGCTACCAGCCCAAATCCATCCAGCAGTTGCGTCAGTTTGTGCCCGTGGGCAAACAGTGCGGCAAGTGTATCCGCGCTGCGCGAGAGATTATGGATAACGAACTGCAGCACGCCCCGCTCTACAAAGAGATCGCCTGACCTCTCTGCTGTGGGAATACCCACAGTTTCTGTCACGGTTTTTTGACTTCTTTTTAACCGCATCTACGCTCTAATAAACCAGATGTGGAGGGTTAACAATGAAGGGCGATATTAAAGTCATCAGTCATCTGAATAAACTGCTGGGAAATGAACTGGTTGCCATCAATCAGTATTTTCTGCATGCGCGCATGTTTAAAAACTGGGGTCTGACCCGTCTGAACGACGTGGAGTATCACGAATCGATCGACGAGATGAAGCATGCCGACAAGTATATCGAGCGCATTCTTTTTCTGGAGGGGATCCCGAACCTTCAGGATCTGGGGCGGCTTCGTATCGGCGAGGACGTTGAGGAGATGCTCAGTTCAGATCTGAGTCTGGAACTGGAAGGTGCCAAGGATCTCCGTGAAGCAATCGCCTACGCTGACAAAGTGCATGACTATGTCAGCCGTGACATGATGATTGAAATCCTGGCCGATGAAGAGCATCACATCGACTGGATTGAAACCGAACTGGAGTTGATCCGGATGATGGGCATCCAGAACTATCTGCAGGCTCAGATTAAAGAAGAGTGAACCGGGTCTGAAGCACAAGGATGACCCAGCCTGCAATGGCCAGAAAAGGGCCAAACGGCAGCAAAGTGTCAGCCGCGCCTGGACGCTGTCGTTGCCCCAAAGATACGGCCGTCAGCGCCAGCAACGTGGCGCCCAGTGCAATGCCGGGTAAGGCCTGCCAGCCACAGCAGGCCCCCAGCGCAGCAAACAGCTTGATATCACCGTAGCCCAATCCCTCAATACCCCGCACCCTGCGATAGCCCTGCGCAAGTAGCCATAGCGTACAGTAGCCCGCTACCGCACCATAAATTGCCGTTGTTCCGCTGCCGGTCTGCGTCGCATGGAGCAATCCCAGCCAGAGCAGCAGATAGGTAAGCGGGTCAGGCAGGCAGAAGTAGTGACGATCAATGACTGCCAGCAGGAACAGGAGGCTGGCGACCGCAATCAGGTAAACCCTGTCTGAAACGCTATCAAAGCTGAGCAGCACCAGCAAACAGAGCAGAGCAAACAGCCACTCTGTCAGAAAGCTGCCGGCGCTAAATGGATGCCGGCAGAAGCGACAGCATCCTCCCAGGACTGGCCAGCTTACCAGCGGCAGGGTGTCGCGCCATAACAGGCGTTGCTGGCAACAGCGGCACTGTGAGGCGGGAAAGCAAAGGGCGGCAAACCACTGAGCGGGTGAGAGGGCAGGGGTAAAGCGGGAGCGGGCCAGCGACAGAAAGCTGCCCAGTGCGCCTCCACCTGCCAGCGCGGCGAGATAAGTGATAACAGCAGGGACCATGATAAGGCTCCGCATAGAAAAGAGTGGCACAGTGTCGCGGCCTCCGGTTTCTGCGTCATCAGCGAATCTGGCGTAATGGAGAGTGGCCCGCAGCCAGCCAGAGGCGTTCTCCGTCGGGCGACAGCAGAATGCGAGGCGCATCTCATCGGCGTGCCACTATTTACCGGCGAAAACCACAACACGGGTTGCTTCCTGAACAGATTTACGTATAATGCGCGGGCCTGCAGATATTGCAGGCGCGATTCGAGCAGAATCGCAGACGGCTGAAATATTGGCCGCCTGACAATACTCCCAATTGGGGAGTTATATGCTGAACGATTACACTCTCCCATCAATCGTAATGGGTTCGAGTAGTAATTTTTTTCGTCTATAAAAAGTTTGGAGCTCTGGTCTCATGCAGAACCAAAGAATCCGTATCCGTCTTAAAGCGTTTGATCATCGTCTGATCGATCAATCAACCGCGGAAATCGTTGAGACCGCCAAGCGCACTGGTGCGCAGGTTCGTGGTCCAATCCCGCTGCCAACCCGCAAAGAGCGTTTTACCGTTCTGATCTCTCCGCACGTCAACAAAGATGCGCGTGATCAGTACGAAATTCGCACTCACAAGCGTCTGGTAGACATCGTTGAGCCAACTGAAAAAACCGTTGATGCTCTGATGCGTCTGGATCTGGCTGCCGGTGTTGACGTGCAGATCAGCCTGGGTTAATCAGGTCATCGAGCGATTGAGAGGTTGAAACAATGATTGGTTTAGTCGGTAAAAAAGTGGGCATGACCCGCATCTTCACTGAAGATGGCGTTTCTATCCCCGTCACCGTAATCGAAGTTGAAGCGAACCGCGTTACTCAGGTCAAAGGCCTGGAGAACGATGGTTACCAGGCAATTCAGGTTACCACCGGTGCTAAAAAAGCAAACCGTGTGACCAAACCTGAAGCTGGTCATTTTGCTAAAGCTGGCGTTGAAGCTGGCCGTGGTCTGTGGGAATTCCGCACCGCTGAAGGTGAAGAATATTCTGTAGGTCAGAGCATCAGCGTTGAGATTTTCGCTGAAGTTAAGAAAGTTGACGTAACCGGTACCTCTAAAGGTAAAGGTTTCGCTGGTACCGTTAAGCGCTGGAACTTCCGTACCCAGGACGCGACTCACGGTAACTCCTTGTCTCACCGCGTTCCGGGTTCTATCGGTCAGAACCAGACTCCGGGCAAAGTGTTCAAAGGCAAGAAAATGGCAGGTCAGCTGGGTAATGAGCGCGTAACCGTTCAGAGTCTGGACGTAGTACGTGTTGACGCTGAGCGCAACCTGCTGCTGGTTAAAGGTGCAGTTCCCGGTGCTACCGGTAGCGACCTGATTGTTAAACCAGCTGTGAAGGCGTAAGGGGATAGCAATGGAATTAGTATTGAAAGACGCGCAGAGCGCGCTGACTGTTTCCGAAACTACCTTCGGTCGTGATTTCAACGAAGCGCTGGTTCACCAGGTTGTTGTTGCTTACGCATCAGGCGCCCGTCAGGGTACTCGTGCGCAGAAAACTCGCGCCGAAGTAACTGGTTCAGGCAAAAAGCCGTGGCGTCAGAAAGGCACCGGCCGTGCGCGTTCAGGTTCTGTAAAGAGCCCAATCTGGCGTTCAGGTGGCGTGACCTTTGCTGCGAAGCCGCAGGACCACAGTCAAAAAGTTAACAAAAAGATGTACCGCGGCGCGCTGAAAAGCATCCTGTCCGAGCTGGTACGTCAAGATCGTCTGATCGTTGTCGAATCATTTGCTGTAGAAGCACCGAAAACCAAGCTGCTGGTACAGAAACTGAAAGACATGGCGCTGGAAGACGTGCTGATCATCACCGGTGAACTGGATGAGAATCTGTTCCTGGCTGCCCGCAACCTGTACAAGGTTGACGTGCGTGATGCATCAGGTATCGACCCAGTTAGCCTGATCGCCTTCGACAAAGTCGTTATGACTGCTGACGCAGTTAAGCAAGTTGAGGAGATGCTGGCATGATCCGTGAAGAACGTCTGCTGAAAGTACTGCGCGCGCCGCACGTATCTGAAAAAGCATCTAGCGCGATGGAAAAAACCAATACCATCGTTCTCAAAGTTGCTAATGACGCGACCAAAGCAGAGATCGTTGCTGCTGTTGAGAAACTGTTCGAAGTAGAAGTTAAAGACGTAAACACCCTGGTTGTTAAGGGCAAAGTTAAGCGTCAAGGACAGCGTATCGGTCGTCGTAGCGACTGGAAAAAAGCTTACGTCACCCTGAAAGAAGGCCAGAATCTGGACTTCGCTGGCGGCGCTGAGTAAGTCGGAGGAGAAAGACAATGGCAGTTGTTAAATGTAAACCGACATCTCCGGGTCGTCGCCATGTAGTTAAAGTGGTAAACGCGGAGCTGCACAAGGGCAAACCATTTGCCCCGCTGGTAGAAAAAAACAGCAAATCCGGTGGCCGTAACAACAATGGTCGTATCACTACCCGTCACATCGGTGGTGGTCACAAGCAGGCTTATCGTATTGTTGACTTCAAACGCAACAAAGACGGTATCCCGGCAGTTGTTGAACGTCTTGAGTACGATCCGAACCGCTCTGCGAACATCGCACTGGTTCTGTACAAAGACGGCGAGCGCCGTTACATCCTGGCCCCTAAAGGCCTGAAAGCCGGCGACCAGATCCAATCTGGCGTTGATGCTGCGATTAAAGCAGGTAACACTCTGCCGATGCGTAACATCCCGGTGGGTTCAACCGTGCATAACGTAGAAATGAAACCAGGCAAAGGCGGTCAGATTGCTCGCTCAGCCGGTGCTTACGTGCAGATCGTTGCGCGTGAAGGTTCTTACGTTACCCTGCGTCTGCGTTCAGGTGAAATGCGTAAAGTCGAGTCTGACTGCCGCGCAACACTGGGCGAAGTCGGTAATGCTGAGCACATGCTCCGCGTTCTGGGTAAAGCTGGTGCAGCCCGTTGGCGTGGTGTTCGTCCGACCGTTCGTGGTACCGCGATGAACCCAGTTGATCACCCGCACGGTGGTGGTGAAGGTCGTAACTTTGGTAAGCACCCGGTTTCACCGTGGGGCGTTCAGACCAAAGGTAAGAAGACCCGTAGCAACAAGCGTACCGATAAATTTATCGTACGTCGCCGTAGCAAATAATATTAGAGGATAAGCCATGCCACGTTCTCTCAAGAAAGGTCCTTTTATTGACCTGCACTTGCTGAAGAAGGTAGAGAAAGCGGTGGAAAGCGGTGACAAGAAGCCTTTGCGCACTTGGTCCCGTCGTTCAACGATCTTTCCTAACATGATCGGTTTGACCATCGCTGTCCATAATGGTCGTCAGCACGTTCCTGTCTTTGTTTCCGACGAAATGGTTGGTCACAAACTGGGTGAATTCGCGCCGACACGTACTTATCGCGGTCACGCGGCTGATAAAAAAGCCAAGAAGAAATAAGTAGGAGGAAGAGATGGAAACTATTGCTCAACATCGCCACGCTCGTTCTTCTGCTCAGAAGGTTCGCCTTGTTGCTGACCTGATTCGCGGTAAGAAAGTGTCGCAGGCTCTGGACATTTTGACCTACACCAACAAGAAAGCGGCTGTACTGGTCAAGAAAGTTCTGGAATCTGCCATTGCTAACGCCGAACACAACGATGGCGCTGATATCGACGATCTGAAAATCACGAAAATTTTCGTTGATGAAGGTCCGACCATGAAACGCATTATGCCGCGTGCCAAAGGTCGTGCAGATCGCATCCTGAAGCGCACCAGCCACATTACTGTGGTTGTGTCCGATCGCTGAGACTCTGGAGACTAGCAATGGGTCAGAAAGTACATCCTAATGGTATTCGCCTGGGTATTGTAAAACCATGGAACTCTACCTGGTTTGCGAACACCAACGAATTCGCTGACAACCTGGACAGCGATTTTAAAGTACGTCAGTTCCTGACTAAAGAACTGGCTAAAGCATCTGTCTCTCGTATCGTTATCGAGCGTCCAGCGAAGAGCATCCGTGTGACTATTCACACCGCTCGTCCGGGCATCGTTATCGGTAAGAAAGGTGAAGATGTCGAAAAACTGCGCACGGTCGTCGCGAAAATCGCTGGCGTTCCTGCACAGATCAATATCGCCGAAGTCCGCAAGCCGGAACTGGACGCGAAACTGGTAGCTGACAGCATCACTTCACAGCTGGAGCGTCGTGTGATGTTCCGTCGTGCTATGAAGCGTGCAGTTCAGAACGCCATGCGTCTTGGCGCGAAGGGTATTAAAGTTGAAGTTAGCGGCCGTCTGGGTGGCGCTGAGATCGCACGTACCGAATGGTACCGTGAAGGTCGCGTGCCATTGCACACTCTGCGTGCTGACATTGACTACAACACCTCTGAAGCGCACACCACTTATGGTGTAATCGGCGTTAAGGTATGGATCTTCAAAGGTGAGATCCTGGGTGGTATGGCTGCTGTTGAACAACCGGAACCGGCTGCTCAACCTAAAAAGCAGCAGCGTAAAGGCCGTAAGTAAGGAGAGTCGCTGATGTTACAACCAAAGCGTACGAAATTCCGTAAAGTGCACAAAGGCCGTAACCGCGGTCTGGCTGCGGGTACGGATGTCAGCTTCGGTACTTTCGGTCTGAAAGCTGTTGGCCGTGGTCGTCTGACTGCTCGTCAGATCGAAGCAGCACGTCGTGCTATGACCCGTGCAGTTAAGCGTCAAGGTAAGATCTGGATCCGAGTATTCCCGGACAAACCGATCACCGAGAAGCCGCTGGAAGTGCGTATGGGTAAAGGTAAGGGTAACGTAGAGTATTGGGTTGCCCTGATCCAGCCTGGTAAAGTCCTGTATGAAATGGACGGCGTACCAGAAGAGCTGGCCCGTGAAGCATTCAAGCTGGCAGCAGCAAAACTGCCTATCAAAACCACCTTTGTAACTAAGACGGTGATGTAATGAAAGCAACTGAGCTGCGTGAAAAAAGCGTTGAAGAGCTGAACACTGAGCTGCTTAATCTGCTGCGTGAGCAATTTAACCTGCGCATGCAGGCAGCATCTGGCCAACTGCAGCAGACTCATCTGCTGAAACAGGTTCGCCGTGATGTTGCACGCGTTAAGACTTTACTGACTGAGAAGGCGGGTTCGTAATGACCGATAAAATCCGTACTCTGCAGGGTCGTGTAGTAAGTGACAAAATGCAGAAATCTGCAGTTGTTGCTATCGAACGTTTCGTGAAACACCCGATCTACGGCAAATTCATTAAGCGTACGACTAAGCTGCACATCCATGACGAGAACAATGAATGTGGAATTGGTGACGTGGTAGAAATCCGCGAATGCCGTCCACTGTCCAAGACTAAATCCTGGACCCTGGTTCGCGTAATCGAGAAAGCTGTTCTGTAACAGGAACCGTTTTTTCTGAGAAACCCTCTGCTTCGGCAGGGGGTTTTTTTTTGCCTGTGGCTGAGCTCTGCTCTCTGAACAGTGGCAGACGGCGAACGGCCTTTGCTGTCAAACCAGCGTACATCCTGAAGGAGCGAACCGGATCTACAAGGCGGCTGGCTGGCAGTGGAAACCCTTTCCACGCATTCAGGGGCCGGTTACGCAATAGCCGATCAACGAAGTGTCGCGCTCTTTAGCGAAACGCCGTGGATGATTAAACGCTGGCGCATGCTGAATAACAGCTGCGGCTGTTCATTCTCAGCAATAGTGCCTGTAACTGCCTAAGGTCAGCAAAACAGATACCCGGCTCAGCTGTCGGTTCCAGCCAGCAGACAGATCAGGCGCAACGCCCCGGCAATCTTTAGCTCTGCCAGAGAGCGTCTGCACACCGCACCTATACGCGGTGCAAAACGTGCGGTCACAGAGAAAGGCCTTCTGGGGTCAGCAGGGAGCGGGACGGGCCTCTCTGCAACCGAAAAGTGGGGCAGGGCAGGCGCATAACCTCTGGCTGCGCATTTACAGCATGATCAGCGGATAAGTCAGCAGCCTCACGGACAACAGGCAGTTATCACGCGGTCAGTGGCGATGCCGTAGCATAACGCACTGGCTGAAAAAGAGGCGGGCGGCACCTGTAATAGACTTTATTCCGGGATCGACGAAAAATAAGGCAGATTACATTTGCTACTGTTCGCACTATTCCCTAGAATACGCCCTCCCTGTCATCAGGGAAAATCAGCGGCTCGATTGAGAGCCGTTTATTTTTTCTACCCATCTGTGAGAACCGGTGTTACAATGCCGCGCCCTCAATTATGGGGCTTTCTAACGACCTGAGGTTTAGGTCCCGAAGTAGTAGTTGACATTAGCGGAGCACTAAAATGATCCAAGAACAGACTATGCTGAACGTCGCCGACAACTCCGGTGCACGTCGCGTAATGTGTATCAAGGTTCTGGGTGGCTCGCACCGTCGCTACGCAGGCGTCGGTGACATCATCAAAGTTACCATCAAGGAAGCAATTCCGCGTGGTAAAGTGAAGAAAGGTGATGTCCTGAAGGCGGTAGTGGTGCGCACCAGGAAGGGTGTTCGTCGCCCGGACGGTTCTGTCATTCGCTTCGATGGTAATGCATGCGTTATTCTGAACAATAACAGTGAGCAGCCTATCGGTACGCGTATTTTTGGGCCGGTAACTCGTGAACTTCGTACTGAAAAGTTCATGAAAATTATCTCTCTGGCACCAGAAGTACTCTAAGGAGCGAACAATGGCAGCTAAAATCCGTCGTAACGACGAAGTTATCGTGTTGACCGGTAAAGATAAAGGTAAACGCGGTAAAGTTAAGAATGTCCTGTCTTCTGGTAAGGTCATCGTTGAAGGTATCAACCTGGTGAAGAAACATCAGAAGCCGGTTCCGGCTCTGAACCAGCCAGGTGGCATCGTTGAAAAAGAAGCTGCTATTCAGGTTTCTAACGTTGCACTGTTCAACGCGGCAACTGGTAAGGCTGACCGTGTAGGCTTTAGATTCGAAGACGGCAAAAAAGTCCGTTTCTTCAAGTCTAATAGCGAAACTATCAAGTAATTTGGAGTAGTACGATGGCGAAACTGCATGATTACTACAAAGACGAAGTAGTCCGGAAACTCATGACAGAGTTTGGCTACAATTCTGTCATGCAAGTCCCTCGGGTCGAGAAGATCACCCTGAACATGGGTGTTGGTGAAGCGATCGCTGACAAGAAACTGCTGGATAACGCAGCAGCTGACCTGGCAGCAATCTCCGGTCAAAAACCGCTGGTCACCAAAGCACGCAAATCAGTTGCAGGCTTCAAAATCCGTCAGGGCTATCCGATCGGCTGTAAAGTAACTCTGCGTGGCGAGCGCATGTGGGAGTTCTTTGAGCGTCTGGTCACCATTGCTGTTCCACGTATCCGTGACTTCCGTGGCTTGTCCGCTAAGTCATTCGATGGCCGTGGCAACTACAGCATGGGTGTACGTGAACAGATCATCTTCCCAGAAATCGACTACGACAAAGTCGATCGCGTTCGTGGTTTGGATATCACCATTACCACTACTGCGAAATCTGATGATGAAGGCCGTGCTCTGCTGGCTGCCTTTGACTTCCCGTTCCGTAAGTAAGGTAGGGTTACTTAATGGCTAAGCAATCTATGAAAGCACGCGAAGTTAAGCGTGCGAAATTAGCAGACAAATTCTTCGCTAAACGCGCTGAACTGAAAGCGATCATCTCTGATGTGAACGCTTCCGACGAAGATCGTTGGGATGCTGTTCTGAAGCTGCAGAGTCTGCCGCGTGATTCCAGCCCTTCACGTCAGCGTAACCGCTGCCGTCAAACAGGTCGTCCGCACGGTTTCCTGCGGAAGTTTGGGTTGAGCCGTATCAAGGTCCGCGAAGCCGCCATGCGCGGTGAAATTCCGGGTCTGAAAAAGGCTAGCTGGTAATTGTCACCAATTGAATCACGGGAGTAACACAGATGAGCATGCAAGATCCGATCGCGGATATGTTGACCCGTATCCGTAACGGTCAGGCCGCGAACAAAGTTGCGGTCACCATGCCTTCCTCCAAGCTGAAATTGGCAATTGCCAACGTTCTGAAGGAAGAAGGATATATTGAAGATTTCAAAATCGAAGGCGACATCAAGCTGGAACTGGAACTGACTCTTAAGTATTTCCAGGGTAAAGCTGTTGTAGAAAGCATTCAGCGAGTAAGCCGTCCTGGCCTGCGCATCTATAAGAAAAAAGATGAGCTGCCAAAGGTAATGGCTGGTATGGGCATCGCTGTAGTTTCTACATCCAAAGGTGTCATGACTGATCGTGCAGCGCGCCAGGCTGGTCTTGGTGGCGAAATTATCTGCTACGTAGCGTAATCGGAGGATACATATGTCTCGTGTTGCTAAAGCACCTGTCGTTGTTCCTGCCGGCGTAGAGGTAAAACTCGACGGTCAGGTAATTTCGATTAAAGGTAAAAACGGCGAGCTGACTCGTACTATCAATGATGCTGTTGAAGTTAAGCATGCTGACAACGCTCTGACTTTCGCTCCGCGCGAAGGCTTCGTTGACGGCTGGGCGCAGGCGGGTACTTCTCGCGCGCTGCTGAACGCAATGGTTATCGGTGTTACCGAAGGCTTCACTAAGAAGCTGCAGCTGGTTGGTGTAGGTTATCGTGCTGCCATCAAAGGCAACGTGGTTAACCTGTCTCTGGGCTTTTCTCATCCAGTCGATCACCAGCTGCCCGCGGGAATCACTGCAGAATGTCCTACTCAGACTGAGATCGTGCTGAAAGGCGCTGATAAGCAGCTGATTGGTCAGGTTGCAGCGGACCTGCGCGCCTACCGTCGTCCTGAGCCTTACAAAGGCAAGGGTGTCCGTTACGCCGACGAAGTCGTGCGTACCAAAGAGGCTAAGAAGAAGTAAGGTAACACTATGGATAAGAAATCTGCTCGTATCCGTCGTGCGACCCGTGCACGTCGCAAGCTCAAAGAGCTGGGTGCTACTCGCCTGGTGGTACATCGTACCCCGCGTCATATTTACGCACAGGTAATCGCCCCGAACGGTTCCGAAGTTCTGGTCGCTGCTTCTACTGTAGAAAAAGCTATCACTGAACAACTGAAGTATACCGGTAATAAAGAAGCCGCAGCTGCAGTAGGTAAAGCTATCGCAGAACGCGCAATCGAAAAAGGCATCACTGGTGTTTCTTTCGACCGTTCCGGTTTCCAATATCATGGTCGCGTCCAGGCACTGGCAGATGCTGCCCGTGAAGCTGGCCTTCAGTTCTAAGGTAGAGGTCTAAGATGGCACACATCGAGAAACAAGCTGGCGAACTGCAGGAAAAACTGATCGCGGTAAACCGTGTTTCTAAAACTGTTAAAGGTGGTCGTATTTTCTCCTTCACAGCACTGACTGTGGTAGGCGATGGTAACGGTCGCGTAGGTTTTGGTTACGGTAAAGCGCGTGAAGTTCCAGCAGCGATCCAGAAAGCGATGGAGAAAGCCCGTCGCAACATGGTTAACGTCGCGCTGACCAACGGCACCCTGCAGCACCCTGTTAAAGGTGCACACACGGGTTCCCGCGTGTTCATGCAGCCGGCTTCAGAAGGTACCGGTATCATCGCCGGTGGTGCAATGCGCGCCGTTCTGGAAGTCGCTGGAGTTCATAACGTTCTGGCAAAAGCCTATGGTTCTACTAACCCGATTAACGTGGTTCGTGCAACTATCGACGGCCTGGGCAATATGAAATCTCCGGAAATGGTCGCTGCTAAGCGTGGTAAATCCGTTGAAGAAATTCTGGGGTAATCACGATGGCTAAGACTATTAAAATCACTCAAACCCGCAGTGCTATTGGCCGTTTGCCTAAGCATAAAGCCACTCTGGTTGGCCTGGGTCTGCGTCGTATTGGCCACACCGTTGAGCGTGAAGACACGCCTGCAGTACGCGGTATGGTTAACGCGGTTTCCTATATGGTTAAAGTGGAGGAGTAAGAGATGCGTTTAAATACTCTGTCTCCGGCCGAAGGGTCTAAGCACGCTACCAAGCGTCTGGGTCGTGGTATCGGTTCTGGCCTCGGAAAAACCGGTGGTCGTGGTCACAAAGGTCAGAACTCTCGTTCTGGCGGTGGCGTACGTCGCGGTTTCGAAGGTGGTCAGATGCCTCTGTACCGTCGTCTGCCGAAGTTCGGTTTCACCTCTCGCAAAGCGATGATCACCACAGAGATTCGTCTGTCTGATCTGGCGAAAGTTGAAGGCGGTATCGTCGACCTGAACGCGCTGAAAGCAGCCAACATTGTCGGTGTTCAGATTGAATTCGTTAAAGTAATTCTGTCTGGTGAAGTTTCTACACCGGTAACGGTTCGCGGTCTGCGTGTCACCAAAGGTGCTCGTGCTGCAATCGAAGCTGCTGGCGGTAAAATCGAGGAATAAGTAGCAGATGGCTAAACAACCGGGATTAGATTTTCAAAGCGCCAAAGGCGGCTTTGGTGAGCTGAAACGCAGACTACTGTTTGTTATCGGCGCACTGATTGTCTTCCGAATTGGCTCTTTTATTCCAATCCCTGGTATTGATGCCACTGTACTTGCCAAACTGCTTGAGCAACAGCGTGGCACCATCATTGAAATGTTTAACATGTTCTCTGGTGGTGCTCTCAGCCGTGCTTCTATTTTCGCACTGGGTATCATGCCGTACATTTCGGCATCGATTATTATCCAGTTATTAACGGTGGTTCATCCAGCGTTAGCGGAAATTAAGAAAGAAGGGGAGGCTGGCCGTCGTAAGATTAGCCAGTACACCCGATACGGTACGTTGGTATTGGCCATATTCCAGTCGATCGGTATTGCTACCGGTCTGCCGAATATGCCAGGAATGCAAGGTCTGGTCATGAATCCAGGCTTTGCCTTCTACTTTACCGCTGTTGTGAGTCTGGTCTCAGGAACCATGTTCCTGATGTGGCTGGGCGAACAGATTACTGAACGGGGTATCGGTAACGGTATTTCGATCATTATCTTCGCGGGTATTGTTGCGGGTCTTCCGCCGGCCATTGGCCATACCATCGAGCAAGCGCGGCAAGGCGACCTGCACTTCCTCTTGTTGCTGTTGGTTGCAGTACTCGTATTCGCAGTGACCTTCTTTGTTATCTTCGTTGAACGTGGTCAGCGCCGCATTGTGGTGAACTACGCAAAACGTCAACAGGGTCGTCGCGTTTACGCTGCACAGAGCACACATTTACCGTTGAAAGTGAACATGGCGGGTGTTATCCCAGCCATCTTTGCTTCCAGCATTATTCTGTTCCCGGCAACGATTGCATCGTGGTTTGGGGGCGGTACCGGTTGGAACTGGCTGACAACAATTTCGCTGTATTTGCAGCCAGGACAGCCGCTTTATGTGCTACTCTATGCGACTGCAATTATCTTCTTCTGTTTCTTCTATACGGCGTTGGTTTTCAACCCACGTGAAACAGCAGATAACCTGAAGAAGTCTGGTGCATTCGTACCGGGAATTCGTCCGGGAGAGCAAACGGCGAAGTATATTGATAAAGTGATGACACGTCTGACCTTAATCGGCGCTCTGTACATTACTTTTATCTGCCTTATCCCGGAGTTCATGCGTGATGCGATGAAGGTTCCCTTCTACTTTGGCGGTACTTCGCTGCTTATCGTAGTTGTCGTCATCATGGACTTTATGGCTCAAGTGCAAACTCTGATGATGTCAAGTCAGTACGAGTCGGCACTGAAGAAAGCTAACCTGAAAGGCTACGGCCGTTAATTCAGTTGGTTGAGAAGTTACGGAGAGTAAAAATGAAAGTTCGTGCTTCCGTCAAGAGATTATGTCGTAACTGCAAAATCATTCGTCGCGACGGTGTCGTACGTGTGATCTGCAGCGCCGAGCCAAAGCATAAACAGCGCCAAGGCTGATTTTGTCACATATTTTTCTTGCAAAGTCGGGTTGAGCTGGCTAGATTAGCCAGCCAATCTTTTGTATGTCAGTGCGTTTCCATTTGAGTATCCTGAAAACGGGCTTTTCAGCATGGGACGTGCTTGTTTAATTATAGGAGTGCATAGTGGCCCGTATAGCAGGCATTAACATTCCTGATCAAAAACATACCGTTATCGCATTAACTTCGATCTTCGGTATCGGCAAAACTCGTTCAAAAGCCATCTGCGCTTCAACGGGTATTGCTGAAAATGTTAAGATCAGTGAGCTGTCTGAAGAACAAATTGATCAGCTGCGTGATGCAGTTGCGAAATTCGTTGTTGAAGGTGATCTGCGCCGTGAAATCACCCTGAGCATCAAGCGTCTTATGGACCTTGGTTGCTACCGTGGTTTGCGCCATCGTCGTGGTCTTCCGGTTCGCGGTCAGCGTACCAAGACCAACGCACGTACCCGTAAGGGTCCGCGTAAACCGATCAAGAAATAATCGGGGTGAGTAAATAATGGCAAAGGCACCAGTTCGTGCACGTAAGCGTGTAAGAAAACAAGTCTCAGATGGCGTGGCTCATGTCCATGCTTCTTTTAACAACACCATCGTTACCATTACTGATCGTCAGGGTAACGCACTGGGTTGGGCAACCGCCGGTGGTTCCGGTTTCCGCGGTTCACGTAAATCCACTCCGTTTGCTGCTCAGGTCGCTGCAGAGCGCTGTGCAGAAGCGGTAAAAGATTACGGAATTAAGAATCTGGAAGTTATGGTAAAGGGTCCGGGTCCGGGTCGCGAATCTACTATTCGTGCTCTGAACGCCGCTGGTTTCCGCATCACTAATATTACTGATGTGACTCCTATCCCTCATAACGGTTGTCGTCCGCCGAAAAAACGTCGCGTATAACGCCCGTTTTTTAGGATAGTTGGAGAAAGAAAATGGCAAGATATTTGGGTCCTAAGCTCAAGCTGAGCCGTCGTGAGGGCACTGACTTATTCCTTAAGTCTGGCGTTCGCGCGATCGATTCCAAGTGTAAGATTGAACAAGCCCCTGGTCAGCATGGTGCGCGTAAACCGCGTCTGTCTGATTACGGCGGTCAGTTACGTGAAAAGCAGAAAGTTCGTCGTATCTACGGCGTGCTGGAGCGTCAGTTCCGTAACTACTATAAAGAAGCAGCTCGTCTGAAAGGCAACACCGGTGAAAACCTGTTGGCTCTGCTGGAAGGTCGTCTGGACAACGTTGTTTATCGTATGGGCTTTGGTGCCACTCGTGCAGAAGCACGTCAGCTGGTAAGCCATAAGTCTGTTCTGGTAAACGGTCGCGTTGTTAACATCGCTTCTTATCAGGTATCTCCGAATGATGTCGTTAGCATCCGTGAGAAAGCCAAAAAGCAATCTCGCGTGAAGGCCGCTCTGGAGCTGGCTGAGCAGCGTGAAAAGCCAACCTGGCTGGAAGTTGATGCGACTAAGATGGAAGGTGTGTTCAAGCGTATTCCTGAACGTACTGATCTGTCTGCGGACATTAACGAACACCTGATCGTCGAGCTTTACTCCAAGTAAAGCTTAGTACCAAAGAGAGGACACAATGCAGGGTTCTGTGACAGAGTTTCTAAAACCGCGCCTGGTAGATATCGAGCAAGTGAGTTCGACGCACGCCAAGGTGACCCTTGAGCCTTTAGAGCGTGGCTTTGGCCATACTCTTGGTAACGCACTGCGCCGTATTCTGCTTTCATCCATGCCGGGTTGCGCGGTGACCGAGGTTGAAATTGATGGTGTACTTCATGAGTACAGCACCAAAGAGGGCGTACAGGAAGATATCCTGGAAATCCTGCTCAACCTGAAAGGGCTGGCGGTAAGAGTTCAGGGTAAAGATGAAGTTATTCTGACCCTGAATAAATCTGGCATTGGCCCTGTGACTGCAGCCGACATTACCCATGATGGTGATGTCGAAATCGTCAAGCCTCAGCATGTCATTTGCCATCTGACCGATGAGAACGCTGCTATCAGCATGCGTATCAAAGTTCAGCGTGGTCGTGGCTATGTGCCGGCTTCTGCCCGAATTCATTCGGAAGAAGATGAGCGCCCAATCGGCCGTCTGCTCGTTGACGCCTGCTACAGCCCTGTAGACCGTATCGCCTACAATGTTGAAGCAGCGCGTGTTGAGCAGCGTACCGACCTGGACAAGCTGGTCATCGAAATGGAAACCAACGGCACAATCGATCCTGAAGAGGCGATTCGTCGTGCGGCAACCATCCTGGCAGAACAACTGGAAGCTTTCGTTGACTTACGTGATGTTCGTCAGCCGGAAGTGAAAGAAGAGAAACCAGAATTCGATCCGATCCTGCTGCGCCCTGTTGACGATCTGGAATTGACTGTCCGCTCTGCTAACTGCCTCAAGGCAGAAGCTATCCACTACATCGGTGATCTGGTACAGCGTACCGAGGTTGAGCTGCTTAAAACGCCTAACCTTGGTAAAAAATCTCTTACTGAGATTAAAGATGTGCTGGCTTCGCGTGGTCTTTCTCTGGGCATGCGCCTTGAGAACTGGCCGCCAGCAAGCATTGCTGATGAATAATCAGATCACAGGTTAAGGTTTCACTGAGAAGGATAAGGTCATGCGCCATCGTAAGAGTGGTCGTCAACTGAACCGCAACAGCAGCCATCGTCAGGCTATGTTCCGCAACATGGCCGGTTCTCTGGTTCGTCACGAGATCATCAAAACGACTCTGCCGAAAGCCAAAGAACTGCGTCGCGTAGTTGAGCCGCTGATTACTCTTGCCAAGACCGACAGCGTAGCTAATCGTCGTCTGGCATTCGCCCGTACTCGTGATAACGAGATCGTGGCAAAACTGTTTAACGAGCTGGGCCCGCGTTTCGCGAGCCGTGCCGGTGGTTACACTCGCATTCTGAAGTGTGGCTTCCGTGCTGGTGACAACGCTCCGATGGCTTACATCGAGCTGGTTGATCGTCCAGAAGCTCAAGCAGAAGCAGCCGCAGAGTAATCTGCAGCAACGTAAAAAACCCGCTCCGGCGGGTTTTTTATTGCCTGAAATTTACTATTTTAGAAGCAACGCGTTTAACGTCAGAGGAGTCGGCTATGTGGCTGGTTGACGAACTTGCTGAACAGCATATCAAAGCAGCACTGGAAAAAGGCGAGCTGAGTAATCTCCCCGGCGCCGGCAAGCCGCTGCAACTGGATGATGACAGTCACGTTCCGCCGGAATTAAGAGCTGGCTACCGGTTACTGAAAAATGCAGGTTTTCTGCCACCTGAACTTGAGCTGAGACGTGAGGCGGTTGAAGTCAACGATCTTATTCGTCAGCTCGATCCCGAAGATCGTCACTATCAGGATCACTGTCATCGACTGCAGATACTGGCGCTGCGATTACATCAGGCGGGTATGAGCACCGATTTTCTGCACGGATCCTATTCCACGGCGATTGAGAAGCGTTTTCGCGAGGAGGAGTAAATGTTTCGCATCGGACAGTTAGCGAAGCTGGCAGAGGTGACGCCAGACACCATCCGCTTTTATGAAAAGCAGCAGATGATGGAACATGATGGCCGGACGGAGGGCGGTTTTCGTCTCTATAGTGAGGGCGACCTTCAGCGCCTGAAGTTTATCCGCTATGGCCGCAAACTGGGGTTCAGCCTCGAAGCCATCAGGGAGCTTCTTTCGATCCGGGTCGATCCGGCACATCACACCTGCCAGGAGTCCAAAGCGATCGTTGAAAAGCGGCTCAGTGAAGTGGCTGAAATGATCGCAGAACTGGAGACGATGCAGCGTTCGCTTCGGCACCTTTCCGATGCCTGCTGTGGTGATAGTCACAGTAGCATTTCGTGCTCAATTCTGGAGGCTCTGGAGCGCGGCGGGGCAAAGGACAAATAAGCATATTGTTATTTTGCTGCAAAAGCATAAAGTATCACTCCATCTCAACAGGAGGCGTCATGAGTAAATACCAGCATACCAAAGGGCAGATTCGCGATAACGCAATCCAGGCTCTGTTACACGACCCACTTTTCAGGCAGCGCGTGGAGCAGAAGCAAAAGGGTAAGGGAAGTTTTAAACGGAAGGAAAAACACAACAAGGGGAACGGATGGGAGGGCAGTGATAAGAAAGCGTCTTATCACTGCCCTTCTGCTTAAAGCGTCAGATAAGCCCTGTCGGCTCAGACACTATACGCGGGTATTCTGCTGTTTCAGCAGGTCGCGGATTTCAGTCAGCAGCACTTCTTCGTTCGACGGCTTAGCAACCGGCTTCTCGACTTCTTTTTTCTTATACAGACGGTTCATCAGCTTAATGGCCATAAAGATGGCAAACGCGATAATCACGAAATCGAAAATAGTCTGCAGGAAAATACCATACTGCATGACCACGGCTGGCGCATCGCCAGTTGCAGGCTTCAGCACCCACTGAAAAGATTTAAAATCGACACCACCAATCAGCAAGCCGAGCGGCGGCATGATGATGTTGGCGACCAGTGATGAAACGATCTTACCGAAAGCGGCGCCAATGATGACACCGACGGCCAGATCTATCACATTGCCGCGCATTGCAAACTCACGAAACTCTTTGATTAAACTCATACTTATCTCCTTGCCTAAGCCAATGCCATAAAGTCTAACAAACCTGGCTGGTTTTGCCATAAACGCAGCGAATTAAGCGGCAGTTTTGTCTGCCGCTGATGCTGCCAGCCGATGCTGCCGAATGTCAGAGGAAGAACGGGCTCGGCTGGAAGAGACGTTCCACATCGGACACAAATTTTTTGTCGGTCAGGAACATGATGACATGGTCGCCCTGTTCAATACGCAGATTATCGTTGGCGATCATCACGTCGTCGCCACGAACCACCGCGCCGATAATGGTTCCGGGTGGCAGCTTGATATCATCAATTGAGCGGCCCACCACGCGCGAAGTCGATTCATCACCATGCGCGATCGCTTCGATCGCCTCTGCGATACCGCGTCGTAATGAAGAGACACCCACAATGTCGGCTTTACGCACATGACCCAGCAGCGCAGAAATCGTCGCCTGCTGAGGCGAAATCGCAATATCAATTACGCTGCCCTGAACCAGATCGACATAGGCGCGGCGCTGAATGAGTACCATCACCTTTTTGGCACCCATCTTCTTCGCCAGCATCGCAGACATGATGTTGGCTTCATCATCATTGGTGACGGCGATAAAGAGATCGACCTGCTCGACATGCTCTTCCGCCAGCAGCTCCTGATCTGAGGCGTCGCCATAGAAGACCACGGTGTCCTGCAGGTGTTCTGCAAGTTCGGCGGCGCGCTGAGGATTACGTTCGATCAGCTTCACGCTGTAGTGCTTTTCCAGTCGCTGCGCCAGGCCAAACCCGATATTGCCGCCGCCGACCAGCATAATGCGCTTGTAGGGTTTCTCCAGCCGCTGCATTTCACTCATCACCGCACGAATGTTCTGGCTGGCCGCGATGAAGAAGATCTCATCACCGGCTTCGACGATGGTAGAGCCCTGCGGACGGATAGGGCGATCCTGACGGAAAATAGCGGCGACGCGCGTATCGATATGCGGCATATGTTCCCGCATAATCGACAGCGGATTGCCGACAAGCGGCCCGCCATAGTAAGCCTTCACCACGGCCAGGCTCACTTTCCCCTCCGCAAAGTTCACCACCTGCAGTGCGCCGGGATACTGGATCAGGCGATAGATATTTTCGATCACCAGCTGCTCAGGTGAGATCAGGTGATCGATAGGCACTGCTTCAGGGATAAACAGCTTATCTGCGTCACGCAGATAGTCGGCAGCGCGAATACGGGCGATGCGATTAGGCGTATTGAAAAGCGAATAGGCAATCTGGCAGGCAATCATATTGGTTTCGTCGGAGTTTGTGACGGCAACCAGCATGTCGGCATCTTCGGCGCCTGCCTCGCGCAGGATGCGCGGATGGGAACCATGACCCTGCACCACACGAAGATCGAACTTATCCTGCAGATGACGCAGGCGCGAGGCGTCGGTATCAACCACCGTGATATCGTTGTTCTCACCCACAAGATTCTCTGCCAGCGTGCCGCCAACCTGTCCTGCACCCAGAATGATTATTTTCATCGCTTATCAATACTCATCTCAGTTTGTACCCGATTTTTTTATCAGCTTCGCGTAGAAGAAACCATCTCCGCCTTCGGCCTGCGGGAAAACCTGTAGCCCGTTCGCGGGCGCACCCTGCAGCGGTTCGGCCCAGGCGTCAGGCTGACGCTGGAGAAAAGCGTCAATCTGCTGATGATTCTCTTCAGGCAGAACAGAGCAGGTGGCATAGATCAGCGTACCGCCAGGTTTCAGGTGAGGCCAGATAGCGTCCAGAATTTCGCGCTGAAGCGCGGCCAGCTCGGCGATATCACGATCCCGGCGCAGCCATTTGATGTCAGGATGACGGCGGATAACGCCAGTAGCAGAGCAGGGGGCATCCAGCAGGATACGGTCAAACTGACGCTCGCCGCACCACTGTTGTGGCGTCCGTCCGTCACCCTGTTTCACCGCGGCTTTCATGGCCAGTCGTGTCAGATTCTCATGAACCCGCTTCAGGCGCTGAGCATCCACATCGACCGCCAGCACGCTGGCTTCGGGCGCGATTTCAAGAATATGGGTGGTTTTACCACCGGGTGCCGCGCACAGATCCAGAATCTGTTCGCCATTTCGCGGCTCAAGCAGCAGGGCGCAGCGCTGGGCAGATAGATCCTGCACGGTCACCCAGCCCTGGTCGAAGCCGGGTAACTGGCTGACCGGCGCCGGGGCATCGAGCCGCAGCGCATCCGGCACATCATCAGCGGGCTGTGCACTGCGGCCGCTTTCGGCCAGCATAGCCAGCCATGCGTCACGCTTGTGGTGCTGGCGGTTGACCCGCAGCCACATCGGCGGACGCTGATTATTCGCCTCCACAATCTGCTGCCACTGCGCTGGCCAGGCGTGCTGCAGGCGTTTCAGCAGCCAGCCCGGATGCAGATAGCGCTGTGGGCCATCCTGAATGCTGGCCAGCAGGGTTTCCCGCTGACGCTGGAACTGGCGCAGTACGCCATTCAGCAGGCCTTTCAGACTGGTGCGCTTCAGAGCCTCGGCACCCGCGACGGTTTCTGCCAGCGCAGCATGGGCAGGGACACGGGTATACTCCAGCTGGTACAGCCCGACCATGATCAGATAGTGCAGAACCCGCTGTTTACCGGTCAGCGGGCGCTCCATCAGTTTGCCTATCAGCGCTTCCAGCTGCGGTAACGTGCGCAGGACGCCGAAACAGATCTCCTGCACTAAAGCACTGTCTTTATCGGAGAGTTTTTTCTGAGCGGCAGGCAGGACGGTATTCAGGGATTCACCTTTGTCGACAACGCGCTCGATGAGTTGAGCGGAGAGGCTACGCAGGTTAATTGATTTAGTCATAGGGTTTTGTCATCAAACAAAAAGCCCGGCGAGTCACCGGGCCAGAGAGTCAGTCCAGAAGGGTTCCAGGTTCAAACCATTCCCGGCGCGAGTTGAGAAGATCCTGAGCCGACATCGGTTTTTTACCGGCGGGCTGTAACTGCAGCAGGTTCAGAACACCCTGAGCCGTTGCGACCTGGATGCCATGCTTGTCAGCATGGATGATTTCACCTGGCGAACGATCGCAGTGCGGCAGAACGCTTGCCTGCCAGACTTTTACCGGTTGATCCCCTACCGTGAAAAAGCTCATCGGCCAGGGGTTAAATGCGCGAATGCAACGTTCAAGCTGTTCTGCAGACAGCGTCCAGTCAAGACGTGCCTCTTCTTTGCTGATTTTTTCAGCGTAGCTGACCTGCGTCTCATCCTGTTTCTCCGGGGCGGCCTGCTGCGTATTCAGTAACGTCAGCGTCTCCAGCAGCCCCTGCGGCCCGAGTTCTGCCAGCCGGTCATAAAGGGTGGCGCTGGTATCCTGAGCGGTAATCGGACAGGCGAGCTTGTAGAGCATATCGCCGGTATCCAGACCCACATCCATCTGCATGATGGTGACACCGGTTTCACTGTCGCCCGCCCAGAGTGCGCGCTGAATCGGTGCGGCACCACGCCAGCGAGGCAGCAGTGAACCATGAACGTTAATACAGCCCAGGCGGGGCATATCAAGCACGGCTTTCGGCAGAATCAGACCATAGGCCACAACCACCATCACATCGGCCTGCAGATCAGCGACCAGCTGCTGATTCTCTTCAGGTCGCAAAGATTTAGGCTGAAAAACCGGGATGTCATGCGCCAGGGCCAGCGTTTTGACCGGGCCAGGCGTTAATTTGTTGCCGCGACCTGCGGGGCGGTCGGGCTGGGTGAATACACCGATAACCTGATGTTCAGAAGCAAGCAGCGCGTCAAGATGACGCGCTGCAAAGTCAGGTGTGCCGGCAAAGATGATTTTTAGCGGGGCAGACACGTTTATCCCTTCTTAAGTTCTCAGGAAGCCTGGGCGTTCTGTCGCGCCAGCTTCTCTAACTTCGTTTTGATCCGTTGACGCTTCAGCGGCGACAGATAATCGATAAACAGTTTGCCTTCCAGATGATCGATCTCATGCTGGATACAGATAGCCAGTAACTCGCTGGCTTCCAGTTCGAAACTTTTACCATCACGATCCAGCGCGCGGACCTTCACCCGTTCGGCGCGCGGAACAAAAGCACGCTGTTCCGGAATAGAGAGGCAACCCTCTTCGATACCGGTTTCACCGCTTTTTTCCAGCAGCTCAGGGTTAATCAGTACTAAACGCTCTTCGCGACTTTCAGAGACATCAATCACGATAATGCGCTGATGAATATCGACCTGCGTCGCCGCAAGACCAATGCCTTCTTCGGCGTACATGGTGTCGAACATATCATCAACGATACGCTGAATGTCTGCGTTAACTTCTTTAACGGGCGCGGCGACTTTGCGCAGGCGCTCGTCAGGGAAATGTAATACCTGCAAAACTGACATAAATATCCAGATCTGTATTCGGTTATGAAAAGATTACTATCCCATATTGTAGACTTTTCAGGGCCTGATTGACAGCATTGTGCGGCAGGAAGCCGGGGCGATCAGGGAGCAGACGATGGAGAGATTAGCGCACTATATGCGGCTGGCAGCCGTGAGTGGAATGACCGGGAAACGCTGGGTGGATGCAGTGCAGAAAACCGAAGCCGGTGTAACTGACCCTGAGCATCTGATCCGGGCTGGCTTAGATGCGAATCAGCGTCAGCAATATAATGGCGTCAGCGATCAGACGATTGCCGGCGTCTTCACCTGGCTGGCGCAGAGCCCGTCCCATCATCTGGTGAGCGCGCTGGACGCCGCCTATCCTCTTCAACTCAGAGAAATACGCCACTTTCCCCCGCTACTTTATATTCATGGCGATCCCGGCGTAATCAGTACCCCTCAGTTAGCCGTGGTAGGGAGCCGCAATGGTTCACACAGTGGCCGCTACTGGTGCGACTGGTTTACCCGGCATCTGTCGCTCAGCGGTCTGACTATCACTAGCGGGCTGGCGCGGGGGATCGATGGTGTGGCGCATCGGGCTGCACTGAGCGCGGGCGGAAAAACGGTGGCGGTGTTAGGCAGTGGCCTGCAGCGGCTCTATCCCAAAAATCATGCCCGGCTGGCCGCAGAGATTGTTGAACAGGGCGGGGCAGTCGTGTCGGAGTTTCCGCTGACGGCCATCCCGCATCCGCTTAACTTTCCGCGCCGTAATCGTATCATCAGTGGTCTGAGTCATGGGGTGCTGGTGGCAGAGGCAACACTCAGGAGTGGCTCGCTGGTGACGGCCCGTTATGCGCTGGAGCAGAACCGCAATGTCTACGCTTTACCTGGCGCACTCGGCAACCCGCTCAGTGAAGGCGTAAACTGGCTGATCCAGCAGGGAGCACTGCTGGTGGCCCACCCTGATAACATCCTCGAAGACCTGGCCAGCGCACTCAACTGGCTACCGCAGATCCAGACCAGTGAAATTTATTCTGAGATGAGTGACGCTGCTCCATTGCCATTTGCTGATGTGTTGGCTAACGTAGGTGATGAGGTTACACCTGTTGACGTTGTCGCTGAACGTGCCGGCCAATCTGTGCCAGTTATCTCAGCTCAGTTGCTGGAACTGGAGTTAGCAGGATGGATCGCAGCTGTACCCGGCGGCTATGTCCGATTGAGGAGGGCATGCCATGTTCGACGTACTGATGTATTTGTTTGAAACATATATCCACAACGAAGCAGAAATGGGTGTTGATCAGGACAGATTGACAGACGACCTGACGGATGCCGGGTTTCATCGTGAAGATATCTACAGTGCGCTGAACTGGCTGGAAAGACTGGCGGATTACCAGGAAGGACTGGTTGCGCCAGTTTTAATGACGAATGATCCGCTCTCTATGCGCATCTATACCGATGAAGAGGGCAAGCGTTTAGATGCTGACAGCCGCGGTTTCCTGCTCTTCCTGGAGCAGATTCAGGTACTGAATCTGGAAACCCGTGAAATGGTTATCGAACGTGTCATGGCGCTGGATACTTCTGAGTTTGACCTGGAAGATCTCAAATGGGTGGTGCTGATGGTGTTGTTCAACATCCCGGGATGTGAGAACGCCTATCAGCAGATGGAAGAACTGCTATTCGACGTCAATGAAGGTATGCTGCATTAAATTTCCTTTCATGCACTGATCGCTATGAGTAAAGCTGCACTTTTCACGGTGCCTAAACAGGATCCCTGCCCCGCTTGCGGGGCAGAACTGGTTATCCGCTCCGGTAAACACGGTCCTTTCCTGGGCTGCGCGAACTATCCGGCGTGCGACTACATTCGTCCTTTAAAAAGTCAGGCTGATGGCCATGTGGTCAAAGTGCTGGAAGGGCATGCCTGCCCTGAATGCGGTGCAGATAAAGTGCTGCGCCGGGGACGTTTTGGCATGTTCATTGGCTGCAGCCACTACCCGGAATGCGGATATACGGAAACCATCGACAAACCGGATGAGACCACGCTGGCCTGCCCGCAGTGCCATGAAGGCCACCTGGTTCAGCGACGTTCCCGCTATGGCAAAACCTTTCACTCATGCGATCGCTATCCGGCCTGCCAGTTTGTCGTAAACCTGACGCCTGTTGCCGGAGTCTGCCCTTATTGCCAGTATCCGCTGTTAGTTGAAAAAAAGACCGCGCAGGGCGTGAAACGCTTCTGCGCCAGTAAGCGTTGTGGCAAAGCCATTACAGAAGAGAATTGATCGTTCATGGAAAATCAACACCTCGCCGATTCCCTGGAGACCTGCTTAGCGCAGCTGAATCGACAGGCGGTCATCGCCTATCCCACAGAAGCCGTATTTGGTCTGGGCTGTGACCCTGACAGTGAATCCGCCGTTATGGCCCTGCTGGCGCTGAAACAGCGTCCGGTAGAGAAGGGGCTGATCCTGATCGCGGCGGATTACAGCCAGCTGGAACCTTACATCTCCGCACGCGAACTCTCTGTGACCCAGCGGGAACGGATGTTTGCATGCTGGCCTGGCCCGGTCACGTTTGTTGTTCCGGTTCCCCCTCAGACGCCGCGCTGGCTGACCGGACAGTTTGATTCACTGGCGATCCGCGTCAGCGACCATCCGGATGTGCAGGCGATTTGCCGGGCATTTGGCAAGCCGCTGGTATCAACCAGCGCAAACCTGACCGGCCTGCCTCCCTGCCGCACGGCAGAAGAGGTGAAGCGCCAGTTCGGTGAGCACTTCCCGGTGCTGTCAGGAAAGACGGGCGGACGACTCAATCCTTCCGAGATCCGCGATGTCATCAGCGGCGAACTTATACGTCAGGGTTAATGCATGGACCACTTCGCCGTTTTCGGTAATCCGATCAACCACAGTAAATCTCCGCTGATCCATCAGGCTTTCGCTGAACAGACGGGTATCGAACACCGCTATGGCCGTATCTGCGCGCCGATAGAGGGATTTCCTCAGGCGCTGACGGCTTTTTTTGAGCAGGGCGGGCGTGGCGCTAACGTGACGTTGCCTTTCAAACAGCAGGCATTTGAATTTGCCGATCGGCTCACCGAACGTGCCGCGCTGTCCGGCGCGGTAAACACGGTGAAGAAGCTCAGCGATGGACTGATCCAGGGCGACAATACAGATGGTATTGGCCTGTTAAGCGATCTTGAACGGCTGGGGATGATCAGGACCGGTGACAGTGTGTTGCTGGTGGGCGCTGGCGGCGCGGCGCGTGGGGTCATTCTGCCGCTGCTTTCATCAGGCGTTGCACTGACGGTGGTCAACCGCACCGCCGCGCGGGCAGAAGAGCTGGCCAGCCTGTTTAATAAGAGTGGCACCATCCACGCCTCTGATTTCGGCCAGCTGACCAGTCAGCACTTCGATTTAATCATTAATGCCACCTCAAGCGGCGTAGAGGGCAAGACGCCGCCTTTACCTGCGGAACTGATCCATCCCGGGGTGCGCTGCTATGACATGTTCTATCAAAGCGGGCTGACGCCATTTTTGCGCTGGTGCCAGGCGCACGGCGCACAGCACCTTGCCGATGGCGTGGGCATGCTGGTCGGCCAGGCTGCTCATGCCTTCTATCTGTGGCACGGTGTGATGCCGGAAATCGCGCCCGTCATTGTTCAGCTTAAGCAGGCTATGCAGCCGTGAATCAGGCTATCCAGTTTCCGGATGAGGAAACCTATAACGCAGAACGCGACGCTATCTGTTTCCCGGTGCTGGTAAATGGTTTGCGGCTGAACTGTGCCATTGGCGCTGAGTCGCTGGTGGCGCGTTTTGGTGAAGGAGAGACGATGGCGCTGTTTCAGCACCATCGCTGGGATCTGGAAGATGAAGCAGAAGCGGCGATACGTCAGGAACGTATTGATGATCAGGGCTGGATCTGGCTGTCGCCAGCCAGGTAATCATCTTTCCAGGTAACGTAGTTGTTAGCGGAGTAGCGTAAACCTTCTTTCTCACTCTCATTCAGCGGCCTGATCTGTTTCACCGGACTCCCCAGATAGAGATAGCCGCTCTCCAGCCTTTTACCCGGCGGCACCAGACTTCCGGCACCAATCATCACCTCATCTTCTACTATTACGCCATCGAGAAGAATGGATCCCATACCGACCAGCACACGATTACCAATGGTGCAGCCGTGAAGCATGGCTTTATGCCCGACCGTCACATCCTCACCAATAATAAGCGGGAAGCCCTGTGGATTAGACGCGGACCTGTGCGTCACATGCAGAACACTGCCATCCTGAACATTGGTGCGGGCGCCAATGCGAACCTGGTTGACATCACCCCGGATAGCAACCAGCGGCCAGATGCTGACATCATCCGCCATAACCACATCGCCGACGACAACGCTGCTGGGATCCACCATGACGCGCTGACCGGTTTGCGGAAAAAGATGTTTATAGGGACGTAGAGCGGAAGTCATTATGTTCTCCTTTATCTTGTTTTCTGGTCAGCCTGATGCGAATTCAGCCAGCTGACAAGCCAATTCTGGCCTGGATCGCTGGCGATCTCATCAATCTGGATCATTTATAACCATTCAGAAAAAAGATCCAAAAAAAGAGTTGTGCTCTGAAACGGGA
>NZ_JBLWSJ010000013.1:0-84819 GCF_048452665.1 Pantoea graminicola | reverse complement strand
GGAGCGGACGTTGCTAACATCAATTCAGAAGTTCAACATAGAAGAAGTTGTGAATAATTTGATTGGCTTATAGTGGTAAACCACGCCAGCATATCATCATGGAGGCTGTTTAATGAGTTGCGATTGGTGCCTAAATTTATGTGTTAAATACGTTATCCGCCAACCTGAACAATTACGTAAAGCAATCCGTATTGCTAAGAATGCGCTCAGTGAAGGGGTTCTGGCCGAAATTGATGCAGCGGATGACTGGAATCAATACAGCTTTCAAGAGTGTGCTGAAAAGATGATATGGGGTGATATCGTCGATTACCATTTTGTTTGTAGGCATTGTGGAACTAAGTTTGTATTAGGTGCTGAAACTTACCATGGCAGCGGTGGGTATTGGTCGCCCGAGAATGAAAAACCATCGGAAATAATTGACTAACTTCAGCTCCTCACCTATAGCAAAACCTCAGCGCCGCAGTTTGAACTAGATCTGTGCCGGGAACGGGCGTTTCATTCCAGCGATTATTGCCTTAAGAGTTAATGTTCGATTGTGATGAGGGCAACCACTATGCTACTGGATACGTTAAAAAGACTCGAATGTTCTCTTCATGGCAGTAGGCGAAAAAATCGGGAATGGCTTGAACAGATACTCCATGAGAGATTTAGCGAAATAACGCGTTCAGGCGTATTAGTTGATCGTGCAGAAACTATTGAAGCCCTTTCGGATGAAGATAGCGTTCCAGCTCTTATTAGTAGTGATTTCCGGCTTATCAGTGCTGGAGATAAATTCGCAATACTGCACTACAGAACTGTTAATCCAGATGGTAGTCGTGCATCCCTTCGTTCTTCATGCTGGGAAATATCTGAGAACGGGCAATGGAAACTGGTATTTCATCAGGGAACACCTGAGGCACAGAGCGTGTAGATGTCAAATACAACGTCCGCTCTTCGCTCAAAGCAGACGTTCACTTTTCCTGTCCCTCGAAAATGGCCTTCTAAATCCTGATCTCCACTTGCAAGCTAAGAGGGTATCTTATTTATTCAGTCCACAGCCCGGGTGCATATCCGGTCAGTAACCCTGTGGACAAAAGCGCGGCGGCGGCAGTATCCGCACACAGACGAGGCGGTCATAAAATGACCGCTTCGTCTGTTACTTCAGGTGTCCGCGCATTTCGACAGCACGCCGGTACAGGGCCACCAGTTCTGTATCTATCTGCTCGATCAGCATCCCGGCCATCTTCTGTGCCGGCGCCGCCCCACGATAAAGATGGCGCTTTATCATGCTCCGTAACAACCCTGCTTGCTGCGGAACCGCAAGAACTCGACAAAAACAAAAAATTAGTGATCGGTTGATAAATTGTGCCACCTATTTCAGTAATCTCGTGGTCCGTTAAAGCCCCTTAAATCTAAACCAGCATATACCTTTATATAGTTGAGAAAACGTATCTTTTTAAAAAAACCATAAGCTATTGTAATAATTGATAAAGATGGTATATCTCACAGATTGGCGTGAGCAGAGAAAAATTATTAGGAGGCTGCCGCAATGCAGTTTGTAACCAACGGGCCGGATATTCCGGATTCATTGCTGCAGGCACATGAAGAAGGACGTGTAGTGTTTTTCTGTGGTGCCGGCGTATCCGTCCCAGCTAAATTACCTGACTTTAGGCAACTAGTTGAGGAGGTTTTTAAGCAAACTGATCCGCGCAAGACCCCTCAGGAAGAGGCAACTTTTAATGATGGCAAATATGACGCCACCCTGAACTTACTTGAGCATCGATTACCGCAGGGAAGGATGGCGGTCAGGCGAGCATTAGTATATGCACTGACACGTCGGTCATTCCCTAAGTCAGCCACTGAAACACACTCTGCATTGCTTTGCCTATCCAGAACGCATGACGACAGAATGCGACTGGTCACCACCAATTTTGACTCTTTGTTTGAATTGGCAGGCAAGCGAGATCGGTACAAATTTCCCGTTTTCTGTGCGCCAATGTTACCCGTTCCTAAAAACAGCCGCTGGAATGGACTTGTTTATTTGCACGGAGCCCTTAACCAAAAGATGGATGAAACCGCGCTCAACCGCCTAGTTGTAACAAGCGGCGATTTTGGTCAGGCATATCTGACGGAACGATGGGCGGCGCGTTTCGTCAGCGAACTTTTCAGGAATTACGTTGTTTGCTTTGTAGGATACGGAATTAATGACCCCGTTCTGCGCTACATGATGGATGCTCTGGCGGCCGATAAGCTTCAGGGTGAAACGACGCAGCCAGCCTGGGCTTTCGCCAGCTTCTTAAGCGGTCAAATGGATGACAAACGCACGGAGTGGCTGGCAAAAGGTGTTACCCCTGTTCTCTATGAAGCGAAAGTATTAAAAAATAAAAAGCAGGATCACTCTCTCCTTCATAAGACACTTATTGCATGGGCTGACACATACAGGGATGGCGTAACCGGTAAAGAGAGTATTGTGCTCAAATACGCGTCTTCGCATCCATCAAAGAGCACTGTTCAGGATGATTTTGTTGGACGGATGTTGTGGGCGTTATCAGACAAATCGGGCTTACCTGCACGGCGTCTGGCAGAACATAAACCGGCACCACCACTGGAATGGTATTTCAAAGGGCTAAGTGAAAATCGCTTCAGCCAATCTGATCTCAAGCGGTTTGGAGTAATACCGCGCGGTAATGGCGACGAAAAACTCAACTTCAGCTTAACTTGCCGCCCATCACCTTATCATTTATCGCCGTTCATGATGCTTTTTGCTGGGGAGCATTATTACACGCAATGGGATGAGATGATGAGAAATCTGGCTCAATGGCTTTTGAGATACCTTGACGACCCAAAACTCCTTATCAGTTTTGCAAAAGGAGGGGCTCAATTAAATCCTTTCTTCAGAAACATGATTGCGAAACAAATTGTTCTTTATGCAAAACTGGAGCGGGAAGGTAATACATCTACACTCAAGGAAATCCGTCAGCATTCCCCTTCTGCCATTCCCGGCCCGCAAATGAAAAAGTTATGGCAGCTTTTCCTGAGCCGCCGCGTTGAACCTACGTTTACAAACGGTGAAATCGTTCCGTGGAAACTTCAGTTGGGAGTCGGGCCTCTCAGTGCAACAATGCGTTTTCAATTGCGGGAGTTGCTCGCACCTTGCATCCGTTTAGGCGAACCCTACGATCTCTCTTCACTTTCCAGGCAAGAAACAGAAAATGGCCAGACTGGCATGAAGCAGCTTGTGCAATGGGATCTTGTACTTTCGACTGCTAACGCCCGATCAATGTTGAATATTGGTGACGATGAGCCATTAAGGCAGGCTCTGCCCTCACTTTTCGATGACCTCCAGATATTGCTCAGGGATGCACTGGACCTGATGAAGATGATGTCTGATAGAGAAGATGGACCTGATTACTCCCACTTGATCCAGCCGTCAATTCAAGCTCACCCACAGAATCGTGGACACAGAGACTGGACGCTGCTTATAGAGCTATTGCGCGACGCTTGGTTAGGGTTGCTGGAAACTGAACATGTTCGGGCAACTCAGTCAGCAATTGCCTGGTTCCGGCTGCCATATACGCTGTTTAAAAGGCTTGCTCTGTTTGCAGCTAGTCAGGATAAAAATATACCCGGAGAGCAATGGGTATCATGGTTAACAGACAATCAAGCGCAATGGTTGTGGTCAGTTGAAACCGGTCGCGAAGTCTTCAGGCTACTTGTACTGCGGGGAAATGACCTCAATCCAGATGAGCAGCACCAACTGGAATCAGCCATCCTTGCAGGCCCTCCCTTTAATGAAAATGGGCATTACGAAACCGATAAACACGCCCAATGGCATCAATATAAGCAAATATGGCTTGCATTGGCCAAACTTCAGTCATCAGGGCTGAAGCTTGGTGAAGATGCATCTATATGCTTACAGACCATTTCCTCAATGTTTCCAACATTGAAGCTTGCATCCAATCAACGTGACGAATTCAGCTTTTGGATGGGTGCCTCGGGAGAAAGCGAACTGGAAGCGCGATTTAACTCTAACCCTGCTCCCACAAACTTTCAGGCACTAATTGAATGGCTCAGGGAAGATCCTAGGAAGCAATGGATGCCTGGAGACGATGGCTGGAGAGATGTCTGCATAGAGCATTATGACGAAAGCCTGAAGGCACTGATTTATCTGTCTGAAAGCAGTATCTGGCCAGAGCAGCGCTGGAGAGAGGCGCTACAGGCCTGGAGCCGGGATGACATGCCCATGAAAACATGGGATGCCGTGGCTACACTGATAAATGTTATGCCGGAGGATACATTACAGGCGTTGGCTCATACTCTTGGATGGTGGATAGAAAGATGTTCGAAGATATTAACAACGCATCAAGATATATTCAGATCGTTGTGCAAGCGAATGCTGGCAATCCCCATTAAGGCTGATTCTGGTACGCTGGTGAATGGGAAACCGATTGACAATCCAGTACATGAAGCGATAAATCACCCTGTAGGGTACGTGACAGAAGCTTTGTTTAATCACCTATTTAGCAATGAGATGCAGGATGATGATCTGCTTCCATCCTGGCTTGAGCCCTCTTTCACTGCCTTGTGCGACGTCAATACCCATAGATTCAGACATGGACGTGTAATCATGGCATCGAACCTTATCCCTTTGTTACGCATTGACCCCGTGTGGACAAAAGCTAACCTTTTGCCCTTTTTCAATTGGGATAACCCAGCAGAAGCAAGATCTGCTTGGTCAGGTTTTTTATGGTCCCCTCGGCTATACCAACCCCTGTTTGATATTTTCAAACAGGATTTTCTGCGCACGGTTGACCACATTGACTTGCTTGGAGAACATAAAAATCAGTACATCAGCGTACTGACTTACGCAGCGCTGGATATGTCTGAGAGCTTCACAGATTTCGAGTTCAGGGAGGCTTTTAATACCCTCACTAATGAGGATCTTGAAACGGTCTTACAGGCGCTAACCCAAGCACTGGAGGCTGCCGGTGATCAGCGTGAAGCCTACTGGGCTAATCGCATTACCCCCTTCTGGAACAATTTGTGGCCAAAATCAACAGAGAGAATAACACCGCGTATTTCAGAGTTGCTGGTTCAACTAATACTCTCTGCAGGTGATGCTTTCCCAGCCGGTTATAAACTCGTAAGGGCCTGGATAATACCTGTTGAGTTTTTACATCACCTGATTCATTTATTGTCTAATTCCGGCATGTGTAAGAAGTATCCAAAAGAATCTCTCGATATACTTACTGCACTAATTGATGATCAACCCCTTCCACCGGATGAGCTCAGCACATGTCTTGAGCAGATTTTTGCGGGCGATGCCACCCTTGAAAAAAGCCAGCAGACTGAACGCCTTAAAACCTATTTAAGGCGCAAAAATGGCTGAAGCAGATTGTTGGTAAAGAGGGTATCTTATCCCTTACTGAAAGGATGCCGCCGGTCGGGCGGCATCGGATGAAAATATCAGGGCCGGTAATCTTCCCACCGGCAGTCGCTGCGGTCACAGATGACGGGCGCATCCGGCGAACCGCTCACCGTCCACTCATCGAGGAATCGCAGGCCGGCCAGCGTCTCTGCCTCACGCTCTTCAAGCAGAACGATGCTTTTGAACCAGACGCTGCCCCGATCGAACTGCCAGTAGCAGCCCTGCGAACAGATGGGGCGCTCCGGTGGCCACCAGTTTTCGCCCATCCTTTCGCATTCGGCTTCGGCGAGCGTGAAGTCCTGCCCGCTTAGCAGCATGTGGTATTCGTGTGAGGTGCTGCCTGTCTGCTCCTGCCAGCTGACCAGCCATGTATTCATGCATCACCGCCCTGTTTCAATTCACTGATAGCCCATTCAATATGCCACCAGTTGAAACCCTCGCTGGCATCATGGCTATCTTCAGCAATCTCCATCGCCGATGCGATTTCTTCCCGCGTCAGCGTCTGGTCAATGCTGAGGAAGTCATCAGCAAGCCAGAAGGTGCCGCAGCAAAGTTCGTCATCCCCGATGGCGTCAAGACGCAGCTTAAATTCACGTACCGTCATTTCTCTCATGTCGTTATCCGGCGGGGCAGCCCTGCCGCCTCCCGTCAGCCGCCACAATGGCCGATGTTGTTTACTATCCAGTCCGGCCCGATCACATACCCAGGACACACGTGACGTGATCGAAGTTGCCATGCGATCTCTTGATCGCATCTGGCTTGAAGGGCGACGTTATATGAAGGCCGGGATAATGCTCGACGATTTTACGCCTAACGGCGTAAGTCAGCTGAATCTGTTCGATGAGAATCAGCCACGTGCCAACAGTGCGCAGCTGATGAAGGTTCTTGACGGGATCAATCAGTCCGGGCTGGGCAGTGTGTGGTTTGCCGGTCAGGGCGTGAATACGGAATGGAAAATGAAGCGGGACATGCTCTCACCGGCATGGACTACGCGCTGGAGTGACATCCCTGTGGCGCGCGTATTATAGAGCCCGATGTAAGAATCATATTTATCCACACCCTGTGCGTCAGCATTTAGTGAATCATAAGCACGACATCATTGTGGTTTGTTTTTCTTCCATGAGTCATTTGCCATGATCGCCGCCCGGGATACACATGCCCCCCACATCAGCTGCATAGCAATTTTGAAAACTTCGCTGGCACCTGGCATAAAAAATAGTGGGACGATAAAAACCACACTGAGCAGAAACCCCCATTCAGCTGTTTTTTTTCTGTCTTGGCTGGTTAGCTTTTGGAGCCCCAAAAATCCTGCCCCCATAGAAATTACCTTATTCATGACAACCTCATTAACTTAATTACCACCAAACATGCCTTTCTCATTGCTGCGTGTTTCATCCCTAGAGACACTCTTGACGGCTTCAATGGGTCCTCTTTACCTCTTACTTCAGCGATAAACTGGACTGCTATTTTCTGCTGACTAAGCGCATGGAAAATTTGAAGGAATTCTTTTACTAAAGCCTAAAATGTTTTCGAGTATGAATCAGCCTATACATCAGGTCCAATGTTTACTTAATTACCCAATCCAATGTTGCGGACTACTTCCAGATAAGCGAAATCTTACTGTGCATCAACAAACGGGCGCCATTCACATCGCTGACTTGCATCAACTGAAGGGATTGATGTCTGGCTCCCTAAAAAAGCAGGTAAATTGTAGCATAACAATAACTTAATAAGATAATATCTTAACAAGATATTATCTTATTTTTATAGTATATTATTAACATATCAGATAATTAAAACCATACAAATCAATTACTTAACATCATATTAATTTATTAAGATATTAACTTACTTGCAATGAAGTCAGATCAATGGCAATGTTAACTTGTTAACTTAACAACTTATTATGAGGCTGTGATGATAATCGTTCTGGGTAGTCAAAAAGGTGGCGTTGGTAAAAGTACACTTGCTGTTTCAATAGCAGCCTACTTATTGTCGTTAGGTCACAGAGTGCTGATTGTTGATGCTGATGACCAAAAGTCAGTTCTTACTTGGTATAACAGCCGACCTGAAGAACTACCTCATATCCCAGTCACAGGGGCTACAGGTAACATAAAAGCAATGCTGAAAGAGCATGATAAAACTTACGACTTTGTTATTGCCGATTGTGCAGGGCGTGACAGCGCTGAGATGCGTAGTGGATTGATGGCAGCAGATGTCTTCATTTCACCTCTCAGACCTTCTCAAATGGATCTGGATGTTGTGCCTCACACTTGCTCAGTATTTACCGCAGCAAAAGACTTCAACGAACAAGTTCGCGGCTATCTTGTTTTGAACATGACTCCAACAAACATGTTTGTTAATGAAGCCAACCAGGCAGCAGAAGTGCTGAAGGATTTCCCTGAAATGCATCTTGCGAAATCACGTGTATGTGACCGTAAAGCACACAGGGATGCATGGGCAGAATCCATGACAATTTTTGAAACGCAGAATGATAAAGCACAGCAAGAAATTGAGGCATTAGTAAAAGAGGTGATTCTGTGAGAAATCGAGCAAGCGTCCCACCTCGTGACGAAACAGCTTTCATAAATGGCGGCACAGCCGGTACAGATAAGCCTGTAAAAGCACCCGAGAAAACCCACTTAGTCAGTAAAGCTAAACCTGTTAGTGTCTCACTTTTTGAAGACAATCTGAAAGATATTGATGACATTATCCGGGAAGAAATGGTTTCAGGAAGTGCAAGGGTGAACCGTTCGGATGTGATGAGAGCAGCCGTTGATGCTTTAAAAAAGCTTACAAAATCAGAGATTTCTACCCTAATTCAGGAAGCCAAGCAAAGGCAATAACTTGTCAGGATAATATTTTAACAACTTATTATCTTAATAAGAAGTTATCTTATTAAGATAATAACATAATAAATTACGTCTTCTTCAGCATTGCTACAGCTTCATTGCCCGGCATATGGAACTGCACCCTGTGCCGGGCTGCCACGTCCAACGCAAACACCTTCGTGTAGACCTCAGTAGATTTCATGCTCTTGTGCCCCATCAGGCTCTGCAGCGCCTTCAGCGGAATGCCCGCATAAAGCATGTGCATGGCGTAGCTGTGGCGGAAAGTATGCGGCGTCACCGGCGGCGGCGGCGGCAGCGGCGGCGGCAGCTTCGTTCAGCCAGGTACGCACCGTTCTGTCGGTCATCGTCCAGAGCCTGACCTTCTCGGTCCTCCCCGTATCCGGATTGCGTCGCTCAAGCGGGATTTTAAGCGTAGCGACCATCATCTCCAGCTGGGCCACGTACTGCGCATCTGACAGCGGAAACAGCCGGTGAGAGACCACGCCTGACGGCGCCCTGCCTGGGCCGCGGGCCGCTTTTTCACCGCGCTGCTTCAGGGTGGCCAGTTGCACGTAAGGGTAGGGCGGCGCCAGGCTGAAATCCCCCCGCGCCAGCGCTTCATTAATGCGTGCACCAGTATTCCACAGTGTCGTGAACAGCATCTTGCGGTGCAGATCAGGTACGTAGTGAAGCAGCGCACTGACCTCCGGAGCAAGCAGATACTGCGGGTATTCATCATGCTGCGCGGCCATCTGGCGGAGCGCGAGCGCAGCCGGATAGTCAATGGCCACCGGCAACTGTGTAACAGATGCCGGTGGATAATGGGAGGGTAGTGTCATGGCAATTCCTGCATTTCTTTATGACAGTAACTCGGCGGTTCCTCAGGTTTCCGGACCACATAGGATGGGAAATCCGTAATGTCTGTCTCGCTAAAAGGAGCAAATTCTTCACCTGCAGGCAGACGCTGACGCATACCCTCAAGAACGGTTTTTTCACCTTCCGGCCCTGCTGCAGGCATTGAGACAGCCATACTCGCAGAATCAATACGCGAATAGTATCCCGACCCGCTTTTCCTCTGCGTAACTTTAAATGTAAGCGTCAGACCGGGGCTGGCGCTGCCATGGGGCGTCCATGTGGCGACACCCTGTCCGGTGGTCAGATCTGCTTCCCGGCTGAGAACAGTCCCGCGGACCTCCAGACGGGTAGGCAGGTGCGCCATACCATTCCCTGGCAAATCCTGGCGGCAGATTACTACGCTCCCTACCGGATAGGCCGCTTCAAGACGCGTCATTTCCTCGTTTGTTGCTGCGCCAGCCACAGGTATCAGCCCGAAACAAAGCAACACGCACACTGAATGCTTTAATAAAGCTGAATTCATTCTGAAACCACTCCGCCTGCAACTTTACTTGCATTACCAAAAGGCATGTCCCGTACTTTCTCAAGGTCTCCTTCCCAGTCTTTGAACCAGCAGTCGGGATCCTGGCCGGTCAGGAGTTGCTGGAGCCAGCCCGCAGTGTTACGGCGGCGGAAATCCTGGAACCACACAGGGTGATGCTGTCCGACCACAGACCAGAAATCAAAGCCGGATTCGTCAGGCTCCCAGTCGAACGAATTCATGCCGCGATGAGCACAGCTTTCTTTAATAAAGAGCAGGAATGACAGCAGCTTACCGCGCCCGGTTCCGCCGTTTCCATCATTGCAGAGCTTAAACTCTGCAGTCACGACTCCGAGGAGCATACGCCCTGTAGCGGGATGAATACGCAGACAAAGCAGTGTACCTTCATGGCGTCCCTTACTTATTCTGACAAACTCAAAAATATAGTTCGTGTCATCGCCGGGCGGCAGGAAAAATTCGTGATAGTCCATCCCCAGGTTGACCGTCGGAAATGGTTCACCTCTGCCTCCCAGCAACCAGCCGGCACCGGCATCAAAATTTTCGGCGATCGCATCGGCAAGACCGAACGGCAGTTCCTCACTGCCCTCCATAATATCCATCAGCAGTCCGGGCGACGTATCCAGTTGCCGGGCAAACTGGACGAGTTCAGGAACCCCTGCTTTATTCGCACGTCCGGACGTACGGTAATAGTTATCTTCTGTCAGCCGGTCAAACAGCCACTTCAGTCGTTTACCCGTTTCGTACTGCCAGCATTCCCTTTCTGACATCATGGGTCCTTCACTGACCACAGGCAGATAATACTCCCGCAGGGCGGTCCGTATTTCGCCTTCAAGCGATCGTTCGTTTTTTATTGCTGATTGCTCGATGCGCTGATAGAGTGCATCGTCGACATTACGGGCCTGAATTTTCGCCATGACTCAACCTTTATTCTTTATGCAGGCAAACGACAACAGGCTGGAAGAAAAACACAGCCTGAGTTGAAATGGGTTTTTTATCAGTGTATTCATTATGAATCAAAAAGTATACGCAATCGAAAATACCGCAATACTTTCAATTGAAACTATTCCTATCGCAATTACCGTACACCCTCACCTTAGTGATCCGACTTTTTCCAAATACTACAGTAACCGGAAGCACAGCACAGCGGCGGGCCGGGGCGAAGCCCCACTGTCAGAGTTCCTGCCCAGCCGGAACCCTATATCTGGTAGCCTGATCAGCTGATAACACCACTATATGTAGTGCCCTGTGCGGAAAACCGCCACCGGGGAGGAAAGATCTGGTTCTTCCTTTTTCCGGATCTGCGGAATTTAACAAACATGAACATGCTTAATGCATTCAATCAGACAGGAATAGTAAAGCTGAGAGGAAGAAACCTTTTAATGCAGCAAAAATAATTTTATGAAGAAAACCTGCATTACAGAGAGATATAGCGCCGTATGCAGGATTTATATTCATAAAGTATCAATCACGTCTGAAGGCTGAACTCCCGTGAGGAATAAACCTGATGCGCCGACGGGCTTCATTAAATGTTAGGGACTGGATGAACCCGGACTTCTTCAGCAGCTGTGCCATTTCAATGAGTGACTCCGAATAAGGCACCGAGCGGTGCGCCTTAGGACTGAGAAAAACACGGTATTCTTCGTCGGAAAGTGAGCCCAGAACCAGCTTAATGACCTGATGGGAGAGATCTCCGGCTTTAAGTGCCTGTAAGAGCAGCGCAATCTGCATATCATCATTATCCAGTACAGGCCCCAGATGCCTGAGCGACTCTGCAGGTATGAACATGGGCCCCTCAAATATTTCTCGTTTAAAGCCCCACAGCCAGCTAAGTGTTCTCAGGCCGGCAACTTTCATTAACTCATCATTGCTGAAAAGGCGGACTGCCAGCGCATGGTCAAATACGTCATCATTAATCAGGACCAGCTCAGGATCGTTCAGCAGTAGAGAGGGATTCTGGAAAACGAGAGCGGCCAGAAGCGACGTCAACCCTTCACTCTCAGCGTGAAACGCCTGATAAAGCTGTTCATAAACATCAGCTGAGGTATCTAGGCGCCCGTACTGTATCAACAAGGCAGCACGCTCCAGAGTCAGATCTTCCGGAAGGGAAGAAAGTATCAGCGGAATGCAGCTGAGCAATTTTATACGCGCGCGCTCGCTTACGTTGTCAGAATTAAAAAGCTGCTGAATCAGCAGGCTGAATGACTCCGGAGAGATTTCTGATATGTCTGCTTCAGTAATTTCAGTATAATTACGGTCGAACCACGATGTCAGCAATGAAATTGATATTCCATCCTGTTTTAACAGTCTGATTACGTTAGACCAGTCCGGTTTTATTCGATCGTATTTCATCAGGAGCGAATAAACGTAATCGCCGCCAGCATTTTCTTCATCATCCGTATCATATAAGCCCCGGTTATTTACCTTGCTAACGTCATCTATAATAAACTGCATTTGAGCAATAATTCCGCTGATGCTCTCAGATGTAACACCGTTTTCTTGCATCAACTCAGTTACGCGCTGATACTCCTGCGAGGGAATAAAGAACTCTGTAATAAAGGAGTTTATATTATCATAAACCATATCTGTCAGCCCTGGTACACCTAACATTTCCAGAGAGTACAGAGGTTCTTTGTTAAAGCTATTTCTGCCTAAATCTTTCTGTTCACAGAACGTCAGGTATATATTTCTCAGGTTAACTCCTGAATAGTCCCATTGCTTACTTTTGATGATTTTTTTAATTATTTCCTTACCCTGATCTGATATACACACATCAATTATAGAAATATGAACCCCCGTTTCGATAAAATTATTCATGAGTATCTGGCCGTAGTTTTCCGGAACAAGGTCAGGAAAAGTACCGTTGCCAGCGAGGACCGCACTGGCCCACTGACGCATCTCGGTTGTTTGATTATCCCACCGGAGGTCAGGGGAGCACATATGTATAATCAGCAGCTCGCAGGCAACCTTTCTGTCGTTCATCATGGTGAGGCGTTTAACAAATCCCCGGGCGTTGTCATAAATGCATGACATCTGTTCCAGATAACGTATTCGTTGTGGAAGAGTCCAGTTCACGAAAGTCTGTGACCCAAGCTGCAGCAGGTCTTCGCCATCTTCAGCCTGGAGCTGCATTATTGAGCGCAGTTTAGGATCATCATGCTCAAGCAGATAAAGTAGCACATCCGGATGCCAGGCCCGTCGCTCCATCATCAGTCCCAGACTGACCAGCTTGGCGATGACGTTCTCCACGCGGCTCAGCGGCATTGCCAGCGTCATGGCAGAGTGCCGGCTAATGCTGACGGCCTTTATGTACTCATTATCCTCACGGCTCAGGCTTCCAGCCCTGAATACTGATCGATAAAACATGTAGTCGGAGGCGACGTAGCCGCTTATCAAAAGGAAATAGATAAACTCCAGCTGTTCTGCACTGTTTTTAAACGATTCGGAGGCTGCCCCCGCCTTATGGATTTTTTTATCTGCCCACTCGTAAAAGCCTGCGCTCTCTAAAGTTTCTGCAAGGGCCTGCAGGCTGATGTTGTGCAGTGACTGTATGTGGCTTTTAATGAGCCTGATTTCTTCCTGCTTTTCAGAAATGATTCCTTCACTCCTCATACGGAGAAGTTCTTTCCTTCTGTCATAGGTCTCCCTCATACCGTTAATTTCATTGATACTGATAGTTTTGATATCCAAATTCCGTTGGACCAAACGAATTTGAAATGAATCTAAAGACATTAACTTATCGAATCGTTCCTCGTCATTAGCGAGAGAATCCAGTGAAATCACGCCGAGACCTGTTGCGTTAAAATGTAAGGTCCCTTTAAGCGCTAGTGATATGCAGTCAGATAGTATATCTTTCCTAACTTCCACCAATGTATCCGAGTCGTTCTCTCTGATAATATTAACTTCGCTTTCTATTTTTTCCGAATCATGAATTCTCTGGCTGATATAGTCTGACTTTAGTTCTCCGGAAGTAAATGACCTGACAAAGGAGTAGAGCACGCCTTTTTTTTCATCAATGCTGTGATAATCTTCAGCACAGATGTTTTTGTAGGCGATCATGGACAGGAGGCGCAGTATATTCTCACTGCCATTAACCAGATTCTGATAAACCCTGAACTCGTTTGCAATATTCCTCATAATGCGCATATCAGGTATGAACAGTGAAAGCTGACTGACGCATTTACTGAAACCTGGTCCATTAAGTTCTTCCTCCCTGAACATGCTGCTGAAATGCTCAGCGGCATTTTCGCTGTCCATGACAGGTATAACCGGTATCACAAAGTCGAAAAATTTGGTCCTTGCTTCAGCAGTAGAGAAAAGCCCGTCCCTGACGGCATAAATAAACCTGACGGGATCACCTTCTGGGCGGGTGTTATTGATAATCTGGTTTATTTCCCGGAGCTTGATAAAAATGGCACCGTCATTGTGGCGGTCCAGATCTTCAAAAATGACCACGTTGTACCCGGTCTGTTCGAAGAAATACACAATTTCGTCGATGTAGACATTAAGGAGGGATGGAGAAGCGGGGCGGGTTGATATGGCGCCTTTTAGCATATCGATCTTGTCGACGCTGACTCTACGGTCAAAGAGGCCGATACGGTGCAATTTTTTAACACACAGAAACAGTGCCGCAAAGAGTAGTAACCCGGTCAGGACCAGCCTGACTGCCGGCATTTCGATAAGATGATGGCTGATCGCCTCAGGCAGCGACAGCTTTTTCACGACGTAGTCCGGAAAGAGGCAGAGAAGGCCTGTCAGCATGACACTCAGGATGATAAGCAGATTCACGGCTACTGCAGCAACCTGAAATGAAGTGATATCGGAAATGCGTTCTATGCGTGAATAGGGAAGCGCACTCTTCTTTTCTTTGTAAAGCAGCTGCTGAAGGATGCTGTACTCGATGGTTTTTTCTTCCGCCGCCGCTTTTTTATCGTCGGCAGCGGTTGCTGCCCCATCCTGGCCGGCAGTCTCAGCTCTTGGACGCTGGACGGACTGCATCTCAAAGTCAGCCAGGGAGACGGTCATGATTCGTAAATCGTTATCAGGACACTCCTTCCAGGTCCGCAGGACAGAACTTTTACCCGCTCCGTAGGCTCCGGTTACGGCGATGTTTTTGATATCCCCACGGGAACAGGCAAAGTTAAGCGCATCCGTATATACGGCTGATTCCCCCGGCTCGATAATACTGGGCGTAAGGGCTTCATAATCATCAGTAGTACTTATCTCGTCTGTCTCGAGAGAGGCTGTGTGAAAAAGAACATCAGCTTGCTGCGGCGGTGTAAGCATTTTTGTCACCTGTTTATTTTTGTAATTATCATCAGTATATCTTCAGATTACGGGCGAATTCACTGTAATAACTCACCTTACGGGTGACGGTAAAATTGAAAGAAAAGGAGCGTAAGGGCCGGGCCCAGATCCGGAACTGACAGAAACCAGATCTCAATGCTGAAATAACGGGTGAGGGGCCCGAGCCCACCGCGAACGGTCTCCAGTGAAACTGGAGATGCCATAACCAGTGCTCCGGTATAATGCTGTCAGATGAGCACACACTTGAACCAACGGAGACGCAGAATGTCAGGCAGAAAAGTAAAGGATGGGAAGTCACCGGCTCCCCATGACGGACTGTTTAAAACCTTCCTGGCCCATAAGGATACAGCCCGGGATTTTCTGGCCCTGCATCTGCCCGCCGAACTGCTGCAGCTGTGTGACCTGACCACCCTGCAGCTGGAGTCTGGATCCTTTATTGAGGAAAATCTTCGAACCTATTTTGCCGATGTGCTGTATTCCCTGAAGACCACTGAGGGCGAGGGATACATTTATACGCTCATTGAACATCAGAGCAGTCCGGACAGGCATATGGCGTTCAGACTCATGCGATACTCCATTGCCGCCATGCAAAAACACCTAAACGCCGGTCATGAGCAGCTGCCGCTGGTTATTCCGCTGCTGTTTTCCCACGGTCGTGGCAGCCCCTGGCCCTACACGCTGAACTGGACTGAGCTGTTTGCCAGTCCGGGAACAGCACGAAAACTGTATACCGGTAATTTTCCGCTCATAGATGTTGGCGCCATCGATGACGATCAAATCATGAAGCACCGCCGGATGGCCCTGCTTGAGCTAATGCTGAAACACGCACAAACCCGCAATCAGCAGGGTGACTAGATGTTCGGTCACCCTGCTGATTGCGGGTTACACTACCGACGAGCAACTAGTCACTTTGATGAACTGGATGCTGCAGACGGGAGACACGTCCAGACCCGAAGCATTTCTGGAAGAACTGGCCCGACGGTCACCGCAACACGAGGTAATTTTTATGACTATCGCACAGAAACTGGAACAGAAAGGTCTTGAGAAGGGCATCCAGCTTGGTGAACAACGGGGCGAACAGCGCGGCATAGAGAAAGGACGTTCTGACGGTGAGCGCGAAGCGACCCTGAAAATCGCCCATACCATGCTGCAGAACGGTATCGATCGTAACACCGTCATGCAGATGACCGGTCTGAGCGAAGACGACCTGGCGCGAATACGTCACTGATTAACTTTCTCCGATTCTGGGTCACGCCATGAATCGCCAAGTACAGCCGCCCAGAGCATCATTGCCTCCACAGCTCCGTAATGCACAGGTCGGCCTGAACCTTCACGAACATTCCCGGCTTCAAGGCCGCCGTAGTGCCTTATCAGCACCTTGCCATCCGTATACTTTGAGCAACCCGGCCACCCATAGGAAAAGACCCGGATGGGCGCTGAGCATCTTACAGTATGGCGTCACGCTCCATTCTTTTTATCTTTTTGTCAGAATGTTCACTGTAGTCAGCTACTCACAGCTGACCGGCCCATTTTACCGGCTGCCTTCAGCTTCGCACTTTCGTTTCTTCTTATTCTGCAACTTTTTTGCGCTGAGGTGCCAGCTGTCAGAGAAAACACTGCCCGGAGTGCAGCGCCACCACCCACTACCCGCAGCGTATCAGCATCTGCGTCAGGCCCACCGTTAGGGGCGCCTCCTGCTAGCCCTCGCTGTCGAAAGCACCGTCTAGACAGGCCAGGGAAAGGCAGATGCTGTTCACCATCGAGTTGAGCGTAACCGCATGATGCCCAGTCCACTCCCGGTCAATCCAGCTCACCTCTTTCACGGTTTACAAGGCATAAGTCATCCGGAACAGGTCGTTCTGCTCAGAGAGCGAGTCAGAGCATGAGCGCCAGAGGTAGTGCAGCTCACCGGCCAGCTACGCGCTTGGGCCGTACTGGTGGCCCAGCTTCAGCCAGCAGACTCACCCTGAAAGTGCTGGAAATGGCATGGGAAACTCGCGGTAAACCGTGAGAGTGATGTTCCACAGCGTCCAGAGCAGTTATTTGAATAAGCTCAGTCGGTTTAACTATAACCGTTGCGCAGTTCACAAATTTTTTGTGGGCTGCGCAACGGTTGAACAAGCCGAAGGCGCGTTAGGCCAGTTGTATCCGGGCCAACCTGTTTTATCCACAAATGCACAGGCCCGATCCAATATAGTATCCAGTCAGATCCTTATAGTACCAAAGAGATCCCGGATCCCTGCAGGCCTTGCTGTGTCTGACGAAACTGGCGATCCCGATGTGTGCTGACGGGATATTTGTGTGTGCTGGCGGGAATAAGATGTGTGCTGGCGGGGTGGTAATGTGTGCTGGAGGGATGTATCGTGTGTGCTGGCGGGATAGCAGCATGAAACATCCACAGCAGCGTAAATTGTGAGGGGGATTTAGGTAAGGCCATGAAAGATAAATCATTTATAGGCGATGCGCTGTATAGTGATATGGTCAGTAAGGAAAAACAGCTCACAGTTAATTCTAACAATACCGTTCAGCCTGTTGCACTCATGCGGCTGGGCGTATTCGTGCCCAAGCCAACGAAATCTCAGGGTGAAAATAACGTTGTCGATGCCTCTGAGTTGTTTTCTCAGCTTGAGATAGCCCGGGCTGAAGGATATGACAACATTAATATAGCCGGGCCCCGGCTTGATATGGATTGTGACTTCAAGGTCTGGATCGGCGTCATCTATGCTTTCAGCAAGTATGGTCTCCATTCAAACACCATAGAGCTGAAATTTTCAGAATTTGCCAAGGGATGTGGATTTTCATCAAAGCGCATAGACGCCCGTTTACGTAATGCGATACATGAATCACTGGGTAAGCTTCGTAACAAATCAGTCTCCTTTAAACGTGGTAAGGACGTTCGTGGAAGCTATCAGACCGGCCTCCTGAAAACGGGCTATTTTGATGCGGATAAAGATATCGTTCAGCTTGAAGCTGATGAAAAGCTCTGGGAGCTGTTTCAGCTGGATTATCGTGTGTTGCTGCAGCAGCACGCGATTAAAGCTCTTCCCAAGAAGGAAGCTGCGCAGGCAATTTACACCTTTATAGAAAGTCTGCCGGCAAACCCTGTGCCCGTTGGGTTTTCGCGGCTTCGTGAACGTCTTTCACTCAACAGCTCCGTCAGTGAACAGAACCGCACTATCAAAAAAGCGCTAGAGCAGCTCAAGAAAATTAGTTATCTGGAATTTTCGCTAGTACGCAAGGAACGTGAAAATTACCTTATAATTCACAAGCGTAATCCAAAACTGAAGCCTCCAGACGTATAAATGTGCGCTGTTGGGAGAAAACGTGCCCGGCGCTTTATGATGTGTGCTGGCGGGTAAAGATAACCCAACGTCTTTATAATGTGTGCTGACGGGCAGTAACTTGCAGCGCTCGTGTCTGGCGCTTGAAAAGTGTGTGCTGGTGGGAAATTTTGTCCATTAAGCGCGCACGTTTTCAGCCTATTTAGCTTGCCCGTCCTGAAAATCTTTTACCTCGGGGCCTTTTCTGGCCCCTCAGGCGATATATGCTTGCATCTTCAGGCTGGATGATCCCTTCAGCACACATTTATTACGTCTGGCACCCTCCGCTTCCCGCCAGCGCACACTGAATCTGCTCACACTCCGGACGTTCCCGCCAGCACACACGCCTTCTCAGAACGTTCCTTCCCGCTAGCGCACATCACTAAATTCACGAGTTCCCTCCAGCACACATCCAGAACGGGTCGTTCCTAGCAGTGAGTGTGAAATGTCGCATGAAAGTCATGCCTTGCCCTGCACGATTGGTTTACTCCGGGCGTCGGACCCATGAAGTTTAGCAGTGGGGCACCTCTCCTAAATCAGATGGCCGGAAAATGAGCCTGTTCACGCAATTACGTCTGAATACATGGCATTATCCTGAGAGCATGCAGTTAACCCCGTGACGACCGGGGTGCATCCGTGGCGGCAAATTCTGGCCTAATCAGCGTCGCGCTGCCCGGGAAACGGAACCGATCGGCTGAGAAGCAAGCTTCCGGCGATCCTGACTCTGGAAGAAATCATGCCTGTCATCACGAGCCTGATGCTCCGAAACTTTAAAAAATTTGATTCTCTTACGCTTAACTTTGAGCCGGGCAGAAACGTGCTTATCGGTGACAACGAATCCGGTAAAAGCAGCATTCTGCTCGCGCTGGATCTGGTTCTCAGCGACAGCAGGCATCGGGTAGAGGCGCTGGGTGTGGAATCCCTGCTGTCACAGAACGCTGTGGCCGTTTTTCAGGCGGGCGAGCGGCGAGCCGATCTACTGCCGGAACTCATTGCAGACGTCTTTCTCAGCCCTGGCGGTAATCCTGATCTTAACGGGCGCCAGAACCTCTCCGAAAGGGATGCTGACGGTCTCAGAATGCACATCGCCCCCATGCTGAACGAATACGGTCAGGATATCCGCCAGGTGCTGGATCAAGATCCGCTGAATTTTCCCTATGAATATTACGCCGTAAAGTTCAGTACGTTTTCGGGCGCGCATTATGCCGGCTTCCGAAGATATATGCGTCATATGTTGCTCGACAGCGCGCGCATAGACAGCGATCACGCGGCGAACGAGTATACGCGTGCTGTCTACGGCGTCAGCGTCCCACTGGCCGATCGCTACCGGCTGGAGAGCACCTGGCGGCAGCAGAAAAACCATTTTAGGGAGCAACACCTGTCCGGGGTCAATAGCGCACTGGACGCCTACCAGTTCAGCGTCAGGTCAGGCGTAAAAGCGGGGCTGGAAGCGAACCTGGACATTACGGAGGAAGGTATATCCATCCGCAACCGCGGTAAGGGCAGGCAGTGCCTGATTAAGACTGAATTTGCGCTGCGCCGGCGGGAGGAGCAGGGTGAACTGCATGCGCTGCTGCTTGAGGAGCCGGAGAATCATCTCAGCCACGTGAGCATGAAAAAGCTCGTGAGCAAGCTGGCCATGGAGCGCCAGACTCAGCTGTTCGTGGCTACGCACAGCAGCCACATTTCCTCACGTCTGAACCTGCGTTCCGCCATTCTGCTCGGTAAAAACCGGCCCGTTATGCTGCGGGATCTGTCTGAAGAAACCGCCAACTTTTTCATGAAAGCGCCGGATAACAATATTTTGGAGTTCGCTCTGTCACGAAAGGTAATTCTGGTGGAAGGCGATGCTGAGTTCATCCTTATTGAGGCCTTTTACAGGAGGCTCACCGGCAGAGCGCCCGAGGATGACAACGTCCACGTTATTGCGATCGGCGGCACAAGCTTCCGGCGCTATCTTGAGATAGCGCAGCTGCTGGGTAACCGTGTGGCGGCGCTGCGCGATAATGACGGAAACTATCAGCAGAACTGCATCGATCGGTATGCCGGAGTATTGTGTGCGGACACGCGGATATTTGCAGAAGAAGATAACGCCCGGTCTACGTTTGAAATCAGTCTCTACCGGGACAACAGCGCGCTGTGTGAGACATCGTTTGGAGCCTCAAGGCGTGCGCTGACCGTGCAGGAATATATGCTGGCGAGTAAGGCCGAAGCGGCCTTCAAGCTGCTGCAGGAGCATGGTGATACTCTCTCGGTACCCGTATATATTCGTGAGGCAATAGAATGGATAAGCGCGTAATCTTTGCCGTTGCCGGCTCCGGAAAAACCACGCTGCTTACAGAGCGCCTCACCGAGCGCAGCCGGACTCTGATCCTGACGCACACCGTTAATAATGAGCGGCACCTGAGAACAAAAGTTATCAGCAGGTTTGGTTTCCTTCCTGACGGGATCCGCATCATGACGTGGTTTGAGTTCCTGCACGGCTTCTGCACCCGGCCCCTGCTGCAGCTACAGCTGGGTACACGCGGGCTGAGCTTTGAGCAGCCAAGGCTGAAACTCCCACGTTCACATCGTTTACATTTTCAGGACAAGGCAGGGCGTATATATCATAACCGACTCTCGCTGCTGCTAATGTATCGCCAAATGATGCCGGCGATCCGGGCCCGTATCGAACGTTACTTTGATGAGTTACTGATTGATGAAGTCCAGGACTTCGCCGGACACGACTTCAATTTTTTACTGGAGTTGTGTGCGGCAAAAGTGTCAGTACTGCTGGCGGGCGACTTTTATCAGCATACGTTTGACACAAGCCGGGACGGCAATACCAACGGTACGCTACATGAGGATATCAATCGTTATGAAGCGCGTTTTCGCGCGGCGGGCCTTATGCCTGACAGGGAAAGGCTCAGCAAGACGTGGCGCTGTTCACAGACTGTCTGCACATTTATATCCTCGTACCTGAATATCGGCATTGAAGCACACAGCCTGCATGCGACCCTGATTGAAACTGTAAGCGATCGTGGCCGGGCAGCAGCCCTGCATCAGGATAACGGAGTTATCAAACTCTTCTACAGGGAACATCATCGCTACGGCTGTTATTCAATGAACTGGGGAGCCAGCAAAGGATTGGATCATTTTCAGGACGTCTGCATTGTGCTCGGGTCATCGCACTGGACCCTTTTTACCAGTCAGACACTTAGTACGTTACCGGCGGCGTCCCGTAACAAACTTTATGTGGCATGCTCCCGGGCGCGCGGTAACATCACATTTGTTCCGGAAACCCTGATGCGTCCCTTCCGGACCTGAGACCGCCGCAGAGCCGCGCTTTAAGATTCAGCGCGGCAGCAGCAGCCTGCCGGCCTCATCCGCATCCATGGAGAACCGCACCCCAAGCTGGCGCGTGACGTCCAGCGCGAACACCCGCGTATACCACTCGGTGGACTTCGCATCCTTGTGGCCCATCAGGGTCTGGATCACCTTCTGCGGGACCTGGTGCTGCACCAGGTGCATCGCAAACGAGTCCCGGAACGTCTTCGGTGTCACCGGCCGGATGGAAAACGTCACGCGCGGCCGCCGCCACGGCCTGACTTATCCAGCTGCGCGCCGTGTCCTCACTTTTAATATCCTACCGACGGGCGCCGGCCGGCTGCTGCGCGGTCGCAAACCACTCCCTCAGTCGCTGCGCAAATCCCGGATCAGTGAGCGGCACCGCGCGCGGCGGGTTCTCGCGTATCTCCGCCTCGGTTTCCCGCTCCGCCTGCTGCTCTTCCTTCGTCGGGCGGCCGCGCCGGCGGCTGCGGCTGCGTGCGGCCTCCTCAAGCTTTCGCTGCTTGAGCGTGCGCAGCACCACGAACGGCGAGGAAAGCGGGGCGCCGGTCAGCGGATCGTCCAGCACAAAGTCTTCCTTCGTCAGCGGCAGAATTTCGTTCAGGCGCCCGCCGGTGTTCCACAGGGTATCGATGAACAGCCGCTTTTTCAGATCAGGCACCTTCGACAGCAGCACGGCCACCTCAGGGGCGAGCAGGTAACGGGGCATGTCGGTGCCATAGGCGGCGGCCAGATTTCGCAGGGCCACCGCACTTTCGTAGTCAAAGTAGCGCGCGGCACCCGAAATGGTCAGATTGTGACCAGTGACGTCGCTGCGTGAATTCTGCATCAGTTCGCGGGGCAAAGTACCCAAACTTTCAATCTTCGTTGTCTGGCGGTATGGAACGTATTTTCCCCTGTCTGTCCAGCGAAAACCACGGGAATAAAGCGATCCGGACGGGATCCGGTCAGGATCGGATTTCCGGCTTTTATCCCGTATACGGAGAATAACCTGGGCTGCCGTAAATAAAAAGGCGCGAACCGCGGCGCCTTAAGGGCGCAGTAAATAGTGTAAGTTACTGGTAGGAAATAAGATTATGAAAAAGCGGCGCCGGCCGGATCAGACCAGGCTCTCTTGCACTTATACCTGGTAACATATTGAAACGATTAAAGTATGAAATACAGCAGTTGATCTCGGTTGATTTGGATTAACATTATCTGACTTCATATAAAGAGAACACGGTAAAGTTCTTTGTTCGACATGGTCACCAACATCAGCAGAGATCTCCCAGAAAAATAAGAGTATGAAATTTAGGTCCTACTGAGGTAAATATTTAGCAAGGGAAAATAACTAAATTCTCAAAGCGAAAATAGATTCAATTGAATTTCCTGATGCTTTTGAATTTTTTCTTCTCAGGAAATTTAATATAAAAAAACTTATACTTTTAAAGTAATCTTAAACTAACATAATTTTTATCCTTTCTAATAATACAGCATTTAGCGACCTCCCATCAATAAGAATATCTGGTGCGATTATCTTTCCTGCAAGGACGTCGGTTAATCTTATATGGATTAAATAAACGTAACCTTCAACATTTTTTCTAACCAATTCAATTAGAGCATCTGGTGTAAGAAATTTGGCAGTTATGATTATTCCAACAAAGATCCCTTCTCGATCCATGTCTAGTAGAAAACCGCCCAATTGTTCTCTTGAAAAATCACTATTTCTTACTTTTACATTTAATGCTGCCTTTTTTTGATAGGGAACTCCTTGAATTATATGTATCACATCTAATATTCCATCAATTCCCCCGTCAGCCCCCCCCCTTCTGGCTGGAAGACCTGTAACCTGCTCAAGTCGACTCGCTCCAAGAAGATCGCGTATGGTTTGTTCCATTGTGTCACGTTTGTATTTGGGACTTGTATCAAGTAAACGCTCAACCAACTTTTCTTCTAATAGCCCCATCACATTTCTCCTTTTTTAAAAAAATCCAATATAATAGAATGGGATTTTTCTAAACTAAATTTAATAAATTCATTTGTATTTTTGCATGGTGGAAGTGAACTCGCTACCAAAGCAATTTGCCATTGTGGAACAGAAAAACTTAATGCATTTTTTTCATCATTCTTAGTCTCAAAGTTGCTATGGTTTTGTATCATTCCAAGAACAGAAGAAACTTTGTCATATTTAAGTTGATCAATGTAACCCTGTTCTGATTTAGAAAGATAACCAGATAAAAAAAATATAGATTGTTTAATTAAAAAAACTCTTGATTTAGTTGAGAATATCTTTTCAAAATTATCCCAAGAATTTTCATTAATTGAATTTTGGTTAAAACAAATTTTTATGTTTCTAAGAGATGCTTCGGTGGCTTTCAACGCAGAGCTACGTTCGATTTTTGTTTTTTTGAATGTCATAAAACTACTCCTACACTTCTTAATAATTCGGTTAATGCTTCCCGATAAGCATGATCGTCCAGTAAAATTATAGAGCTTAGACCTTGAGAATTTCCATGTGGCAAAATGATGTTGCTCAATAAACTTATGATGCTTTTTTTCTCCAATTCATCAGATAGCTTTTCATAACCATCATTTATATTACCTCCATGAGCCATATTTGTAACGATTGATAATTTTAAATCACTTGGTGTAAGAACTGCAGTAAGAGTTATCGCTCTAATTTCTCTAGGTATTCTTTCTAACCCGACCTTATCATATGGATCAACAGGAGATATTACTCTCCATCCAGTCCGCGTACCTAATAATAAGTCTTCAGCTACGGTAAAACTATCATCTGTATCTAATACTGCGAAATCAAAACTATTTGAACCGCGAAAAGTCGTCGGGATACTTTGCCCTTCAATTTGTAAAATACGATTATTTCCTGGTTGGCTAAATTCTGGACAGGCTTCTAATGCTTGGCTCATTAAAAGCCCTCCTGCAAGATCAACCGCTAAAACGCGAAAGTCATTACGAGCCAAGAGGAGTGCAATGTTTGTGGCAGTAGTTGTTTTCCCAACGCCACCTTTAGGAGTGTTTAACACAAATTTAATCATTATTATCATATCCCGAATCAATTTAATTTCATATAATATTAAATAATCTGCTAATTGTCACTAATTTTTAATTAATATATTCAATGAATGAGGTAGTAAAAAAATTTTAACTATCAAAATAAATAATTTAACAGATGGAGTTCTTAATCTATCACTTAACAAGAATTAATGAAAATAAAATCCATAATGCCTTTATTTTCGCGCATATGATGTTTTTTTATTTAAATGGATGATCTTGAATAGAGATAAATTTATAATTTCAATAATTTTTATGATCTATCCTAATTGAAAATTAATTTTTAATGACGTCATCATTTTTCAACAGCATGAAATTTTGACATGTCGTTTTACGCTAGAGTAGTCCTAAGAAATAAATATAATTGACCTTATAATGACACTAATGGCATCGCAATTCCCTTCCAGAGCAGACATCTCCTTAAATACTGGCCTTATATAATTATACTTATATAAGGCCAGACAGGGCTTCTGAAACCCTGTATGATGAGGATCAACGCTGGATCCTGAACTTTACTGCCATTTATATGAAACGGCGGCGTTCTGGATGGCGGGCGGCTGAACGACATCTTCTCGAAGATGGTCGAAAATCAGGCATCGCTACGTAAAATCTGACGGGCATTGCCCCTGCTTCTTTCTCAGAATTCACGTAGCGCTGCCTTTCAGTTAACCGTTGTAAATGGAGCAAATATGAACAATATCTCCGGTTTTACAGGTGTGACTCTTAGCGGCAGCACCGGTGATGATCTCACTGCGAAACTGGCCGCGTTCGTCCGCAATCGGGAGGCCTTTTCGGCCAATACGTGGCGTCAGCTGCTGAGCGTGATGCGGATCTGCTGGCGCTGGTCGCAGGAGAATCGCCGGTCCTTTCTGCCAATGACACCGGATGATATGCAGGACTACCTGTTTCACCTGCAGGCCATCGGGCGTTCGACCTCCACCATTTCGGTGCACGCGGCGCTGATATCAATGTTACACCGTAACGCCGGGCTGGTGCCACCAACGGTTGCGACTGAAGTCGTGCGCGCCAGGAAGAAGATAAACCGCACCGCGGTCATGTCAGGAGAGCGCACAGGGCAGGCGGCGCCATTCTGCCGGCCGGACCTTAACCGGCTGGATACAGTATGGAGTCATTCCCCTCGCCTGCAGCAGCTGCGCGACTTGGCGTTTATGCATGTTGCTTACAGTACCCTTCTGCGCATGAGCGAACTTTCCCGTCTGCGCATCAGGGATATCTCCCGTGCAGCAGACGGGCGTATCATTCTGGACGTTGGCTGGACCAAAACCATCCTGCAGTCAGGAGGCATCGTTAAGGCCCTCAGTGCGAAATCATCCGGCAGGCTGAGCGAATGGATCACCGCTGCGGGTCTCGCCGGCGAACCTGACGCTGTTATCTTCTGTCCTGTTCATCGATCTAACCGTATTGTCAGCGTGTCGGAAGCCCCCATGAGCGCACCCTGCCTGGAAGATATTTATCGTCGTGCCCGTCAGGCTGCGGGTGAGACGAAGGCTTTTGAAACCAATAAAGGTCGCTATGCAAGCTGGAGTGGCCACAGCGCCCGCGTCGGCGCCGCACAGGATATGGCCAGAAAAGGAATATCCATTGCACAGATCATGCAGGAAGGTACCTGGACGCAGACCCAGACTGTCATGCGCTACATCCGAATGGTTGAAGCTCACCGCGGAGCAATGGTCACCCTGATGGAAAACGCTGATGATTAGCCCATAAAGCGATTCTGCTTCGGATGTTCAGTCTTTGTTTACACTGCATGAGATACTGCCTGGGCTGCTGACAGAATTACAGTTCTGCGTTGCGGGCTTCAGCTGACGATATGACTGACCAGCAGTACCTGAATACACAAACGCCAGACACGATTTCTTCATGATGAACAGGCCGACAAATCAATCTGCTGAATAGACAGTGCACCTGCAAAAAAATCTGCAACTCGGTACGTTAGAAATAGATGAGATACCCCAGGGGTTGGCTCCTCTCATTTCCTCCTATCCTGTCTGCTGCCACCCGGGCCCCGGAGGAAGATCCCACTGCATCTGTTCGATACTTTTCAGATTCCGCGATAAACAGCTCAGCTTTGCCGGGTTCAGGGCCAGAATAGATGCCACAAGTTAGTGTAAAAGCTGACCCAACGAAAGTCCGTCAGCGACGGGAAATGGGACAGGGTCTGACCTGTCTCATTTGATCAGGTTAATATCCAGCTCAGGTAAGAGGGTGACACTTTCCTGCTAAGAGGGATCGGTTCTGGCAATTACGAGCGTGGCGGTAGAGTCACTGGTGTTAAAAGGTAAATGTGGTAAACCTGCTGGGATGTACAGGAAACTGCCCTCTGGGACCTCGAGTTCGTTTTCAAGCCGTTCCCCGAATCTTATTCTGGTCGTTCCCTGCAATGCATAGATCGCGGTTTCATGATTTTCATGAAGGTGAGCCTTGCCCTGAGTTGAAGGGGGTATCGTAGCGAGTTGCATATGAAGATGTGAGGAACCGGTAGTTTCTCTGGAAACCCCCACGTAATATTTCAGACCTTGCTTACCTTCAAAGCCTGGCTGAGGTGAAACAAGACGGCATGACAGACTATTATTCAAAACGGGCCTCTTCTGAGACAAAGATAAAAGACAGTTCACGCTGGGGGATAGCGTCAGGTTAAGCCACTATGATTAAATTCTGAAGCTGTAAAAATGCATTATGTTTGTGCATAAACCATTAAGTATAAAAACATTAGGTGTTTAAGCAATAAACGTTTTCCTGCCGCTGAATTGAATATCAAAGTGGCACATTCAGAAGCCAGGCCGCAGAAGGTCCTGCAGGCAAATTAAGCTCAATTACATGGCAAATGTAATGGGAAAAGTACTGATTTTTTTACTTTATACTTAACCAATAATTTTTTTATGTCATTCGTGTAAATGTAAAAGTTAATTAGTTTTATGACATTTGTAAATGCGAAATCTTTGTAGCTATGGCTTCGAGATGCGCACCGGATTCAATCAAAATTGTTTAGGCAACGTTCAGTATTGTTTGTTATTAATGAAGTGCTTAACACTGCTCCTCAGGCGCAACGGGAAAGTCATCCTCGCTGCTCCATGACCTTCAAATCTTTGATAATTTTTTTTATTTTCAGTGTAACATTTTAGAATTCAAGGAATGCTTTCCTTCGAATGTATCTCACCACTTATCCGCTGACTTGGTTAGTCTCCTGATTAACGGATTATAAATTCAATGAAACAGGATGCCTCTGAAAATATCAATATGACAGAGATCATATGTTACTGAAAATAATAGATAAATAGCTCTCTACTAAACTTATATAAACTTTCATGACTGCGGAAAGGGTTTCCCTGTAAATAATAAAAATTTGCGTAAGCAACACTGCACATAAAAAAAGTGTACATAAATTAGTTTTCATGTTAAAAGTCTCTGACCGATCAGTAGTAACCATTAGTTACTTGCTGTTCCTGTAAAGTCAATTCTTCGTTAAATACGTAATAAAAAATTCACAAATAAAGCAGTCTCTGAATTTATCTGTCTGGCGCAGGTTCTTTCAGGAAGCGTTAAATATCTCATTCGGCCTGTGCGGGAGGTGGAATGTGTAAAGAAACTGAAGTGGAGCAGCTTTTAAATAAAGTCCTGGAGAGTTTTCAGAGTGCACTGACGCATTTTGAAGGCATGATCTCACAACCTCAGAATACAGAAGTTTATGAGTGTAGTGCTCTCCGGCTCCAGCTGTTGCGGACTGACATTGAGAAAATTGCTGGTATTTTATCAATGCGGTTTACAGAGGAAATGCCGGTAACATGGCTTGTGCAGCTCTACAACACTCAGCTTACCCTGAGTAGCTGTATTAAGGGAATGAACGCTGTCGAGGCAGAGTATGCGTTTGATGAGGATGTAGAAATGTTAAGGAATGAAATCGTGTTACTTGAAAAATTGATCGCCACGCACGGCTGAAATTATCCTGATAAATTTATAAATAGTTATGTATTTATTGTTTATCCACTCTCGGGTTTATACGGGATTGATATTCAGATGGGGCAATGATGCTTAAGGAAATAATGAATGTGACACCAGTATGACAGCCTGCGTCATTTATAAAATTAAACGTGCAATTCAGATTCTTCACAGGGGATATCTTTAAATGATCTCAATGTCTTTAGAAAACATCAAAAAAGTATCGGTTTTCACGACTTTCCTTCTTTTTTCATCTTACAGTTTTTCTGATACAGGCTCGCACAACCAGCAGCTGGAAGGGCTTATAAGGGAGCCATTTTATCTCAATGTAACCCTCAGTGATGGTCAACCTGCAGTATTGGATGCGTTCGTGACCCGTCCCGCAGGTCAGGAGCATTTGCCCGTTGCATTAATCACACACGGCACAGTCGGAACGGCTGAGTTTGATCGCTGGACAATGAATCCGAATTATCTTTCATCAACGGCGATTGCTTTCGCAAGGCACGGTTATGCAGCAGTCGCTGTGCTACGGGAAGGGTATGGTTATTCCAGTGGTGCGGCGGAATACCGTGGGGACTCCTGTGAAGAGCCAAATCATGAAATCGCAGGCATGCGGGACAAGAAAGACATCCTGGCTGCGCTTGGCATAATCAAAGAATACCCGTGGGCATCGCCTGATGAGGCTATTTTAGTTGGAATGTCGGCGGGTGGATTCGCAGTAATCTCAGCGGGTTCTGTTAATCCTGGCGGTGTGAAGGCTGTGATCAACTTTGCCGGAGGACGGGGGGGTAAGGACGGAAAATCTGTGTGCGATGAGCCCGGATTGCTCAAAGCATTTTCAGATTATGGCAGGAGCGCTAAAATTCCCTCTCTTTGGCTCTATGCAAAGAATGACCATTTCTTCCCACCCAATTTCGCTAAAGCCTTTTTTTCAGCCTATTCAAAAAATAACAACCTGGCCAGGTTACACATCTTTCCACCTTTTTCCGATAACGGGCATGTCGTGATGGATTCAGCACCTGAAAAATTCTGGTGGCCTGAAGTGTCGCTTTTCCTCAAAGGTCGAGGGCTGCCTTATAAAGAAATACTGGATATTCCACAGGCTCAATTATCACAACCTGCCTACCTCAATAATAAAGAGGGAGTAAAAGGGTTTAAGGATTATCTTGCTGCGATGCAATATGAAAAGGCTTTTGCCGTCAGTGATGATGGCGCATGGGGCGTTTCTTACAAAAACAGGACGGCTGAGGATGCCGCTTATTATGCTCTCGAAAGCTGCAGAAAACACGATAAAGGCAAAGGGAAATGTGATGTTTACGCTATCAATAACGCCGTAGTTGTGAAAAATCCTCATTTGAGCTAAGTAATGTCATTATCTGCCGGGTCGTCAGCTTTAACTGGTTTGAAAATTTTAGCAATTTCTTCTTTGCTGCAGATTATTGCGCTATGTGGCATTTTATTATTTGCTGATGGCTCGCGCAGATAAAAATTTCGGATAAGCAGAGGGGGCGTATGGATAATAATCATCATCAGGCTGGCTATCCAATAGGTCTGTTAATTCATGCGGTAAACAGCCATAAAGATAAGATTTTAGAAGAGTATTTAATTGATAAAGATATCAGTCCTTCGCAGCTGAAAGTCCTTATGGGTATTTATAAAGGCCTCACCACACCCGCTGAGCTGATCAGACATATGGGGATTGATTCCGGCTCACTGAACCGTATGCTTGAAAGAATGGTGCGTCATAAGGTCGTGATCAGACTGCCCGATCCTGATGACAGAAGGTACGTTCGTCTTAGTCTGACCGATAAAGGCAATCAACTCTGCATCGATTTTGAAAGAGATGGCATGGTCAATTTACCAATGAAAATTACCGAAAGGCTGAATACAGAAGAAGTCAGAACCCTCACATCCCTGTTGATTAAGATGCTTCCGGAAGATGTTTTAAACCGTTATTTCCCCTATTGACAGAGTATGATTTCTTATTCTGTTGATATTTATCATATTCTTCAGGCATATTATGTTTTACGCTTGAAAATAAACACTGAGCTTTTACAGGCTTAGATAAAAGGCAGTGCAAGAGAGGTTCAGATGCAAGTAAAGTTAAAGAATAAAGATGGGACAATGCATGACGTTGACGTGTCATCATTGATCATCACGCTCGGCAACGGAGAGACCCTGGAAATAGCCGATGAAAAGACCAGTCGACCGGCCACGATACCTGAAGGCGTCGTAGTGTGGGGAGGGAAAATGCCTGCGGAAGGGGCGTCTTTAGATGAGCTTAAAACGTCCACGCGCGGTCTGGGAATGTATCCTCTGGCCTCCAACATGCTGCACATCTTTCCTTATGCTTTCAGCTAATAACCCTTTCGCAGTGCCATATTTGCTTTGAATGTCTTATCCATTAATGTCCGCTTCTGGCATAAAGCGGACTGGCTGGGTGCAAGGTCCGCTATGAGCGTTCACCGGAAATTGATGATTGCCGGTGTCAGAAAATGTCAGAGTAATAAGCTGTACGCCCGGTCTTTCCGGCTGCCATGACGGGAAGGGTTGGGCCACTTTGTCAGAACGTCAGCTGTACTTTTGCCGCGCAATTTTTATCTGAAGCCATCTCCAGTGCAGCGACGGCATCTTCCATACTGAATTCTGCTGAAAGGAGCGCTAGCGGATCTATTTTACCGGACTCCAGCCATCTTACCGCGGTCGTGAATTCATCAATGAAGCGGAACGAACCCCGAAGCTGGATCTCTTTCACCAGTAACGGGCCGATAGGGTAATTTACCTCAGCCGCTCCCATACCCACCTGAACGATAACACCGGCCGGGCGTGTGTAAGCCACTACAGAGGCGATAGCTGCAGGGGCGCCCGAAGCCTCAAAGCAGACATCAAATACTCCACCCTCTTTTTCCCAGGATGCACTGATTGTCTCATCACGCGGGTCATGTGCGGCTGAAGCGCCCATTTTTAATGCTAAATCGCGGCAGCGCTGACTGATATCAGTGGCAATTACCTCGGTTGCGCCCGAAGCCAGTGCAGCAGCAATGATTAAGCATCCAATGGGCCCGGCGCCGGTGACGAGAACGCGGCTGCCTGTTAGATTACCTGCCTGTTTCAGCGCGTGAATACATACAGCGAGCGGCTCAGCAAAGGCGATGATTTTAGCCTCGGCGTGTGCTGCATAAGGTATGCACTGTTGCGGACTTACCACCACGTGCTGGGCAAAGCCGCCGTTCACATGAGGGAAGAACTGCGCGCTGCCCATAAAGCGCATCGAACGACAAAGATTTTGTCTGCCGCTATGGCAAATCCCGCACTGCTGGCACGGCTGTGAAGGATTAATGGCAACACGCTGACCGATGCTAAGAGCGTTCCCGGCTGGCGCATGTTCGACGACGCCAACAAATTCATGACCTAATACCATCGGCGATTTAAGCACCGACATTCCGGCTTTACCATGCTGAAAGTAGTGAATGTCCGAACCGCAAATCCCGCCGCGCTCTACCCGTACCAGCACCTGTTCTTCATTCCAGCTGATGGTCTGAGTATCCACATATACATCACGCACACCCTGAACCATGATGGCTTTCACATTTTTTTTCTGCATAACTTATCCCTGCACATTTGATGGAGTATTGAAGGTGTTTTCTTCGTTACTGCTTTTTCCCTCGTCCGGTGGCGTGATCACCTCGATTTTGCCAACCAGGAACAGATAGGCGAGGAAACCCGTTAGCGCAACAGCGGCGATATACCACATCGCATACTGGAAATTCTGCGTGCGTTGCAGGATCACGCCAATGATAATCGGGCTGGCAATACCGGAAAGGTTGCCAAAGACATTCAGGAATCCCCCAATGGTGCCGATAAGGTGGCGAGGAATGACGTCGCTACACACCACCCATCCAAGGTTCGAAAAGGCGTTGGCAAAAAAGGCGACAGACAGGATGCCAATAGCGATCACCGGTTGGTCCTGAAAGTAATTTACCAGGGCTATCGAACAGGTCAGCAGCATGCCTGCCATTACAGGCAGTTTACGGGCGAAGGTTTTACTGCGGCCGCGTTTAAGCAGCATGTCACTCAGGGTGCCGCCACATAGCACGCCCGCCATTGCCATCAGATACGGGAACATTGCCCCGATCCCCGCTTTATCAATCGACAGATGTAAGCCTTTTTCAAGATAAACAATGAACCAGGTCAGAAAGAAATAGAGCGTTGAGGAGGCGGCAAACTGTGCGATAAACAAACCCCACGTAGTGCGCTGGCGCAGGATGTAGCGCACCGAGTGCCAGTTAATCCGGCTGAGGGTGTTTTGCGAGGCAGAGCCATAACCGCCGCCGTTACGGATGATGTCAAGTTCGGCCTGATTAACTGCGCGGCTGTGCTGCGGATCGCGATAGGCAATCAGCCAGTAAAAGCCAAAGATGATGCCCACCACACCGGAGAGATAGAAAGACATCTCCCAGCCCCATGTGCTGACGACAAAAGACAGGGCCGGGGTAAGCAGCGCCAGACCAATATACTGTGCGCTGGAATAGGTTGCGGTTGCCCGCGCACGCTCATGATCCGGGAACCAGGTAGCGATAATTTTAGTGTTGGAAGGGAAGGAGGGCGCTTCTGCCATGCCGACCAGCGCGCGACACACCAGTAACATCATAAAAGAGGCGCTTGCCGTGGTGAAAAGATTGTGTGACGCAAAGCCCATCAGCAGCGTGAATACGCTCCACAGAACAATGGCGCCACCGTAAAGCCAGCGCGAGCCAATCCGATCCAGCAGATAGCCGACCGGTATCTGACTCATGGCATAAAACCAGGTAAACATGGAAAACAGCAGACCCAGTTGCGTGGCTGACAGGGCGAATTCGCCCTGAATATGCGAGCCTGCGACGGACAGGTTCGCGCGATCCATATAGTTGATGGCGGTGACAATAAACAACATGGTCAGCACCGAGAAACGTGCTCTCGTGGGTTTCGTGATCATGAATTTACCTGCATCAGTAAACATTTGAGGGGCGCGCTAACGCGTCGGATTTACTGTTAAATGTTGTTCTCGTGGTCAGCAGCACGGCGACGACCAGCGATCCCCCCATGAACACATAGGATGCTGCCGGACTGCCTGTCAGACCGTTCAGGTAACCGACAATCCATGCCCCGACAAAGGAACCCAGTGCTCCGAAACAGACAACAAAAGACATCGCACCCGCAACCACATTACGTGGGATCATTTCAGGAATCGCGGCAAAGAAAGGACCGTAAGGGGTATACATTGCGCCACCGGCGATAACTAACAGCGTGTAGGAGATCCAGAAGTGCGAAGCGCCCAGCGTGAATGACGCTATAAAGCACACCGCACCAAGGCCGAGGAAAGTCACTACAATTGACTTACGCTGCTGGTATTTATCAGAGAACCAGGATGCGCCCAGCATCAGTGGTACGGCGAGCAGATAAGGTGCGGCCGATAACCAGCCGGTGGCGACAATACCCATGCCTGAGGCTGTTTTAAGAATGGACGGCAGCCACATAATGAAACCGTACATACCGATGTTCCAGAAGAAGTGAATAAATGCCAGGGCGATAACCTTGGGTGAACGGAACGCCTCACGGTAGTTTTTAACCGGCTTGATTGCCCGCTGTTCGGCAGCCAGTGCGTTTTCTACAGCGCGTTTCTCATCTTCACTGAGCCATTTGGCATCTTTTGGCCGATCGGCGTACACTGCCCACCAGATAAATGCCCACAGTATTGCCGGTACACCTTCAATGATGAACATGCCACGCCAGCCAAAAGCATTAACCAGATAGCCGGAGAGAATCGACATCCACAGTACGGTGATAGGGTTACCCAGAAATAAGAACGTATTGGCTTTCGAACGTTCTTCACGGGTAAACCAGTGGCTCAGGAATATCAGCATTGCCGGCATCACGACACTCTCAGCGACGCCAAGCAAAAAGCGGATAGCAGCCAGCAGCGCTACGTTGTGAACCATGCCGGTGGCGGCGGCAAGCACGCCCCACAGGATCAGACTCCAGAAAATCAGCCGTTTCGCAGAGTGCTTCTCAGCGTAAATTCCGCCTGGCACCTGAAAAAAGAAGTAGCCCAGAAAAAACAGCGCACCGAGCAGCGATGAAACTCCGGGTGTGATGTTGAGATCTTCAGCTAATCCAGCCGCCGCGCCGAAGCCGTAGTTGGCACGATCGAGATAAGCAAGACTGTAGGTGATGAACGCTATTGGGATCAGTCGCCCCCAGCGTCTGGTGGGTAATATCCCTGCAACGGTCTGATTCATGGTTCTGACCTCTTATGACTTTTCTAGTAAGGTACGTTGTGTCCACATTTCCGGGGCGTAATAAATCGCGCTACAGCGTGGCGAGCCAGCCACCATCCACATAAATCATCTGGCCATTAACGTAGTTGGAAGCAGATGACGCCAGATAGACGGCGGTGCCAATCAGTTCTTCGGGTTTGCCCCAGCGGCCGGATGGGTTGCTGTTACAGACCCACTGATTGAATTCCTGGTTTTCAACCAGCGCGGCGTTCATGTCGGTCAGGATATAACCGGGGCCGATACCGTTGGTCTGGATATTGTGAACAGCCCATTCCGCGGCCATGGATTTTGTCAGAAGCTTAACTCCGCCTTTTGCTGCTGTATAAGGCGCAACCGTCGCGCGCGCGGCCTCGCTGGTCAGGGAGCCTATATTGATAATTTTGCCGCCGCTGTTACGTTCAACCATGCGTTTTGCGGCTGCTCGTGCCACCAGAAAAGCGCTGGTCAGGTTGACATCCAGCACACGTTGCCAGTCGCTCAGCGCCAGTTCCAGCATCGGCTTACGGAACTGAATACCGGCATTGTTTATCACGATATCAACATGAATACCGGCTTCATCAAGCTGGCTGAAAACGCTCTCAATCTCCTCTTCATTAGCAACATTGAAGATAAAGCCGGAAGCGTTGTAGCCTTTGTTCCGCAACTCGCTAAGCGCGGTATCCATGTGTTGCTGACGCGTGCCATTCAGGATGACGCTGGCACCGGCTTCAGCGAGTCCGTGAGCATAGGCTAATCCCAGGCCACGAGTGGAGCCGGTAATCAGTGCGGTTTTGCCTGTAAGGCTAAAAAGGGAGTCCATTGTATTTCCTCATGTAACATGACTAACAAGTTGATTGCCTTTGTTGTACGTGAGGTCAGGGAAAGCAGCAATTATCCTGAAAGCAAAATGCAGTGTGCTTCACAAAATATTGCTTTAATACTGTGGGCGGATTTATGGTGTTTTTTATTTTATACATCTGATAAATAATCAAAAAAATTAAAATCGTGATGTTGATTTATATTGTTATGGAAAAATTTATCTTGTGCTGTTTTCCCATAAACGTTACAAAACCAGACATGTAGGACAAGCAGGTGTTTATTGTGACGCTGGAAAGTGTGCCAAAGCATAATATCGTGGATGTAATCTACGAACAGATGAAGAAAAATATTCAGGATGGCGTCTGGGAGCCGGGCTGCAAATTGCCCTCAGAGCCCGCGCTGACGGCTACTTTTCAGGTAAGTCGTGTGAGTGTAAGGAGTGCTGTACAGAAACTGAGGGACCTGGGCGTGGTTGTTACGCATCACGGCAAAGGCACTTACGTGACGCGGGATGTGGCCCGGTACGGCGCATTCAATGATAATCAGCCGATCCTGCATCTTTCTCAGGAAGAATTTGACCATATGCGGGTATTTCGCCAGACGGTTGAGTTCCGCTGCATAGAACTGGCTGTTCAAAATGCCACCGATGAAGACATCAAAGAGCTGGAAAAAGCGCTGAACCGTATGCTGGTGAATAAGGACGATTATAAAAAATATTCCCTGGCAGATTATGACTTCCACCTGGCAATTGTGAAGGCATCGCATAACTCCATTTTTATTCACGTGATGGAATCCCTGAAGGGTATATACGTCCACTATCTGGAAGAGCTCAACCGCGTGCTGGGGATTACGCTGGAAAGCGTTGAAGCCCACATTAAAGTCTTTATGGCGTTGAAGAACCGCGATGCCGGGCTGGCAACTGAAACCCTGAACAGTGCAATGACCCACAACGTGCATGCTATTGAAGACGTGCGCCATAACTGAACCTGACAAAAAGCCCGCCGGGCTTTTTTAAATAACTTAACATGTAGGACATCTTACAACTCATTGAGGATTATTATGAGCCAGCTGAAGATTACGAATGTTCAGACCATACTGACTGCGCCGGGTGGCATTGATTTAGTGGTTGTTAAAATTGAAACCAGCGAGCCCGGTTTGTACGGTCTGGGCTGTGCTACGTTTACGCAGCGTATCCACGCAGTGGCTGCGGCGATCGACAATTATATGAAGCCATTCCTGCTGGGCAAAGATCCCGCCCGCATTGAGGATATCTGGCAATCTGCAGCGGTAAGTGGCTACTGGCGCAATGGCCCGGTGATGAATAATGCACTGTCTGGCGTGGATATGGCACTTTGGGACTTAAAGGGCAAGGTAGCCGGTTTACCGGTGTATGAACTGCTTGGCGGAAAATGTCGGGATGGCGTGGCGCTATACCGGCACTGCGACGGCGCTGATGAAATTGAAGTCGAAGACAACATACGCGAGCGCATGGAAGAGGGCTATCAATACGTCCGCTGCCAGATGGGCATGTACGGCGGAGCCGGAACGGACGACCTGCGTTTGATTGCTGGTAAACTGGCAAAAGCGCGTAATATTCAGCCCAAAATTTCGCCGCGGACGCAAACGCACGGGGTTTATTTCGATCCTGATGCTTATGCGCGTGCGGTGCCGCGCTTGTTTGATCATCTGCGTAATAAGCTCGGCTTCGGTGTGGAGTTTATCCATGATGTGCATGAAAGAATCACACCCATTGCCGCAATTCAGATGGCAAAATCCCTCGAACCTTATCAGCTATTTTTCCTTGAAGATCCGGTTGCGCCAGAGAACATTGACTGGCTGGATAAAATGCGTGCACTGAGCAGCACCCCGATTGCCATGGGTGAACTCTTTACTCAGATAAACGAGTGGAAGCCACTGATTCAGAATCACTTAATCGATTATATTCGTTGTCATGTCAGTACCATTGGCGGAATCACACCAGCGAAAAAACTGGCAACCTTTGCCGAACTTTACGGTGTCAGAACTGCATGGCATGGTCCGGGTGATATTTCCCCAGTTGGCGTGGCCGCCAATCTCCATATTGATTTAAGCATCACTAATCTCGGCATTCAGGAATACACGCCGGTTAATGAAGCATTGATGGACGTGTTCCCGGGTTGTCCGGAGATTGACAGAGGTTATGCTTATCTCAGCGATCGTCCTGGGCTGGGCGTTGATATTGATCTGAAAGAGGCCGCTAAATATCCGGTGCTCGGGGATATCCCGGAATGGACGAACGCCCGCCTGCCAGATGGAACGGCCGCTCGGCCCTGAAAGGGTGATCGATACTGAAAGACAGATGAGTGTGAGAACTTAACAAGCATATCGGCCCGATATCAGATCCGGATGATATTTATAATCTTTAAATAATTATGAGTCGATATGCTCCATTTTTTATAAAGTGCTTCCGGAAAATTAATACATTTTAATGCTTTGATCGTCCGCTTTTGGCACACAGCGGACTGACGGCAGGCCAATGTCCGCTGTGTGCCAAAAGCGGACATTAACCATTCAGATAATTCCAGTCGGGTTTGAAATGCGTATCCGCCAGCCCTTATCCGCCCCTTGTTCCATCAACTGTGTAGCGATACCGCAATCACATTTTTGAGTACCATCACCTGACGTTGTAGTAAGCGACCATTTGATGATGGCAAGAATCAGGTCACCCGAAGGGATGAGAGTTTGGATTCGGTTTCTGATTATTGGCCTCGGTTCTATCAACGTGTTTAAAGCCATACGCAATGCAACGGGATCACTTTCGATGACAACGTTGCTGGGCATTCTCATCGTTGCACGATTACTGAAAACAGACATTAATGCGTCAATTTTTCCGCCATTAAATGCTTCATCAAATGCAGCAATGGTTTCAACTGGCGATCTATGGACAGTGTCGCGTTTCTCAACCGAAGCGGCGAAACTGGATATGTAGCCTGCAATTTCTTGAGGTGATTCCAGAGGCGAAAGATGTCCTGTGCCATGAACCATCATCATTGCTGCGTGAGGAATGCGAGGCAATAGCTCTCTTTCCAAGGTTTCTGGCGTATCGACCCGGTCCAGCTCCCCTGTTATGACTCTCACCGGAACATTAATGAAAGCAACTTCACTAGTAATGTCTTCGCGCATCGCGATGTCGGGCCAGGCGGCTTTCGCTTCAGCACTGGCGCTCAGACTGTCTTCAATGACCTGCTCACGGAGCGCCGGGCTAAGCGGCCTCGACGTCAGAACATTGTCGATAACAAACTCGACTGATTCACGACTGCTATATGCACTGGTAAGCCTGTCGCGATCTTCTTTAGAAAGCATCATGGGCGAAGGAGGAGAGGGTGCAATTAACAAGAGCCCTTCAAGGCCTTGAGGCCGACGGGATGCCATTAATTGGGCAACTTTCCCTCCCATTGAGTGGCCAATCAGGATATAGCGTTTGAGCTTTAGCGCGGCAATCACGCCTTCAGCATCACTGGCAAGGTCCTCAATCCGGTATCCTGACTTCGGCGCATCTGATAAACCCCAGCCACGGTGATCGATAGCGACCGTGTGGTAGTGATCAGGTAACCGAGCTATCACGCTCTGCCACGTTCGGGATGATCCGCCATAGTAATGCAGGAACACCAGTGCAAGTTCGCCGTGACCATGTTGCTGCACATTAATACCAGTATCGTTCACTGTAATTTTCATTATTTCATTCTCCTCATGGTTTAAAACAATGTTAATTACAGTTCTTATAAATGATAATTGGCTCAATAGTGTTTGCAGTCGATAGCCATATTATCGAATGGTGCGTGTAATGGACAAGTTGACCAGTATGAGGATTTTTATCGCGTCAGTTGAGGAAGGCAGTTTTGCTGCGGCCGCAAGACGTTTTAAGCTTTCATCTGCCATGGCAGGAAAACATGTCAGTGCTTTAGAATCTGATTTAAACGTGCGGCTTATTCAGCGCTCTACACGCCGTCTGAGCCTGACGGATGCTGGTCAGCGATATTATGACCGCTGCAAAGTGATTATCGAGGCTCTGGATGACGCGGATAGGGAAGCCAGTGACATTCAGGCCACTCCCCGGGGATTGTTACGCATCGCCGCCCCTCTTGCCTTCGGTGAAATGCATCTTGGGACGATTGTGTCACGCTATCTTGAGCAATTTCCGGAAGTCAGTGCGAATGTTGTTCTTGAGGATAAGTATATTGATTTGCTTGAGGAACGGATTGATGTAGCCATACGCATAGGAAATCTGGACGATCCGACGCTTGTCACCCGACGTCTGGCACCATGCAGAATGGTTTTTTGTGCATCAACAGGCTTTCTGAACAAATACGGCATGCCTGAAACGCCAGAAGACATCTCGCGTATGCCCCGCCTGGCGTTCAGTCAGGCCATTTCTGCCGGAGACTGGACAATCTATGACGCAGATAACAGGCCGTACACTATTGAAAACCGCTGCCGGCTCACATCAAACAATATCCATTTGTTGATGGACGCAGCCCTGGCAGGAACAGGGATTGTGTATGGTCCCTGTTTTGTTTTTCAGGAGCACATAAGGCAGGGTCAGCTGATTGAGCTACTGCCAGATTACAGAACATCTGAGCTTACCATTCAGGCAGTTTATCCGAGTGCGCTCCGCATTCCTTTTAAGGTTCGCACCTTCGTTGATTTTATTGCTGATGATTTGAAAGCTATGCCGCTTTGAGATGCGGGAACTTGAACAAACATGTGATAATGCCCGCATTTGGCACAACGCTGACGTCATTGTTCAAGCATTATTTTTTACCCTGGCTTTACAGCGCTTATTCCATCTTTAAAACAACAATTGCCATGCATCTGATCAGTCAGTGACCCTGTTAGCTTACAGGCAATGAACCAGTGCAGAGGGCAAAGCTCCCCTGTTAAGACGGATGATAAAATGAAGGGGGCTGTCCCGTAACCCGACGGAACATCGTCGCGAAGGAAGATCCATTGTCATAACCAAGTGACAACGCGACTTCATTTACCGGTGTGCCCGTTAGCAGCATTGCCAGGGCGCTCACCACACAGGCTCGCTGACGCCATGTAGAGAACGACATGCCGGTTTGCTGCCGGAAATGGCGACGAAATGAGCTGCCGCTCATGAACATCGCCTTGGCCCAGCGTTCAGCCGGATCGTGAATGGCTGGGGCGAGTAAAAAAGCCTGACATAGCGTTAACAACGCGGGCTGCTGTGGCAAAGGGATCTCGAACGCGCGCACCGGCATTGACGCCACCTCAAGCAGCATCAAATCTGTCAGCGCCCGATCGCGTGCGCTCTCGTAGAGCGGCGGCAAGTCCACGGCCTCCAGCAGTAGCTGCCGCAAGAGCGGCGATACGGCCATGACTTCGCAGCGGCTCATGTTACGCAATCTGGCCGCGCATGCGGGTTCGATATACAGGCTACGTGTCGTGACCCCTGCAAACCTGACAGCATGCAGGATTTCGGGGGGGATCCATACCGCATGCTGAGGCGGCACTACCCATTCCCCGTCGCGGGTTGAAACGTGCATCAGGCCGGTTGCGCCATACAGAAGCTGCGCACGGCGGTGCTGGTGTTGCGGCAGGACAAATCCCTGCACATAGTCGTTGCCGAGCGCTACCACTTCGCGGTCCAGCCGATCTAAATCGTCAATCTTCCCGTTTCGCACATCCGCCCCCATTTGACCATTTTGCAAGGGTAATCGAGCGCTGCACGAATGGGAAGGGAGGCACTGGCGAGATAAGCTGCAGCTTCATTTTTAGGCGGGGTGTCTCCTTGAACGAATTATTTATTATCGCACTTGCCGGTTTTACTACCGGTATAACCACGGTACTTTTTGGCTTTGGCGGTGGCTTTGTTGTGGTGCCTTTTGTTTACCAGTTGCTGGTGCGGCAGCCTCAGCTGGCAGGCAATGCGATGCATATTGCTGTGGGCACCTCGACAGCGGTGATGATTTTCAATGCGGGCTGGGTCAGCTACCAAAACTGGCGTGCAGGCAGGCTTTCTTCATCCATCCTGTTTCCGCTGATGTGGTTCATCGCTACAGGCGCGGTAGCCGGTTCCTGGCTGATGGGAATGATGAGCGAGGTACTGATCCGCGCGCTTTTTATCTTTTATATGCTGGCGACGATTGGAGACTGCCTGTTGCGCAAAGGCTTCTTCAGCAGCAACGCGCCGCGTCGTATGTCACTTTTGACGAGCACCGGCGGCGGTTTTCTAATCGGCATGATAGCCGCCTTGCTGGGCGTGGGCGGCAGCGTAATGACGGTACCGCTTTTACGACGACATGGACATGCGATGCGTGAGTGTATCAGCACGGCCAACCCGCTTTCCCTGCCGGTAGCGCTGTGCGGTGCGATGACCTATGCGATAAACGGCTGGCATAAAATTCCGTCAGACGGCTTTGTGGGATTTATCAGCCTGAAAATTCTGGGCTTGCTCCTGGTGACCGGCTGGACAGGTATTATGTTCAGCCGCCGGACGCTCCCCGCCGTTCCCGATGTCTGGCACGCGCGAATCTACGTGATGCTGCTGTGCATGGTGCTGTTGTTAATATTGTTTTAGGTAAACATTGTTTTGATTTTACATAAGCAATGTCTGTATGAGCATCCGTTGCTGGCACATAGTGGACATTCAGTCCGGTTATTTCATGCCTTCATGCAGCGAACGAAGCTGGTGAGTAATGCACAGACAGTTCCTGAATGCCGCTTTAGCGGCATGGAGGCGCCAGACGATGTCAGAGCAGGGTACAGTGGTCAGACGGCGCCGTACGCCCGGCGCAGCCGGTTACTGACTGATATATCGCGCTACCCACCCCCTTCCTGCTAAGCCAGACGGCCTCAAAGCGACGATTACGCAAATTTAATCCCGTAGCCCCGGTGAGCGGGCTGGACGGCGCAGAGCGACGTACAGGGCGTGATTTCCGGGGTCTTGGTTTTACTGTTCACTGTGAACAGTAAAACTTAGAGGATTAGTTACACCATCCATTAAAGCCACTCCTGTTCCGGCCCGAAGGGCCGGGGCGGGGGCGGCTTGTTAATGGGCACTCCCAGCTTCAGGTTTGCTCCGGTTCCGGCTGAGAGGGGCTGGAGGTTTCAGGACTGCCTGGGCGCGGTTTTTTAGCTTGTTTATGGGTGTTGTAACTAAATAGGGTATACTACGCCCGCCACCGGCGGGAGCTACTTCAGGTTCTGAGCGTCGGGGACGCCTGCTGCCGCTGCAAGCGAAGGCATAATTCATCCCCACAAAAGCCCGGATGAAAACCTTATTTTCTTTTTGATTATTTCTTTACTGACCGAAGGTCAGGAATGTCTTGCGGGTAACTTCTGACTCGTTTGCAGCTAGGGTTAACTTTCCGATTGCGGGTAAATGTGGATAAAAAAAACAGAGCCGCAATGGCCGGCAATTTTTACTTTAAGCCCGGGCTTTATGTTGCGGCAGCGGGATAAAAAACAGGGGGTTCAGTACGCGGCACAAACGACTTTACCGCCAGTCAAGGCGGTTAAATCAGGCAGGTGAAGTCAGTGAACGACGTCGGGAGGCGCAGGCTCGTAGCCGAGTCCCAGCTCCAGCTGGTTAAGATGCTGCCACACCAGGTGATCGAAGCTGTCAGCATCGAGGCTGATCAGTTCATGGTTCGGCCGCGTGCGGATGAGCCAGCTGGCCATCGTGCTGCGCCGTTCATCGAGTGGCAGTTTACCCAGCTTATTCCGCCGTTTCTCCCGTACGGCCTTTTCGCGCCGGCTCAGCAGCGTCGCCATACGGGCTTTTTCATACCAGCGCCGGCGGGCCGCCCGGACGGAGTCACGCGTTCCGGGTTCAAGAATCCCTTCCTCTTCAGCCTCAATGCGAAGATTACGCTGCAGTAGCAGCTTATCCATGTTGACGCCACACAGCTGCCAGAAACGCTCCGTGAGTATGATATGCCGGGGCATCCAGTACTGTTCAACCGGGTCCCATTCCAGCTCTGGCATTTCGATAAGGCCAAATCTGGCCAGTTCCGGGAACAGACGTGACAGCCGGCAGGGTTCGACCCGGGTTTCGGGAATGACATTGCCTTCACTGTCTTTCGGGCTAAGTTCACTGGCCAGCCGGCTGACATTGACCGTCACGACCCATGTGGCCATGTCGGCTCGCTGAACAAGCAGAGGGAATAATGCATCGATAAGCGCACGCCGTTCCGGACGAAAGTGCCGATCGCGACCCGCGGCTTTGCGGTACTGCGTGAAGTAAGGATGAAGCGACGCCCGGAAGCGCAGCGTCCATTTGCCGCTGGTCTTATCTTTAACGACCAGACGACGCATGGCGTGGCCAAATTCACCCGGAAGCGGACGATAGCCGTCAGGCGCGAACCACCGGGGTTCAGGGCATTTGCAGGTGACATCATGATCGCCGCGGCGACGTCTGTCATTTTCTGAGGTCGGGCTGTTTTTCCCGATTAAAATGCGGTCATTCACCCTGTCCCGTACTTATGGCGGACAGGGGTTGTCTTATAAATAGCATGCGTTATAATCCTTCACAGGCGCAGCGCCTGCTTTTGGACCCCCTGATTTCTGACTTCTCCCGCCAAGTTGATGACAGAATCAGGGGGTTTTTGCATTCAGAGTCCGGTAAAACGCAGACTCCATACCCTGGACGTTTTTGCGGATACGTCCTATCCGGTTAATTCTTTCCCGCGCCGCGCATGATCGGCTACAGGTTTGCTGCAAACCCTCATCTTCAACCACCACAGTATTCGATAAGGATCTAAAAAGGATCGCCGCCCGGCGAATTCTGAAAAGAATACCCATCTCACCCGCTTAAATCCAGCACAGTTTACGTATCGCGCGAATCGTATGGATAAAAAAAATCACTGATAAACTGCATTCTGACCGCCCTCACGTTAATGGTCTGACTTAATCCAAATCACGCGTCTGGCGGGACGGTGCAACCAGGAGGGATGTCTGAAAGGGGTTTTTCTGATATTCAGTAGCAGGCTGTACTGGGATCTCAGATCATGACGTTAACAATACGGCGGGCAGATCGGACAGGCTGAGGCGTACCGCAGCATCGCGAGGAACGAACAGCCTGAGCGGTCTGGCCGTCATGGGGTATATTTATTATCTGACTGGCGGTTGATGACTGGTGTTGTTAGATAAGATTTGTTTGTCTTCTCGTGTTTCGGTCATGGACACGTGTTCAGGGTTCTGTTTCTTCGGGCCATAGTTTTATCCCTTCTCTGCCCGTACGATGGCCTGCTGCAGGACCTGCGCATTAACAACGCCTGGAATAACCGTGGTGTTATCTGGCGTGGCGTTCTCTGCAGGCATCACGATAATGCCCGGAGTGCCCGTCAGCCCCAGCATCTCAGCCAGCTCAGCATTTTTCTCAATAGTCTGGCCAGATACAGAATTACCGTCATCTACAGCATCACCGCCACCGGCAGCAACGGCGGCTTTATCAATATCTTCTGCCGTCAGTTTTCCTTCGTTATGTCCGGTCCGGTAGATGCCATTATGAAACTTCATATATGCCTCAGCGCCATGTTGCCTGTAAATATCCAGGCCTCGGTGTGAAGCCTGCATTGATTCCGGATAGCGAGCGGCAAAAATGGTCCAGTCGCGGAATGCAAAGCGCACACCGGCGTTTGCAGCCATCACCTTTTCCATCACCGGCGCCATCATGCTGCAGGCAATACATTCATAGTCAACGAATTCAGTTACGATGACTTTTGAGTCCGCTGGCCCTTTGACGGGCACGCCATCCAGCTGCATCAGCAGCCGGTGTGTTTTCAGCGCTGACTGCACGTAAGCCTGCTGCTGCAGAGCCTGCTGCCGCGCCTGCAGCTTTCTGCTCACCTCAAGGAGCACGTCTGGGTGCGCGACCAGATAGTCTGCTGCAATCTCGCCGATGCGGGCCTGCTGCTCCGGGGTAAACTCTTCAACGCCGGCGGCACCGGACTGTGCAGAAAACAACGAAGCGCTCATGGCCAGCGCAATGGTGGCCATCTTTAGGGTCTGTTTCATGATTGATCTCATATGCCCATGCGGGGCTGCTGAAAAGAGGCGGCCATACTGAGTACGGCCGCAGAGAGTGTTAACGTTCTTTCTGTATATGACGGGTAATTTCCGGACCAGGTAACTCTCTGTCAGGCTCGCGCCCCCGTGATTCCGGAGGCAGACTGACTTGAGCCTGGCGGTCGAGTTCGCGCGCAGCATTTGCCAGCGCAGCCGACGGTATTTCCTGCTGAGCAGTTTTAACTGCAGCCCGCGAGCGGTTAAGTTCTTCCTGCACATCCCGGACCACCGCAGCCGGGGTCGCGACGTCGTTGCCGGCTGAAGCAGCCTGCCTGACGCTGTCCGGTATACCGCTGACTGACAGAGCACCGAGCACGGCGCGCACCGCAGCATCAGCAGAGCCATCTGGCGTTTCCGCCAGCGTTCGGGCAGCCTGTCGGACGAGCGAACTGTAATCCGGCTGCGATTCGCCCGGCAGGCGTGGCAGCTTCTGCGCCATAACTTCTGCTACACGTGCTGCAAGGTGGATGGCGAGAGTAATCTTATTCATTTCGTCCCGTCCGACTGATGCTGCCGGCTGGCCGGTTTTTTCCATCATATTGCTGTTGCTGACTGATTTTATTGCACTGCGCAACGTAGCCTGCTCATCCTGCTCTTTCTCTGTTCGTGGCAGAACGGCGAGCATCTCCTGTAACTCCGCTTTCACCTGGCTCAGCAGCGTGGTGTCCGGACGGCGTAGCTCTTCCGGATTGCCTCCTGTCACCTTCAGAAGCTGTGCGGACGGCATCTGACGGCTATGCACGATCAGCACACCCGCCTCCGGTTTTTCACGTGCAGCGGCAAATGCCTGCGTCAGATCGCTGACAAGCAGGATCTCGCCGCTGCGGCTCTTCTGCAGCATAGCTGCCTGTGCACCCCCGGTTACCAGCTGGCGATTCTGCCCTGTGATCAGAGTTCCCTTCTCTTGGCGCAACGGCACCATCGTCAGGCCCGCCGCTTTTCCGTTACCGTCGAACACAGGTAGGGCCAGATGAGGCTCCGGAAACTTTCTTGTCGGTGGGATAATGCGTGCCGTAACCGGACTACCGCGCAGGCCATTTGACTGCAGAAATGCGCGGCCTATTGCCGTTTTAGACGCGGGCTGACCCATCTCCCAGATCCGTCTGGCACGGTCGCGTTCCGGCTCGGGCGTGAGCGCGTCATGCGCAGTGGCCGGCCCGTCTTTTCCGGTTCTGAGCGTCTTTGTCCAGCCTGCTTTATCATCGGTAAAAATCTGGACATGATCCTTCGCACGCGAGACATTGATATAAAATGCCCGCGCACCGCTCATCTGCTCACGTGCGCCCTCAACACCTTCCAGTGCCAGTGAGTATCGGGCGCTGGCGCCCTGCGCGCCATAGCCGGTAACCGCCCAGCTGTAATCCACGTGCCGGTCAGCAAGCGTGGCTACTGGATCGATAACCTTCACTCCGCTGGCGTTACGCAGGACAATCTCACCGTTTCCGCGCAGTTCTTCCACGCGATACTGTTCGTGTGCGGCATGACCGGCCTGCTTCTGGGTTTTGCTCAGACGGACGCTGTCTCCCGTGCGCAGCTCTATTGAGCGAGTCTCAAATATCTCAATTTCCGTGGCGTTAAGTTCCTGCGGCGACCAGAACTGCGTACGTCCCGCTTCATCCTTTAGGGTGACATTGCCGTTAATCGGATCAACGCCGGTGACATGCAGGTAACGCTGATTGGCCATCACAACCTGCCCGACTTCCCAGTCGTCAATTCGGTTAAAGTCGTGCCGGCCGCCGTTAATGCGGTCCAGGACTGGGATGGTGCGGTACGCCTCGCCCAGCTCTTTTGATTCAACCATCGCATTATGAATACCCTCATTGATGGCTCTGCGATCTGCGTGCAGCTGAACCATGATCATTGTCTGTGCCCGGGCCTCATCGGTACGGCTCATAAAGTCAGCCACGATGCTGGACACCGGGCTTGCTGACTCAACAACTGAGCCGGATGGCAGAACCATACCCGGCCTGCGGGGAACAACCTCCGGCGACACCTTTTCAATATTTCTCAGCGCCGCCGCGAAATCATTACTGATGATGCTGTAAACCGCAGATTTCAGGTCCGGATCGCGCTGGCGCACGATTTCCTTCATCACCGCCACGTCAATCGGGCTCCTCTCCTGCATCAGCTGGAACGGCGCACCGCTCTCGGGCGACTGCAGCTGTGCAACATCTCCTACCGGCACGGCGCGGCCGTTTCCGGCGGCGATCGCGCGGTACGCCGCCGCAGTGTCCTGGTTACCAATCATGGATGACTCATCGATAAGAAATAGCATGTTGTCATAGCGGACGTCCTCACCGGCCGCGCTGCGCATCTGCCAGTCCAGCACAAAGGACTTAAGCGTCTGCGCATCGATGCCGGTCCCCGCCATTTCTTTCACTGCCCGGTGAGTCGGCCCCAGGCCTATAATGACCGGACGCGCATCAGCCGGCAGGGTATCGATAGCCGCTTTTACCGCATTAAACTGGGTCGTTTTACCGACGCCTGCATACCCCTGTACGGCAGTAAACCGATCAGGACTCTGCAGAATTAGCGAGGTAGCCTCTTTCTGACCTTGAGTCAGGCCTGACAGAAGGGCTGGATCAACCTGTGCCATCAGTGGCACCTGCGTGTTTTTACCCCGCTCGACTTCACTCACTATGGCTTTTTCCATCTCCCACGTGGAGCGCGCAACGAAGTGAGGTCCGGAGCCGGTATGCACCTCAATAAGATCGCCTTCCTTAACCTGCCGGGCAATTTCACTTTCGATAAGCTTCAGGTCACCGCAGAATGTCAGCGCCTCATCCAGCAGTTTGGTCCACGAGAAAGCGACGTCCCGCATCTGCGCCACGCCGCGCGTTACGGCTTTCTGTGCGTCTGAAAGCAGCTGCTTATTGAGCGTGTCCACAGCCTCGCTGGCATCCTCCTTTCCACTGGCCTGACGGACCAGCGACAGCGGTGACCGCGTGGAGCGCATGCGCCCCAGTTTTTCTTCTGCACGGGTCAGCGCTTCGCCGGTAAAAATTTCCGCCTCATGGCCAGACTGTGCCAGCGCATTGATCATATTTACCGACAAATCCTGAGCGCCCAGGCTGGCCAGCACCGTGCCGCGATCGTTGTCACGGCTGCCGGGCGCGCTGACATATCCATAAGTCACGTAAAGCGGCCGGGACGCATCCAGCCGCAGTGGCTTTTGCTGCCCTTCGCGCTGCACGATGAGCGTGCCATTTTCAATAGCAGTGACTGCGAGGCGATCACGCGCCTTCAGGCCTGCATGCTTATCGCCGGCAAGCGCAAACAGGCGCTCTCCGGCGGCAACCTCAACGTTGTTCTGCGTAAACAGCCGCCAGTCGCCGGAGAGTGCGCTGAGTTTTACCCGTGACAGCACGCCGTCCCCGTCAATCAGTGAGAGCATGCGGGTCTCATCATGCACGCGGTCGATGACGTAGTGCCGCGTTTCGTTTTTCTCTGACCGGTCCTCCAGCACCATACCGGCGCGATAAATATGAGGTAGACGGCGCTCTTTAGCCGTCACAAACACCGGGGTACGCGCCACGATGCTGACCGAATCCTGTCCCAGCCTGCCGGCATCCTGCAGCGCTCTCCTGATAACACCGGTCAACTGGGCCTGCTCGCGTGGGCCTGTAACAATGGCCGTAATGGGACCCTCTGCAGGGTCCATACCGGCGTAACGCTGGGCCAGCGCCTGATAGCGGTCGCGTTTGTCCTGAATACTGGTCACACGGACCTCGATTCCGTCAGACGGTGCGTTCAGGCTCTGACGCTTCACGCCCGCAGCCGTCAGCACGGACAGGGCGTTCGCATTTGACTGCCGACCGGCGCTGTCCAGAAAGAGGAGCTGCGCATTCTGCTGATGCGCCTCACCTGTGAGGACCAGCATTTCTTTCAGGCTAAGTTTTTCCGCGCTCTCAACGATGACTGTACTCTGCGGCATTAGGCTAAAAGTGCCATCAAGCATCCGGCTGCGGTGGAGCAGCCGATCAGTGAGCTCAGGTGTTTTGGCAAAGCTAAGTGCGCGCTCGGCCGAACTGGCCAGCACGCTAACTTCCCGCCCCTGTTCCCGTGACATTGTCACCAGCATCTCCGTAACCTCACGCAGCCGTCCGACTGATGCAGGAGCACTGATGATAACGGCGGGCTCCCGGGCAATATGCCCAGGATGCCCGGAGGACAGAATGCCGTCCGGACTGAAATTAATTACCCTGTTCTCTTTCATAATGTCCGCCGCCAGCGACTGCACTGATAGCTCATCAAGCAGGTGGATGTGTGAGGTAAATACGCCTTTATCACCGTCCAAAGGTACTAGCAGGTTTTCATGGATTGACTGGTCAAGCGCTGTACGCAGATCCGGGATGGTGTTTTGTAGTTCACCGGCATTATGAGCGGTCAGCAGAAGATCACCGTAAGTAAACCGCGTTTTACTGTCGCTCAACACGGAAATGGCGGTGCGGACCGCCTCAATCGCCGACACAGGGGCCTCCTGCAACTCTTTCGCTTCAGGACGAGACATTTCACGTTCGTGCGCTCTATTTATCACGCCCTGAATATCAAAGCCGGTGTCTTCCATCTGGCGCTGCCAGCGCGCCTGCAGCCGGGCACGTCCATCGGCTGTTTCAGGCTTAGCGATAGGGTCATCCTGAATCTGTGCTGACGGCGCTGGCCTTTCCTTATCCGCGGTTGCACTGGCTTTTTTTGCGACTGAAAGCGTACCCTCCAGCTCAGGCTCTGCCGGCAACTCTCTATCCTGTTCAGACGGCGTTAGAGATTCTTCATCCATCATCTCAGGGACTTTTTTTGCAGTTGACAGCGTGCTCTCTGGGCCAGATCCTGCCGTTACATCTTTATCCTGTGCTGATGGGGTTGAAAGTTCTTTATCCGTGGTTTCAGGAATATTATCTGTGGCTGCTTCTGTGCGCTCCCTTGCTGGCTCAGCCAGCACAGGTACAACGGAAGTACCAGTCCGGGTACGCTCCGGTGCAGCTTCGTCCCCGCCATAGCGGCTGATATCCTGCTTGCGCTGGCGGGTATCGAGTGCGGCCACGTCGCGGCTTTTCAGTGAGGCATCCTCGCCGGCGCGCGCGTGGATTTCCCGGTGGCGCGAGGAAAACTCCTCCAGCACCGCTTCCGTAAAGCCCTTTATCTCCCATAAGTCATGACGGCCGCCGGTTGGCACGGTTTCATAGCCGATAGACTCAGCCTTGCCTTTAAGCACATTGCGGTAGATTTTGCCGTACGCTATCTGATTGCGGTACGCCGTTTCGATAAAGCCAGCACCATGAATGGTGTCGGTGGCCAGCGCCTTCCACTTGCCGTCCAACTCCGTGACGTTGGCCATCACCGCATGCGTGTGGATCTGCGGATCGAGGTTGCGGGAGGTGTCATGCGTGAACAGGGCGGCGACCATTTTACCGCTGGTCACGATGCGCGTGACGCCTTCCTTCGTGTCCCGGGCGCTTACCGTCTGCTCCATGATGGCCAGCGTTTCTTTTACCGCGTCATGATGTGCCTCCAGCAGGCGTTTATCGCCGCCGGCAAGGATAAGCATCGAGACGCTTTTGGGTGCTGAAAAGGTAAAGTCGTGCCCCGGGCGGTGCACGTGTGCCCCCTGCACTTCCTTACCCAGCATCACGCCGTTAGGCAGATTGCCGTGCAGAATGTCCGTAAACGTATCCAGGTCAACCGGACCCTCCAGGCCCAGCTCCCGAGCGCCCTCACCCATCCACTGCGTGGGCATATCATCCAGAAAGTAGTAGTTATCCTTGCTGCTGTAGTAGCCGGCAGCGTCGGCGGCCGAAGCCACTGGAGCAACGGTCATCATCGTTCATACCCTCCCGGGTCAAGGCTGTCACTCATCTCCTGATACGCGTCGTAGTCATCGCGGTGTCGCAGGATGTTCTTTTCGTCATCGGCCATGCGCGCATTGGCGTCGCTGTGCTGCCGGGCATCAGCCTCTTCGCGCTTTTCCTGGTCGGTTTTCCGCGGGCTGATGTGCCGGACGATAAGGCGGCCGCCGTCGTCTTTTTCCATCTGCATATTCAGCTCCGGAGCCTCACCCTGCGCAGCGCCGTCCTGCGGTGCTGCCTCATCAGCGTTGTCTTCGCTGTTTTGTGCTGCAGCCGCGCGGCTTTTGCGGCGCGCCAGCATGTCCAGCGCACTGGGTCCGGCTGACTTTGATTTCATGAGGGGGCGCACGACCGGCTTCAGCGTCTCCGGCGGCGATGCTTCCCTACCGATGTCTGCCGGTGCAACCGGCCGGACAGGTGCCGGCGGCGTTACTTCCGTTTCAGGCGATGTCTCTGCGGCAGTCTGCTTTGCCGGCAGCGGCTCAGCCTCAGCTGCAATGATCGGCGCGGGTACAGTACGCAGCGGGAACGGACGCACATTTGAGGGTGGCGGCGTATCACCTGCGGCCTCTGATGCTGTTGGTGCTGTAACCGGCATTACAGCTGGTACCGGCACCAAAACCTCCCGCTCAGCATGCAAAGCCGGGCGAACCACGGACGATTGAGCTTTTAACGGCGCAGCAGCGGATGAGACAGGCACAGACGCCGGCCCGGAGGTGTCAGGGGTACTGTCATCGTCTTCCAGTATTTCCTCGCCGGTCGGAAAGGAAATGTTTGCCGCGCGGGAACTGCGCTCATTGCTCTCGATGATGCGTTCGAGCTCCGGACTCAGCCGGTCACGGAAGTCGCGCTCAAGCAGTGCGGGGTGATACTTTTTCTGTCTGCGGTACTTCAGGTTCAGCTTCACCACCGGGTACTCGCCTGGCAGGCGCACATAGAACTGCAGGTTCGGCATCTTCATAATCTGGTCGTAGTCCACGATAGGCTCGTTGACCTTGTCCTTACTGATGGATATACCGTCACGCACCTGATCAAGACCGTAGCTGTTCTGCTCGCGAGCTTCGCGCCGGCGCTGATGTCCCAGCTCCTCTTCCACGATTTTGGCCACCTCAGCGCTTGGCGACCGGCCGTAGGCACGGGTGTTCAGCAGGTCAAAGATGGCTTTAGCCATCTCGCGGCCGTAAATGTGGATCAGCTGCGGCATGTTCTGAATGCCAATCACGAAACAGCCGCCGAACTTGCGCGCCTCGGCCAGCGTTTCGTTGAACTCCGGTATCTTCTGCAGGCTGGCGATCTCATCACCAACGAACCACACGCGCCTTTCGCTGTTCTCGCCCATGCTCTGCAGCAGCAGCGTAGCCAGCGACAGCCACATAGATATCAGGGGGCGCACCGCCTTGCGGTGGCGGGCCGTGGTGGAAATAAACAGCCAGCTGCTGTCGTACTGCGCATCGGTCATCCACTCGCGGATGCTGAACTCTGGCTTACCCTCCTTATCCAGCCCCTGCAGGTAGCGCAGCGACTTCGCGTAGTTGGTCAGCACCGAACGGATAGAGATGGCGGTCTTCTCGATTTTTTCCTCAACCAGGTTGGCCGAAGGAGTGTTTTTGAGAAACTCGCGCAGGCTTTTCAGATCGATGGAGAGACAGGTCTTCAGGAAAGTTTCGATGCTGCGGTCAGGACGGGACGCGAACTGCATGGCCGTGTCGCTGAAGATGGTGCGCGATGAGGACACCCAGAACGGGTCGGAGTCACCCTCAACCGGCATCAGCGCAGCCGTCATGTTCTCGTAGTCCACCACGTCCTGCGCCTCGCGCCACAATACCCAGTTCTCACAGCGGCTGTCGTGCGCGTTCAGAATTTTGTCCACGCGCTCGTCATAATGGGTTTCAATAAACGTACCGCCGGAATCGTAAACAATCGCCCGGTCGCCGCGCCGGCGGATGTAGTCCAGCAGCCAGCGGATGAGCGTGGACTTACCGACGCCGATGGTGCCGTGAATGAGATAGTTCATAACCTCGGCGTTCTTCACCATGTTCAGGCCGCCAATCTGCAGATCGGACTTCTCACCGGCCTTTTTAAGCAGCCGGTTGACCTCTTTAGGCTGGTCAGTAAGGGTCATGCCCGAGATAAACTCGTCCTCACTCTCTTTCTTACCGATGCGACCCACATACCAGGCAATAAGGCACCAGAGCAGGCTGGCGGTGATCCCGCAGGCGCTGGCGATGAAGCGCAGATTCGTCAGAAACTGGCGTCCCATGTCCTGCATCCACGGATTGACCAGCAACTGCGCGGGCGTCAGCTTTATCGTGCACAGCTGCGCACTCTCATCGCAGTGCCATAAAATGTCCCACGTGGCTTCCGCCGCACGCGGGGACAAGCTCAGTAATGAGTGGCTTGGCCATGCAGCCCAGTACCAGAAGCCGTTACGCAGCACATCGTCGGGTGTTGTCAGCCAGAACAGCACGCCGGTGGCTATCACGAACAGCAGCAGCATCCAGTGGAAAATCCAGTTACTGACCTGCGCAAACATACGCAGCCGGTAGGCCGTCATCTGGCCGCCCTGCGTCAGGTATTTGGGTGTAAAACTCATGAAGAACTCCGGATAGCACGCAGGCGCAGCCCGCCCGGAAAAACCGGGCAGGCTGACGGCACAAAGGAAAGTGGCAGAGAGGGTCGATCAGGCCCCGAAGATTAATTCAGCGTGATGGACGCGGGGGTGCGGATAAGCCCCGCACGGCGCAGCAGCCAGACGCTGGCCATAACGGGGATAGCACAGGTGAAAACAAACAGATTCCAGCAGACCAGCGTGAGCGCGGAAAGCACGCAGCCGGCAGTCATCACCAGCAGAAACAGCAGCAGCGTGATAATGCCCAAAGGCATCATGCCGCCCTGCGCCATACGGGTGGCGAGATCCCAGGCAAACAGATGGCTGTGTGACATGATGGTTTTTACGATATCCGGCCCGAACTGCCACAGCACGATGGCGCTCCAGGCGAAACACAGTGTTAACCAGATAACAAATGTGCGTGCCGCACCGTTGAGAGGAAGCATAGGTATTTCCTTCAGAAAGTTAAGAATGGAGGATCAGTAGAGGTACAGCACACGACCGGATGCGCGCCAGCCACGCAGAAGCCTGCCAGTGAAGCATGCGCGGCAATTAACTGGTGGAATCTAAGCCACGCTTCCGCTGGCCCGAATATCCGGGAAGTCCGTTGAAAATGAGGCCCCGTAAGGGAGGAGGGCAGCACCCGTGGTGTTGATGCTGCCCCGATGTCAGCCGCCCGAGGGGCGCAGACGGGGGTCGGCAGGCGCCCCGTTGTCAGGAAAGATTTCTTATTTCTCCTTAAGGCGCTTGCCGCCGGTTTTACAACCGGTCGTTACTTAATACCAGGAATTTCAGCAACCTGCAAGTTGCCATACCTTTATGACTTTACACTGGATTATTACAGCATCAGCTAAGCAGTGTTTTAGACTACATGATGCCGGCAACGGATTTCGCCAGTTGAGCCTCAAGAGCCGGCTTGGCCTCTTCGAACTTCAGGTTTACTTTGTTAGCGCTTGAAACGACACGGGTCTGATATTTCATACGATTACCCTCTTCGCTACTGGTCTGCAGCTTGATGCCAGAGTTTCCCTGACGAAGCGCTGCGACATTATCCGTCGTTACTGCTGCTTTACTGCGTTCGGAAATCTGCAGATCGGTCACCATCGTAAAGTTAGTATCCTCGACCAGAGCATCTGCTGCCATTCCAGCAAGCCCTGCGGCCAGGCCTATACCCAGAATGGCTCCGCCGGAGTTACTGTTGTAAGCAGTGATTCCGGCACCCAGAGCAGCACCTGCAGCAGCTCCTTCATAACCTGTCGACAGGAAGCTTTGTGCCTGCCGTAAATCCATCTTCTCTGCTTTCAGCACGTTAGCCTGAATCCAGTAATAAGCAGCATCAGGACTGGAGGTGACGGTATAGCCTTTTGCGCGCAGGTCCTGCGCCAGCATCGGTTCAAGATCACTCATATCTTTATCAGAAGTATTTCGCACCTGCAGATAAACCGTTTTCTGGCTGGAAGGTTCCAGCCAGACGGTCTGGCTCATCTGGGTTTTGACATCAAGATTGCGCTTTTTAATAGCTGTACTCATGGCACTGCAGCCTGAAAGCATCAGACAGGCAGCAGTCGTTGCTGCCACTAAGACATTACGATTTTTCACAGGTGAATCCTTATTTGACAGAAAAAAACGGAAATGGCGCGCCCCTGGGCACGCTGTATTAATTGGAAGTGTTTATAAAGAAAACCCCTTCTGCCAGAGTGGCAGAAGGGGCATTAGCAGTAGATGAGTTTACTCAGATGCTTTTAATAATTTTGGCGAATTTGCTCATTGCGCCAGCAATACCATAGCGTGTTAATTCTGAACTGATAATAGCCTGCATGATGAGATGGCTTATCAAAAGCACGAATGGTGCCGCATAAAATAACTGCGGATTCCAGACTGCCATTAATGCGAACATGCCATTGCCAAAGATTGCTGCTATACAGGTATTTTTGTATGTCCGACCTAACTTCTGCACCAGTAGCGATTTACGCCTCACTGTCTGAGGTATAGCTGTCAGTAACAGGAACGGAGTGTAAGTCATAGCCATAATTGCTAATGATAAGACTAGTGTAAAGCCACCAAAGGCCAGCGTTAGCCCCTGATAGTGCAGCGTCGGATTAATCCACACATCGTCTGGCGGCACAAAACTATAGATGATGTATGCGAACGATAATGCATACAACGACAAACAGGCTACCGGAAAAACAGCACTCAGTTTCATTGCATCGAGTGCATTTGGAACCTGCTGTTCGCCAGATGAAAAACTATTAAGCAGATAATCTGCATCCTTCTTGATATCGCTATACATCATCCTAGCCCCTTACTTATCCGGCACGCCGCCTAAGCTCCGCTATTTTTCGATCAAAGTCATCGCCCAGATTATCTTTGGGTTTCTGGCCTTGCTCATTTAACTCTTTATTATGACCCGCTTTAAAATTTCCTTTAGCAGAATCATGTTCGTGCTTAAGTATATCACTGGACATCTGAACAGTGGTTTTATTTTCAGCGATTTTACCGTCATTATCTCTGAGAGTTTCCATAAGGCCAGATCTTTGTGCTGCAACCTGATTGGCAACATTTTTCTGAATGCCGGCACCTGCAGCCTGCTCACCTATAAGTTTTGACCCACTGCGGAAATCGTCTCTCATTTGCTGTGAAGGTGCACCGGCTGAAACGCTGAGATTTCTTTCCCTCCTGTCCGTGCTGACTTCAGTTGGTCGGCCATCAGTCTGGGCAGCACCCGGCGTTACCCCGCTGGTTCGTTCACGTCCATATATTACAGGGTTACTAAGCAGGATCTCCCCACGCACTTCTGAACCCGTCCCATCCAGAGTTCGTGATGGTTTCTGGTTCGATGATGTTTCTGCAAGGCTTTGTCCTGGTACCTGTTCACCCTGAGAAAGCCATGCGCCTCCACCCTGAGATGTTCCAGGTACATCCAGCGAACGAGCTGGCTGCAGAGGTTCACTGTTAACCTGGTCAGTCCGTGCACCATAGTTACGCATGATTTCAGGCTCAAGACGCTCATGCATAAATTCAGTCGCTGCGCCCTGTGCGCTTCTTACGTTTGTCAGGATGTTCTGGGCGTCACTGCCATATTTGGCAGTTGTCCAGTCCACAAACTCCTGATTGTAGTTGGCGTCCAGGCTGGCGCTCTGTGTCTGCGACAGTGTGGCCATGCGGCTGAATTCCTGACTACGCGTGCTGCTCTCGGTGTATTGATGGTACTGACTCTTCGAATCATTAAGCGTTGCTGCGAACTGCTGAGCATTAGAGCTGGACTGATTATCGGTATGGCTGCCCGATTCGCTAAGTCGGGTAGATGTCACCATATCCATACCCTCACGGAAGTCACGCGCCTCCTGACTGCTCTGATCGTGACGACTATCGCGACCCTCGGAGTGAGTTTCCTGCGTTCCGTGTGAACTGCCGGTACTATGACGAAGGTCGGCACTAACACTGGCTTCACCTCCTGCGCTCAAGCCAGTAGCCCATTTACCGAGTTTACCTCCCAGCTGATCACCGGTATCAAATTTAACCTGCCCTCTGACACCCGTGCCTGCACTTCCCTGATTGGTAATGTCCATAAGCTGGTTGTACGCCTGCTGCTCAGAAACATTATGCGATTTCGCATAGTTTTCAACGGCAGACTGCATTTTGCTCGCGCCTTTAGAAACATTCGTCGCCACACTGTTATCGCTGCCCTGCGTTACGCTGTCGCTGTTGCCACTCTGCTGCGTCAGCTGGTTCATCTGCTGGAAGCCGCTGGTCACGCTGTGGTTATAGCCATCAAGCGAACTCTGCGCCTGCTGTTGCGCCTGCCGTGCCTGTTCGGAGAACCCGCTGCTGGCGAGTGAGCTGAGCCTCATGCTGACAGGCAGATTTGATATTGCCTGGCTGGTATCCACTACAGTGTGCCCGTCAGCCGTCTGCGTCATCATCGCGTTATTACCTGTCTGGAAGCCCTGAGACCCCGATCGGCGCAGCATGTTGGTGTCAAACTTGTTGGCGCTGACGTTATCCATCGACATGTTGTTAAACGACCAGTTGCCGTCTGCCGTTGTGGAGGCCTGTCCCCCGGTCGCAAACGCTGCCGAACTCATTACCCCGCCGACAGCCTGTGAGGCCACCGACGCCGCGCCTTTGGTCAGGAAAAAAGCGAGCACCGGTATCGACATGCTCAGATAGCCCGCGATATTCGCCGCATCTGAGTGCTGCAGAGCAACCTGATCCTGATTGGCCAGTACCAGTGGCGTAGCACCGGTCTTCGTCTGCAGATAGAAGTTGGCCAGCGAGTTAAGGATGGCGAACATCACGGGCCACATGGTGAAGTAAACGAAACCGCCCGCGTACAGCTTCAGCGTTTTAATCCCGAAGATGTCGTGGTTCACCAGTGCCAGCGCAATGACCAGCGGAAACAGCGCAATCAGTACCAGCATCATCAGTGACTGGAACATTGGCAGCGTACGCGTGGCTATCACGCCGCCCGCGCCCCAGCTGATGCGCTGCTTGGTCATGCTGGACTCGGTGGCCAGATTCAGCAGGTTGGCCGTATCGGAAGATCGCGCCGCAAAACCTTTCCAGCCGTCACGAATGGCCGCATTGGTGATGTTATTACGCATAATCTGCGCTGCACTCAGACCACCCGCATAGAAGAAGTTGTAGCTTTCATCCATCGCGTTGCCGAGCAGTGTGTCCCCACTGACGCGGCTGCCGAACACGCGCGTGGCCAGCGCGTGCCAGGTTGTGCCACCGATGCGCACGTCTGCTCCAATCAGGTTTTTTACTACCGCAGCCGCCTGCTGGCAGGTGATGAACTGCCGGCCACTGCCAGTATCCTGGTACAGGCCACGCAGCGGACTCGGGTTATTCGTAATCAGCGTCAGCGGATCGGTACTGTTCAGCAGCTGTGACACGGTGTACTTATTATTCAGCAGAATATCGCCCACCACGCAGTTCTCCACGTAGTCGGTAAGCATTCCGGCCAGCTGCGGATTCTGTGACCGGAAGTCCGTGGTCTGCGCCACGATCTGCGAACCGAACAACATGCCGGACTTCGTATAGGTCAGCGAATCCGGTCGCGAAAAGCTGTACTCATAAAGCCGCGCCACACCGAACTGCACGGACGTGGTCAATCCGGTGATGAAAGCCAGGCCAGCCGGCACGTTATCGACCTGATAAACTGCCGCCGGATCTGTGACATCAAGAATCTGTACGCTGCGCTTCGGAACGAGCAGCACCGACGTAATGACAAAAAAGATGGCCAGCCAGCTGGCAAACACCATCGGATTGCGCGATTTGATGAAGCTGAAGATCACGCCCAGCACGCCAAAAAGCCCGGCGATACGTTTTAACGTGTCATAGGTGTCGCTGCCGATGACGGTGACAACGCCGTTAAACACCTGACGCCACATGTCACCGCCGTAGATGGTCCAGACTTCAGTCATTGCCCGTTCCCCATTGATAGTTACCCTGATAAGACGTCGAGATAATGGTTGATACCTGCTGCTGCAGGTACTGCATGTTGCGATCGATGCCGTCCAGCGCGTTCTGATCCGCGGTGCTCTGCAGCTTCATCTGTGCCAGTAGCGAGGTTGCAGCCAGCACGTTGTTACGAAGCTCGCCGGCGGCCTGCTCGGGGAAGTTTTTACCGGCCAGTGACTGGCCCGCCTGTTTTACCAGTTCCTGCAGGTACTGGATCATCATGTCCTGCGCGATAAAGTCGGCGACCTGTATCAGGTAGGTCGGGCTCATGCCCATGCTGCGGGAGTTTGTCAGGTATTTCAGTACCGGCACCGAGGTGGTGTTGATGAAGCCTTTTTCTCTGTCCGACAGGCCGGTATCAGCAGTGAGTTTGCTGTCGATGGAAATCATCAGGTTGCGCACCTGGGTCACCAGCGCCACGTCGCTGCTGACCGTGACGCTGGCCACCGTCGGCCCGAGGCACAGGTCCTGCTCATCACAGCCGTACATCTTCGCGGTGCCGCCACGCATCAACACGGTAATGATGTCGCGGTTATCAACCAGCGGCGTCAGGACCGTCACCTGCCCGGCTTTATTGAAGATGATGGAGCCTACCACGCTCATCACCAGCTCCTTCAGCTGGCGGTTGCCGTCGAACAGGTGGTTGCGGCCCAGCGCGTCCCAGATGAGGTTTTTGTTTTTCAGCACCTGGTCCTTCATTTTATCGGACGCCCGACCGGTGACGCTGTCGCCCTGACCGCCCACGGTGCAGCCCTGACGCGATGCCGCCCAGTCGGAGAAAATGTTGCTTTCGCCAGCAATGTCCTGACAGATTTTCTGGTTCGACACCTGAGACACTGGCCACAGGCCGCCGATGATGCCCTGCGCGGCCTGACAGGAGCTCATGTTGGCGGAGTTTACGTCCGAGGCGAGTTTCTGCAAAAAATCTTTAGCCTGCTTGAGCTCCGGTACCATCGTTTGCAGTGCCAGATCAAAAGCGTAGCCAGCCGCATTGCTCATGATCTGCTTAACGAATCGCTGCAGTTCCGCGCCGTTGATATAGGAAAAAGCCCCCAGATAAGAGTCAATGCCGCCGCAACCAGCGTTGAGTGAAGGTACCTGCATTGAGATGAGCTGCACCTGTTTAACCGGATTACGCAGATAGATAGAGCCGCCGGTAACATAGCCTGCGGCCTGGCCCTGCCATGCCTGAGCCTTTGAGACGTTGCCGTCAAAGCCGAGACTGCCAAAGTAGCCGTTCAGGTCGCCCTGCACGTCGGCCAGAGCCGGCGTGCTGATGACCAGCGCCGTCGCGGCGCAGAGAAGGAACTGCCTGAGTTTCATGTGAAGACGCTCCAAAACAGCCATTGATTCAGCATTGACTGAATTGGCTGGAAGAAAATTAATGGGCAGCTGAGCCGAAATATGAGAATGGTTATTCCGGTAAGTAAGGTTTGTTCCTGCGCGGATCAGAAAGCGTTACGGTCGGCCATAAATCCGTGCCGGCGTAGGGTGATGCTGGTCAGCGCCCCGCAGCCGAAGCCACCGGAAAGGGAAAACAGGAACAACAGCGGATAGAGCTGGAGTCCACTAAGGACCAGCATGTCAGCACCGTAAGTGATGCCATCCATGCGGCCGGCAATTTCGCAGGCGAGCCAGGCATAAAGGGCGGCTGCGGCCAGCAGAGAGGCACAGACAAGCAGCAGCGCCGTCTCCAGCCGGGAGAGCGTTAAAGTTTTTTCAATCATGAGTATTCCGTCGGCGGTACAGCCGTCTGTATTACTGCGGGGTCAGTGAGGCACTGCTTGGGACCGGACCCAGCGTGTCCGGTGGAAGGTTATCGATATCGGCTTCGATCATCAGCGCCAGTCGCTGGCTCATGGTTCCCATGTCCGTCTCACCCTGAAACAGCGGGTAGGCCACGTTGGTATTCACGTTGACCATAAAAGTGGTCGGCGTGGCGATGGGCAGTCCGTTACCAAAGAACGTCAGGATCTCACCGGCAATCGGCTCATTCGGCCCCGCTTTACGCGGGATGAGCGCCACCGGAAAGGCTGCATCTCCGTAGCCATCAAGCGTATAGGGATACACCTTTATCCCCGCCTCATCAGCCCAGGACTTCAGCAGCGGGTCGAACTTCGCGCTGTACTGACAGCCACGCTGCATAAAAACCACCACCGCATAGTCGTTCAGGTTCACCTGACGTCCGTCGGTCAGGGTCATCATTCTGGGCGGCTTTACAGGTGCCGCACGCTCCGGGCGGGCCCCGGGTAATCCGAAGTCCGGCAGCTGCGCACCGCGCTGCTCCTTCGCCTGCTCCAGCGCGGCAATGTCCGAGGCCACAGACGCGTGTGCGAATACAGGCAGCGTCAGCAGTACAGTCAGCAGCACATTAAGCCTCATGATGGCCTCCCCGTCCGCCGCGCGACCTTCGCCAGGCAATCAGCTCCGCGATAAGGCCAAGCGCAATCAGAACCAGACAGGCTAATGAGCCCCCGGTGAGAACGTCATAGGTGAAACTGACAGACCATTTCAGTAACTGGCGCAGGCAGTTAAAAATGATGCCTGACATAAACAGGAGGATGATAAGGGGTAAGCGGTTCATAAACGGACTCCCTGAACGCGGCCGCGCATGATTCGCATCGCAACGCCGGCAATAATGGAAAATAGTACGCCGGTAAAGTAAAAGCCGCGCAGCGTACGGTTAGTCTCTGTTGCCCATGCCTCACGGCTCTCTGCCGCCTCCACACACTTAGCGGGCGGGGGTGAAGGCTTAATTTCTCTGCTGACCGGTACGGTCTTATCCCTCGACGTATCAGTAATCGGCGGCCCGGCCTCTCGCGAAACCCGTGAGGCGCAGCTCCACACCTGCCCCGCTGGGGCATCGCGTATCAGCCTTTCGGCCTCGTTCACAAGCATCTGCCCGGCACCACCGGCGCCGTGTGCACCGAGCAGGAATAGCAGAAAGAACATTAGCGCCGGATGGATAACGAGCGTCTGCAGCAGGAGATTTTGCACCAGCCGCGCAGCGCGCAGCCGCCCGTGCCAGACAGGTGAGAGTGTCAGCATAAACAGGTCCTCAGAAGTTAGCCTTAAAGCCGGTGGCCACGTTAAGAAAGCGCTTCGCCAGGTCGTCCTGCGTCATAAAGCCGTAGGCAAGCGGACGGAAGCTTTTTGACTTCGGGTCAACCAGAAACAGCGCCGGATAGTGGCTTATCCCCATTCGCGCACTCTGACCGGCGTCCGGCCGGCTGTCGGGCACCTGCGGGGACACCGTGCCGTCCACGCTGACCGGTATCAGTGAGATGTGGCGCAGGCGGGCAAAGTCGGCTACCACGCCGGCCATCTGTGCATCAATCGGGTCACTGCCGCGGTAGAAGTAAAACAGCCCATACTGGCCGGAAAGCTGGCTGATTGCCTGCGTCTGCTCCTGCTGGTCCCGCGCCTGCTGCAATGGCGCTGTGCTGTTGTAGTGCGGATGATCAAGGTTGTAGTCGAGGTCCGGATGGTCAAGCTGCGCAACGGCAAACGACTGGCTGAACATCGATGCCCGGTCGGTCCAGAACTTCTGCCAGCGCAGGAATGTGGCAGTATGCTCTGCGGACGGATGCAGGATGGCATTGTTCAAAGCCTCCTTTGTGTACTCCTTGAGTACATCCGCCTGCTCTGATGGTGAGAGCCTGCTGAAGTCCGGCACCTGCGGCGCAGGCTGCTGTTTTGGTGCTGGCGGGTCCGGTTTTTTTTTCGGCTCGTTGTACCAGTACCAGCCGGTAAACGGGTCTGCCGGTGTCACTACCACGTCAGCATCAGGTGCATCATCCGCCATTGCCTGTCCGGCGAACATAATCATCATGAGGCTAATCAGCAGGCGCTTCATTTTTTACCTCCTGTCTGAGCGTTAACCTGTGCAGCTATGCGATCTTTTGCCTGTTTGATCATCGTCGCTGAGTCAGGGATTTTCTGGTTAGCCATCAGGTCGCTGTAGAAGTCCTGGAAGTTGATCAGATCAAAGTTAATAGCCTGAAGCTCGGGAACGGTGATTCCGCGACAGTTCGGTGAGTCTCCGCTGCCAAAACTGACGTGCAGCTGATCGCGACGGCCCTGTTCCTGGATGATGCGAGCGAGCTTGCCACCAAATACGCAGTAGGCCTGTTTTTTCTGCACGCACACACCCAGTACAGTCTTGTTACAGGCTTCACCGACCAGAACCGTTACCTTCTTAGCCTTCGCCTTACCGATAGCCATTTCGTCACTGTTGCAGTTGGCCAGCCCGGAGCTATTTCCCCAGCCGGTATCAACGCAGCAGTTTGAAAAGCCAGCCATTGCTTTACGGCAATAGAGCGCCTGCCCCGTAAACGCTTTTATGTTGATCTGATCGCCGTTCTTCACGTCATCACCGGCAGAGGCAAGACCAGCAAGCTTGGCCACGGCAGTATCGAAACCGTTGTCACCGGCACCGTCCGTAGCGTCACAGTCGCCGCTCTGACAGAGGTACTGACCGCCGCACAGCAGGCCCTGAGAGCTGAAAGTGGTCTGGCACTGATATGTATTCTGTTCATGGGTGCACATACCGCCTTCAGCTTCAGTACAACCTCGGCCAGCTAAAGTGCAGTTTCTGTCAGACATGAGCTGAGCGCAGTTACCGGTGGAATTAACCGGCACGATGTAACTGTCCTGGTACTGCCAGCAGCCCTGTGTCTGGGTATAGGTCTGACCGTCAGAATCAACTGAGCGTGTACCACCCGGATCGGTACAAACGCTGCCGGTGCTGGCGATTGCCTGGGATTTATCAAAGCTGCAGCTTTCAGACCATGTCGTATCAGCCTTTTTATCTGACACGGTTACGTTATAAGTCACGTCGAGATGGAACAGGGTCGTGCCATTATTGATGTATTTCACTAACGTATCGTAGGGTGTATTACCACGGGAGGAATTCATGGTAACAATCGCTGTATAGGTCTGGCCTGCGTTGACCTGAACTCCGGCAATATTGATACCTACAGCACCCTTACCGTACTCAAGCGTGACATTGTTATTGAGCAGCATCACGTAATAATAAAATCTAGGTGAACTGACATAAGTAGGTGCCGGCGTATAAACAAGCTGCGTGGTACCGCTAACAAGCGTGGCCGTTTCCGGGAATGTAATATCTACCAGTACCTGTTTGTCCACACGACGTGCGTTTTTGAGCAGCATATTCATCGTCCTGGTTTCCGTGTGACTGGAGCCTGTGAGGATTATGCTGCCGGTGCGGGCACAGGTCTGAACCTGAGCCACGTCCCTGTCGCAGGTGAAGTTTTCAAATACTGACTTTGACACGACTTTCGCGGTGCACTGGCTGTTGGTACCGTCCACGATGGAGCCGCTGTTCGCCTCCGCATTCTTGCCGTTCTGGATAAAGTCGGCGTTCGGGTCAATGGTCACGGCCGGATTCTTCGTTGAAGAATCCGTAACGGCCTGCCCAGCTTCATTACTTCCGATCTGTGTCTGCCCTTTATCCTTGATCCCACCATCACCGCCCTGCACGCCGCCGTAGTAGCCCCCCTGCGGAGGACTGGCCGTATAGCCTGGAATGACCGATGCAGGGTCTGTCCCCTTCGCCGCAGCAGTGCCCTGCCCCTTGTTTGAGCCGGCATATCCCGCACCCGCGTTGTAAGCGTCACTCGTCGCATCAGCGAATGCGCCGGACACCATCAGACATAAAGAAAGCAGCAGGGCACGCTTCATTTGGTACCCTCCGCATCCTGCAGCAGCTGCGCGGCCGTACTGCCACAGTCGCCGCGCTGCTTAATCTCTTCGAGCGCCTGCTTAACCGGCAGGCTGCCGTAGATGACATCCGACTGACTGCCACAGGTAACGACCAGCGCCGGCACGGCCCGGATGTTGTACTTCTCATACAGGGTCGGGTCGATCTGCACCCCGGCCTGCTTATCTTTTTTAGACAGTTCAAACATCGTCTCAGCGGTCTGACGGAAATCGTTGTTCAGCAGGCCGCGCAGCGTGGCCGGTATGCCGAAGCGGCGGGCGTCCGCAAGCATCGGCAGCAGCCCCTCCTCCGGGATACCCAGGCTCACGAAATACACAGCCCGCGGTGCGGGGCGGGCGGCGCTGTTCTGATCCGCCTGCGAGGCAGCAATCTCATTCTGCAGCTGCGAGACCCGTTCCTGCTGCGCATCCGGCAGCGTGATATTCATGCCCTTCAGCTGGCTTTTGAACAGCTCTAGGTCTCGCTGCTGCTGCTTCATGTACGCCATGTCATTACCTGACACAACCGGCTGTTCTGTAGCGCTCGCCGTTTCTGCGCAAAGAAGCGCGGCGCCCGCAAGCAGCGCCGTAATCAGAGGTTTTTTCATGGAGAGTCCTTACAGATAAACGCAGTTACGCTTTCGCCACATGAGGTAGCCGAAGTTCTTTTTCGTCGCCGGTGAGTTGTGTACCGAGCCCCAGAGCTGGGTTGTGGTGCCGAACGGATGACAGTCATTGGGTTCGGGATACATATTCACCATCTGGTAACGCCAGCGTGATTTCGGGATGATCGGGGACGGATATTCATAACAGACAGCGACATCCGCCCCGACAGTCTCCATCACCAGCCCCTCCCGGTGCAGCTTGAAGGCCATGCGTTCGCTGACCAGCAGTGAGGCTTCCAGTGGCGAAAACTCATTACTGGTAAAGCCCGTAAACGGATACATCGAACCCTGTGCGCCGGCACACCAGAACAGCGGGTCCAGCGGCACGCCCGCCGTAGAAGCAATGGAATCTGCAGCACAGGCCCCCTGCGCCAGCAGGTTGTTGAAAAGCGCCACTTCCGGATTCAGGATCATGGCCAGCGTGCTGTCGTTCCATAGCGGGTCAACCTCGGACAGGTAGGCGATGTCCATGTCGCCGGTCTGCATGCAGCCCATACTGGTGATGATGTTGAGCCAGTAAATCAGCGGGTATTTGTACCAGTGCACGTGATAGAAGCTGCCGGGCGTGGGTGAGTCGCTCTGCCCGCCGCGTCCGGCGCCGGTGCGGCCGAGGTTAATTTTAAAGCCGCCCATGTTCACCATAACACCGGGCTCGCGCGTCACGTCGGTCAGCGCCAGCGGCTCCCAGAAGCCAATGGCCAGACCCAGCCGATAGAAAATACCGTAGGGACACATCTGAATCGGCGAGGCGGGATTCGGGGTGTCCGGATGTGCGCCTGAAGCCAGCTGGATACTGCCCAGCGACATCGGGAACAGGCACTTCCAGCAGACGTCGCTGATAGGGTTTACCCAGCGCCCGTCGCCGGCGTTGCTGGTCGCGGCCATGACAGGCTTCGCCATAACACCTGCCGTGAGCAGGCATATTATGAGGAGGAAACGTTTCATTAATCTTCGACCTGCATTTTGTTACAAAGCCAGACGCACACCGGACCGTCATCTGTGTCGTTTATGCTGCCAACAAACCATCCCCCGCCCGCGGGCCCGGACGGCTCCCACTGACTGCAATTGCCAGTTTTCCAAAATTCTTCCATCAACCAGCCAGGTGCGTCGTTTTCCATCCAGATAAAGGCGGCCGCCAGATTATGTGCGGAAAGCCAGGCCTCAAACTCGCCGGGCTGCGGATATTCATTGTCTCCAGCTGGCACAAAAAATTCATGATGTGTCCAGCCGCCCCAGCGATCGCGCACGACCGGCTGAGCCGATATTTCAGCAGGGTGTGTCATAGGTGGAATTCCGTAATGAAGGCAGCGGAACTGCCGAAGTCAGACGTTAATCAGGCCTGCCTGCGGGGGGCAGACTGAGGCGTACCGCAGCAGCGCGAGGAACGAACAGTTTGCGCATCGCGGGGAGGAAAATGTTCAGAGGCCCTGAACGTCGCGCCTGACGACATACCATCCAGCTGCTTCAGATCCCCGCTGACAACAGTCCGTCCAGCTGCCGGTATAGTCATCCTTTTCGGCATCCCGCAGCATTGCCTCTGCAGTTTCGTCGCTCTGGCGCGGGTTCAGGTAGCGGGAACGCGCTTTTACGATGGCGATACCCACGCGGGCTCGGACAGCATAAGGCAGCGATACCTTCGCCCGTGAATCAGCACGGAGCGTAAATCCTTCAGCCTCTAGCGCGCCTTTAAACGCTGCCAGCATAAATTGCCAGCAATGGCTGTTCACCTCAGTAACTGCCAGGTCAGCCATTTCACGACTGCCAAACGGTGCCGGTGATGACAAGCCGAAGGCTACGGGGATTGTGTCCGGCCTCTCGGGATTCATTCGCCTTCCCAAACGGACAAAGACGATGGCCATCGCCATGAGGACAATGAAGATACCCACAGCCGGCAGGCCTGATGTAAACGAGCTGATACTCTCCGGTGACAGTGAGAATTCAGCACGACATAAAGGCGGGGCTTGCACCGCCCATTCTGTCTGCATCAGTGGTTCAGGATGTAGCTGGACGGGCGTCGCCACGGCCGGTTCGGTAGAAGACTGCCCATTTGTGCCTTGACTCATTTAAGTGCCACCTCCTCTACCCGGAGCATCCTGTCCGCACGCGAGATGCGAACCGGCGTATGCTCAAAACCGAATTTTGTTGTTAACGTACCGTACTGGTCAAAGTACACCGGCTCGTCCAGCGCGATGCTGCTGTCGTGCACGTTACCTTTCACCAGGATAACTTTGAAGTTCTGCTGCCCCGCGAGCTGCGGTTTCAGCCATGCCATTTGCTGCGGGTTGTCGCCGTCAATGAAGTACAGCGTCTCACTGAAGGCGACCCTGTCCAGCGGATTAACTTTATCGCCCGCCCGGGCAATGACGTTGCCGCGCATATCACGGATGGTTTCCCGCACCGTGAAGGTCGGGTCATACAGGAATGCGCGGTCGGTTTTCGCTGGTGAGAGTCCGGCTACCGGCGCGGGACGCACGGCGTGAGCTTTTACTCTGGCCTCCGCCTCACGCTGCAGGCGGTCCATTTCGCCGCTGTCCTCCATGCCCTTCAGGCGCTGATCAATAAAGGTCAGCAGGTCGGGCTCAGCGATGGGGAACAGGTGACCGATGGTGCCCAGCTCTTTCGCCTGCGCCGACTGAGCAACCACTGTGGCGAGCAAAAAAACCGCTGTGGCGAGTTGCCTCATGGCGCCCCCTGCATCTGGCGGGCGATATCGGCCTGAATGGCCGGGGTAATATCGGTGACGCCGGCTACCACTGCACCCTTCACCAGGATGACGCCGCCGTGCGCGGCCTGCCAGTCAGATAGACTGGCGTCCAGCGCGGCGCCAAAGCGCTTTGTCAGCGTCGCCAGCGCCTCCTTTTCCACCGGCTGCTGCGCTGTCTGCTGCCGGAATGTGTCGATGGTGCCTTTCATGTCAAACACCACGTAATCGGGCTGTACTGCCTTAGCAACCAGCATACTGACACCGGCGCTGAGCGCGATGACCAGCACGCCGAGCGTCGCCAGACGGACGCAGCGGCTACGCATCAGCCGCGCACCCACTGTCTCACGAACGCCGTCACTCATCCCTGCATTATCCGCGGTTTCTGTCGCCACCTGCTGATTCGGCTGTCTTTCTTCCTGCATCGTTTAATCCTCTTTTAAGCAGTGGTCAGGCCCGCCCAGCGCTCCAGTTCCTGCATCTCGGCCTGGTACATGTGCGGCTCGCAGGCCAGCAGGTAGGCAGCCTCCTCACTGGTTGCCCCACGTTTCTGTGCTTCGGTCATGTACTGATAGTCTTCCCCACGGGTGCTGAACATGGCGCGCGTCACCGGGTCAACAAAGACGCGGTGGAACGAGCTGTTTTCACCTGTTGAGATCATTACCGAGCTGAAGCCTGTATCGCGTGCGGGCTGGAAGCCACGGATAACCTGCGTTTCAACTTCGCTGAACTGATCCGGGTTGGAGTTAAGGTAGGTTTTGAATGCTTTCGCATCCTGCAGCAGTGTCACTTTCGTGCCCGAACAGTCCCATGCCGCAGCCGCAGCTGGCGGTGCTGCCTGGTCTTTGGTGCCGGTAAAGTCCTTGATGCCCTGCGTAATGGTGATGAATGCCCCGCGGTGGCGGCGTACCGTACGGTACCCGGTTTCGATAAAGCGTGCCGCGTGCGGATTAGAGCCGCTGAACAGGCGCCAGGCCTCATCGATAATTGCGACCTTTTTGAGGCTGCGCGGCGAGTGATACATCTTTTCCTGAATTGCCAGGATCAGCGAGTACAGGATTGCAGAGAGCAGGTGAGGCTGGTTCTCTAGGCTCAGCAACTCCAGTACGGCAAAGCGCGTGTCGCCGTCGAGCGTCGGCTTATCCGAGTTGAAGTAGTCGCCGTTAGCTCCCCACGTACACCAGCGGTCCAGCAGTAGCACCAGCTCGTTGATGCGGTTCATGATGGTCGGCTGCTGACCATATTCCTCTTTCACTGCATCAGACTTCATGTACAGCACCACGTCATCGATACGCGCGGTGTTTTGCTTCGCCTCATAAGCCGCCACCACGCCTTTAAGCAGGATGGTTTCGCTGACCTTATCCAGCGCTTCATTAGGGCTCGCCAGAACGGTCAGCAGGCCCTGAATACCCTCGGCGGACTCTTTAATGTCCCGCACGTTGGCGAACGGGTTAAAACGCAGCGTCGCACCGTCCAGGTAAGCGCCGCCCGCCTGCCGGCAGAAGTTCTTATAGCTGCCTCCCATGTCGATAACCCAGCCGAAGCCGCCGGCGTTCAGCACCTGTCGCAGGATTTCCTGTATAAAGAAGCTCTTTCCCGCCCCGGTGGTGCCGGTCACCGCGATATTAAAGTTGGTGGCCCCATTGCTTTCGCTGAACATGTCAAAAAAGGCCAGCGCGTTGCGATAGGTCGGCAGCGGGCTGCCCGATGCTGCCATCTGCCGCTCAGCCACAACCGGCATCAGGTTCACGGCGTTGAAGCTCTTGCAGCGCAGGGTGGCATTCATCTGCTTCATGTCGTCCCACAGTCCTTCCTGCATCACGAACGGCAGCGAGGTCAGCCAGTTGCGCAGCTGCTGATAGCGCGGGGCGGACATTTCCAGATCGTTTTTGCGGAACACGTTGATAGCGGAGAGTTCACAGCGCTGCTGTTCGCTGTCACTGTCGGGCGTGAACAGCGTCAGGTTAAGGTTGAAGCTGCACATAGCGATTTCGTTGCTGGCAAGCCCCATGCGCAGGTCGCGCCATTCCTCATAGGTACGCTGCGTGTTGGGGAACAACTTGCCGTAGGAGGAATTGGCCTTCTTGCCCATATCCTGCTCTTTGCGGAATGCCTCATTCTGGCTGTTTACCTGATCCTCCACGCAGATGGTCCAGCTCAGCAGGAACGGACAGGGGATGCCCAGGTCAGGAAAGCGCATGTTCTGCAGGTTGTCAGCTGCCTGCCAGAGTGCAAACCGTTTCGGCACCTTTGTCAGCTGCATGTTCACGATGCGCGTGCTGACCACCGCGCTGTCGCTACTGTCGCTAACCGCCCGGTCACCGTGCTGACGGGCTGTGGTCAGCTTCAGGTGATCCGGATGAACCTCCATTTCGGTACTGGTGTCCACGCACTGGCGGTGCAGCTCCTGCTCCGGGTTCCAGTGCTCGCTGCCGGCACTGACCTGCCCTGGCCGGTAATTCAGCTGCTCGCGGATGATGGACAAAAACTCCGTCGGCCCCACACGGCGCGTGTCCATGTGGGCGGCCAGCATCGAGACGCGGAGCGTTTCGCGCACCTGCGTCACCGCGTCCATCGACCTGATGCCGCCGGTGCCGGGGTGTGCGTACACCAGAAACACGCGGTAGTTACGCAGATAGAGCGGATATTCGCGCTCGTTGGCCAGCCCCTTCAGCGCCGATCGCTCCCAGAAGGCCTTTGTAATGGCGTTCAGGCGCGATGCCATGTTGCCCTTCCACATGTCCCTGCTCAGCCCGTTTTCCAGCATGTCGCCCACGCACTTGCTGGCCACCATCAGCACCGTGACCGGAGTTTTACGGGGCAGCTTTTTACGCAGCAGATCATCGAGCGCCTGTACCACCTGCTGATTGGCACCGGCAAGCGGAGCCACTTCCATGATGAAGCCGACCGAGCGGGTGTTGATGAACAGCTCAGACTTCTCATCAAATTCGCGCCACGGCAGCAGGCTGGTCATTGACGGGTAGCTGAAGCTCTCCTGAAGCCTCTGGCGCGCCATTCTGGCGCCGCCTTCATCACGGCTGCTGCTGAAAATACCGGTGAGGTGATCGAGAACGTTATTGATCATGCAGACCTCCGGCGCGCTCTGTTTTCGGCGCGGCCTTTATCAGGGTATGTAAGAGTGCGGATTTCCCGGCACCGGGCGTACTGTGCGCAAAAACGTGTCCATGAGGGGGTAAAGCCGTGAACATCATTCCGGGCCTGACCCGGTGATGCAGCGCTAAAGCGGACGATGCAGATGCTGGCTGTATATGAGCCCTGCTGAATGGAAAACGCTTTTTCATTACTCCCCCTCGCTTATGACGCGAAAGTCCTCATCCCAGCGGGACTTCTCTTTCACAAACTCCACCACTGCAGGCTGATGAAAGCTGTCCTGCTCATCCACCCAAGGCGCAATCCACAGGCGCTGCGTCGCGTCCGGGATGCGGCGGGCGTTCACCTGTCCCGGTCCGCTGTAGTCACCCGGTACCACAGGACCTGTACCACCCGTACGGACCGGCACCGTGGATGCCCGCAGGCTGTCTGCGGCCGCGCCCTGCCCTTTAACCCGGCGCGCGGCAGTCGTTGCCGTGCTTAACGGTCGGTAAGGGCTGACGGCGGGTTTCACATTGCCGGGCGTCGCCAGCGCCTCAGCGGCAGGCTTTGGGCCGGCCTCCTTTTCTGCCGTCAGGTCGTCCAGACTCTGATGCTTTGATGCCAGCCTGCTGGCATCGGACATCGACAGACACTGGTCAGTCGCGGTTTTATTACAGTCAAAGTCAGAGTTCATGCCGGCGCAGCCGGTCAGCGCAGCGCACAGCAGTGCGCACGCAAAGAGTTTTTGCATGGTGGAGTCCTCAGTGGCGGCCGGGCCGCGATAAGTCAGGGAGATAAAAGGGCGAGCTAATCGGGTGGTGCGGGTTGCCCTGGTGAAGGCGGAAGTATTGACTGTAGTGTTGTGCGATAGCAGTCCCGGCCAGCAGACATAGGCTCAGCACTGTCTTCTTTTTAAAGGTGGACTGTTAGTGCGATGCGTGGAATCTGATTTACCGGGTTACGAAGCCGCAGCGCACAGAGCCGGATATGTTGCTCACGCTGTCCGTGTTTAGTCATCTTCACTTACCCCTTCTTCAGGGTGACGTTCAGTAAAGGAAAAATCACGCCGGGCGGGTTTAAACACGGCCCCGGCCTCTTTTTTAAGCCAGCGTTCAAGCACGGGTAACTCAATAAAACCGGCCTCTTTAACGCTCCGCTGCAGTTCGCGCCAGGCAGGAAGGTCAAGAGGCGTGTACGCATCAAGCCTGATGGCCAGCAGATCCTGCCAGTTAAGCGGCTCCCGCAAGCGTCTGATAACCGCCGCTGCAGCAACGAATACGGGTATAACCAGTGCCGCGCCCGCCCACTCTGAGCCTGCTGCGTATTCACGCCAGAGCAAAGCAAACGCAGTACTGGCAAGCACGCTGGTCACCAGCGTGCCGCCATACGGTAGATGGCGCCCCTTCCAGCAGGCCACCAGGTATCGTATCTGGGACAGTTTCCGGCGACGCGTCTTCCTGGCTGTTAACATCATGCGACTGACTCCTTTTCAGAATCTGAAGTTGAGCAGGGTGAAAATCAGCGTAAAAAAATACGCGATACCGGTAGTTAAGCCTGCAAAAAACAGGATGTCTTTTAGGCCGAGTACCGGCACTGCCCAGAACCACACGCCCCAGACAAGATAAAACGCCGCCAGCACCAGCCAGCAAGTTGCCATCACCCCGAAGGTTATGCCCGCCATTTGCCTGAAAATGTAAGCCAGCAGAACAATAACGGGAGACGTGAACAGGACCAGCCGCCAGACCTGCCAGCCCGGGAAACCCGGGAAACCGGGCAACCCCTCACGCATCGTCAAAGCGGATACGGTCAAGTTTGCCGCCAGCGTGACTGCAATCAGAATCACAAAAAGATGATCTCTACTGTTTGGATGAAGCCAGCGTTTAATCAGCGCCTTCATGCCGCCTCCTGCCTGTGAGTTGACGTCCTTCGGAACTGGATGTTTTGAGACCTGACCTTTTTCAGATCGAGCTCAACCAGTCTTCCCATAAGGTTCAGGAGAAGCATTGCACGCTTTGCGCCCTGCGGCTCATGCCAGATAGCTTCCATGTTTTCAAACGTGCCATTTGTTATCAGAACTGTATCGCCGTGCTCAGGTGCCTGCATATCTGCCTGCGCGGCCGATTCAGCACCCCGCCGTATGCGCTCCATTTCTGCATCACCCATAACAGCAATGCGATTGCCAAAGCTGACAATAGTCGAGACTCCGCGCGTAGCTTTTATCGTCGTTGTATGAATTTCTTCCGGATCAAATCGAGCAAACAGATACCCAGGAAAAAGTGGTTGTGGCTTAACAGGTTTAACCTTTCCTTCTGCAACAAGCTGACAGGTGAAAAGCGGAAGGTAGCATTCCACGCCCTGGTTGAGCAGATGGGCTTCAGCGCGTTTTTCCTGATTAAATAACGACTTGAGTACATACCACTGTTTCATCTGTCATCTCCTTAATTAATAGTATCGCCGAGGCGCAGTTGGCTGGCCTGACGCAGAACTTCATCAGGGTTTAAAACAGGCGCACTGCCGTTACTGCTGCTGACTGCCGGTGTAATCACTGCGGCCTGCTGCACGGCCGCCTGTGGGGCCTGCTGCTTAGCCTTTTCTGCTTCAGCGTCTTCAATCGTTTCCAGGCGGAATCCCTGCTGGAAGACCACTGTCACGGCGTTGCCGGCGCCGATATCGATTACCGGGTGATACTGCTCGGCACGCTTAATCCAGTACTGGCTCAGCGTGTCAGCTGCTTTGCTGGCACCGCCCCCGATACCTTGCTTAAAGATGTCGCCGGCGCCCACAGAGGCGCTGCCTCCCAGCCCGACCGTTGGCGTGGCGGCGGACTTGATTCCTTCACCGAAACCGGACAGCAATCCTGCAGCCCCTGCATTGGCGATGATGGCACCGTTGCGCATGACCGGCTTACCGCGAATGCCCACCTTGCCCTGGAAGGACACGTGCCCGTCAAACGGCATGTCGATATGCTTACCGTTCTTCAGGATGCAGCTGATGTTTTTGGTGCGTACCTCGCCACGCTCGCTGGAGATATCTCCGTACATTTCCCCGGTCACGCGGCACTGATCCATGTTCCAGGTCTTCCCGTTAGGCATGGAGACCTCACCGAGCAGAGTGATGACCACCGGCGAGGTATTCTGCTGGCCGGTCACACTGGCGTTGGCGTCAGCTCCCTCAATCATCGTGGCCTCGGAAAAGGAGCCGGAAGGTATCCAGGGAAGTTTTGTTTTTTTCTCGGCAAGCGCAGCGTAGGTGAAGGTATCGCGGCTCAGACCGCCCGGACGCACTGTGCCGGTACCCGGATAAAAGCCCTGCCCCTGCGACGGGTAAAACTTCCCGCCCTGCCCGGCGGCCGGCCCACTACTAGGATTGTTGATGCTCCACTGTGCCGGGCCAGACTGTCCGGCGGAGACCGGTGCGTTAACAGATGCAGAGCCTGCCGCCGGTGTGGTTGCTGCAGGGCCATTTGCAGGCCGGGCCGCCTGTTGAGTCTGCAGCTGACTGATTGCGTCTGCCATTGTGTTGAGCTTCTTCTGCAGCTCCTCATTCTGGCTTTTTAGCGTGCCGGTGAGCATGCCGAGATCGCGCTCAAGACCGGCGGTCTTGTTCTGCTGCTGCTGCAGGGCGGAAGTGGCCACACCTTCAGTAAAGGACGTGTTTACCAGGCTGCCGGTCAGATTAGGTGCTGCTTTCGGCGCAGGCTGATTCAGCCCCGCCTGGTGATGTGAGTAAGCCCAGATGCCCCCGCCGACGGCCAGCATGACCGCTGCAGCGACACCGGCTATCACCCACTGCCGCCGGCGCGTGGCGGTGTTGATGTTGCTCATAATCCGCCCTCCGCGTCAGTGGAGAAAATCACCCAGACGTAACCTTCACCACTTGCATAAAGCGTGCGGGTTGAGAGCATCACTGCACGCACTCCTTTCTGCCAGAACTGTTTTTCGCTCAGTGTGCGCGTCACGTAGCTGGTGTTTTTCATACGGTAACGCATAACCCGCAGGTGGGAGCCGGCAAGCTGACGCTCAGGTGTCAGCAGCACGCCCGCAGGCGGGTTGTACACCGGTCCGCGCGAGGCCTTCACCTCGGTATAGTTCTCCGGCACGTCGCCGCTGACCACGCTGCGCGCCACTCTTACCAGTGTTTTCTGGAAGGGCTGACTCTCCTCCCACAACTTCGCGTCCGGGTTGGGCTTAAGTGGCACATCAGCCGGGATCAAATGAAGAGTACGACCGCTGCCGGGCTTTGGTGACACATCGATTGAAACGCTCACGCCGCCAGCCGTTTCCAGGAAGATGGTGAAGTCCTGACCGGTCTGTGGCGTAATCAGCAGCGCGCCATCGGCAGTGTTGCTTTTGAGATAGGCATTTTCCGGACCGGTGATGCCGGTAATCAGTTCGCCGTCGATAATGATTTTGTTAGGACTGGTATTACTCATCTGCGCCTTAAGGTGCGCATTATTTTCAAACGGGGTCCCGGCCGGGCCGGGTACGGCGGCCTGCCCGGCGGCAGGCAGCAACGCTAGCGCACCGGCAACAGCCAGGGCGGAAAGGGTCTTTTTCATCGGTTCAATCCTGTTGCGGGCGGCGTTCAGGTTTAGTCCAGGGCACCTCGGGGAAGGCTGTCAGGCGGATAAGGCCGTCCATGTAGTGCACGCTGAGCCGGTAGGCTTTACTGGCATCCGGAAGCGAAATGTTCAGGTTACCGTTGGTAGTGCTCGCGCTTAGCGTGCCCTGAACGGTGATGTCACCGGTGGTGGAGTCGGTGATTTCGTCATCGATGCGGAACACGGAAGAGACGCCGTTGTTTTTGATGTATTCAGCTTCGGCGGCGAGTTGCTTTTTCATGTCGTCACGATATTCAGCGGGAACGAAGCGCAGCAGGGTAGCATGCTGGCTGTCCACCGTTTCAGGCGTGACGGAAAGGCGGAGATTGACGAAAGAGCGCACCAGCATGCCGTTTAAGGCCGCGTCCCCGGAGGCGGAATCGGAGATGAACGGGCGGTCAAACATCATCGGGGTGGTCAGGGTCTTCTGCGTTTTTGCAAAGTGCCACGCCAGCGCGCCGGTGACGACATTGCTGACGGCGAGAATAAACACGAGCAGCGAAAGTGCGCACAGGGCCAGTATGATTACCCGGTTGCGCCCCTCCCGGACCTGATACTTCATAGCGATATCCTTTTAATAAGCGCCATCCGGAGATGGCGCGAGGGTTACTGCATCCAGTGCCGGTTGCCCGAGTCGGGCACGCGGCGGAACTGCAGCCGGAGCAGCGCGGTTGGCAGGTACCAGTAAAGAAGGTTCATGAGCCACCAGGTGCCCTGCCCCTTCTTCAGGTGACGGACTAACAGCCAGAGCGCGCCAGCGACAATCAGCATCACAATGAACATGTCGCAGAGCAGGCCGATGCCCGCGCACGCAAGGATGAGCACGGCCTCCTCTGTAGGGAGTCCGCCGAGGCGTTTCTGCTGATTGAGCGTTTCCGGGAACTGGTACTGTAGCGACTCCCCGTCCATGCGGGTTTAACCGGCCAGGGAGAAGAAGGTGCGGGTGATAACGATGAGGAAAGCCAGACCGCCGACGAACAGCATCGGGTTGCGCGTTTTGATGTATCCGCCAATCGAGATGATGATTTCAGCGATGTATAACCCCCACTCAACGGTACTGCCGTGCCCAAATGTATCCTTAGCATCCTGTTTCTGAGTGGCCAGCAGATCAGTCGCTCCTGCAAAGTGTGGCAATGCGAAGAACAGCATTGCGAGAGCTATCAGCGTGACATTTGCGCGATGCTGATAAACCTTGCCGCAGGCAGTATGGATAATATTTTTCAGCAGTTTTTTAACGGGGAAATATTTATCAGAAATGGGTTTCTGGCAGACATCAGACAATGCTACCGCCACGCTATCCGCATCTGCGGAAGCGAAAATCGAAGTTTGCATTATTTAATCCTTAATCAGAATTAGGTCTCAAAAAAAGTACTCACCATTTTTTTATAATGGCGAGTGATTTCCTGCATCAGCAATCCGATGCAGTCAGAGGAACAGGTTTTAGTGAATATGAATTATTTATTTCAGAGTCGGTTATGTATGTTCACCTCCTTATATGCAGCAAATGGATAGTAGCGTTAAGTTATAGATTCAAACGAGAGGCTTGGGCGGCGAAAAAGTCTCAAAAGCTACTCACATTCAGTACCAGATTCGAATCTCCGACCGGTGGCGGCTAAGTCGGAAAATGATCTGAGCGAGTCTTCAAGTCTCATCTTTGCTTCTCGTGTTTTACTTCTTCCTGAACGCTTCGAAGATTCCACTAAGAGCTGGTTAGTCTCCTCTGACAGGTGGACTAAAACTGAACCTCCCCTGATGGATTTTACATTGGCCATAAGGCGTCTCGCATGTGGCTTAAAATGTTTGAATTCAGTAACTTAGCTCTACATAGTTACTTGAAACCGTTTCGCTTACTGATGAAGAAACTTAACAAAAAAACTCAAAACATACTCAGTATTGATGTGGATCTGTAAAGAATTATGCATGTATTGAAAAGTATTTCGAGTGGTTTTTGAGTATTTTCCTATATAGAAAATGAGTTTATCGAAAAAACCCTTGTTAAACATAGCCTTACAAGATTAAAAAACCCTTCAAAAGATACTCATTCGTGTATCATCTTTTGTTTAACCCAAATTCTTGAGTCACGGCGTTAGCTGGGTAAAACGTAACCGATGGACGGGAGTAGACTTTGGACACACCTAATAAGAATCTCAAAAAGGTAATAGATCTTTTTGAGCGAAAAGGAATAGATAAGAGGAAACAGGCATCAACAATGGCTGATATCCTCGGCATCAAATATCAGAGTGCCAAACAAAAACTTGATGGTAAAAGAGGGATTTTCTATAGCGAGCTAAAGTCGGTTTATAACTATTTCTACGAATCGCTAGAAGAAGCAAAGCCATATAACGGCATATTCATTGTTAATGATATGCATGTAAGATGTAATATCGTTGTCAGCGATGATAAGGTTGAAATTAAAGACCCCGGAATTAACTACGCATACTTTCATAAAAATTATTACGTAGTTAACCCAACAGGCGTAAAATTCAATAAAGATATGAAACGGGTAATAAGAATGGATTTCTTACCTGCCCCAAAACTGGCAATACTAGATAATGATAAAGAATTACTAGAACTCATAAAATCAGTATCTAACCGATATGGTATTGATGCATCAGTTTATGAAACGGCACAAGACATGATGCAGGCTATCGACAGGGAAGATTATGATGGATATGTTATTGACTGGTTACTGGACTACAACGAAAACTCTGAAGCCGTCATCAAGAAGATCCGCTCTAAAAGCGAGACAGTACCGATAATTTTACTAACTGGCCAACTGAATCAGCATGAGCGTGAGATAGGCGAAATCATTGTAGAATATGGAGTTGAGCTGGTTGAAAAGCCAACACGTGTATTTATACTTTCCTCCATATTGCTGGCACACCTCTTTTTTTAAATGGTACTAAAGTGGAATTTATTAAGTTAACAGCTGAACATATAAAAGAAATGTACGACATAAGGTTTTCTGTCACAGAAAACTTAGTTCATGCCCATCAGATTGAGTATCTGCAGAGAGAGGTCATCCTGGCCGACGTTGCTCAGGGTGGTGGTTGGATCTGCAAGATTGACGAAATGTATGTGGGTTATGGTCTCGGCATTCACATACCTCATGCTCTGTTAGGTGGCCTGTTTGTACGGCCAGAGTATCAGGGGCGGGGTATTGGCGGCGTGATACTGGATAAAATTACGGAGTGGTTTTTTGAACAGGGAGACGCTGAGATAGAACTCACAACTGACGCGGGCTCGCCAGCTGCACAATTCTATCAGGCAAGAGGCTGGCATGAATGCGGTCACGATGAATATGGACAATTGATTATGAAGAAGAGGAAAGTGACATAATGAAGCTACTCACGGCGGTTTTGCTCGCTCTTATCTCGGTTAAAGCAGCGTATGCCGATTCCTTTGTTCTGGTAAACGATAGTAAGGAAATCAACGTATCAACTGAGGATTTGCTGAAGCTGCCAGTTACTTCCATAACGACATCAACGAACTTCACACCTAAAGCGACTTTTGAGGGCGTAACCTTCAAGGAGCTGCTGTCAAAGTACTCCATTACGGCATCATCCCTGAGAGTCTATGCACTTGATGACTATAGCTACACACTGCCGGTTGGAGAACTGGAGAAATATCACGTTATCCTGGCATACCGCAAAAATGATAAAGTGATCCCGGTATCTGATCTCGGTCCTTTTGCCGTGATTTATCCGAGAGATCAGAATCCGGAACTCAATAAACTTGAAGTAAATGCCAAAACCGTCTGGCAGATTAACAGGATTGAGGCTATCAAATGAAGGGAAGGATTATCCCAGTCTTGCTCGGATTGGTCCTGACTCTTTTTTTTTCAGGTTCTGTTTTCTTCACCGTACAAAAATTTAATGAGATAAAAAATCAGTATAAAAGTATCGAGCCGAATCTTGATAATTATTCGACGGCAGAAATCCTCTTTTTAGCATTTGAAAGAACACGGACATCTGTTTACCAGACAGAGAGTCCGGACAATTTCATGGTTAAGAAGTCAGTTTTTGATTCTAAAGTCAGAATTCTCAAAAACAAATCCCTCCGTATTAACTCATTTTATTATGAGCCTGATTTCCTAAGCGCCCTTGAGCTCCTTGAAAAGCAAAGTGCTGAGCTAAGCCGTCTAAGCGAATCTGCAGATCCCGCAGAGAGAAAAGAAGTGCTCTTAGATCAGATGAATAAGATGCAGCCTACGCTGATAAATCTGCAGGAAATAATCTATAAAATACAGATAAGAAACTTCAACACAATTAAATCGCTAATCTTAGATAACTCTTCCTACACTGAACTCGCTGCCCTGTTAAGCATAGTACTCCTTTTTACTTTAATCATTCTGCTTTGGGTGCACATTACAAGGCTCAACAGAGCAATCAGAGGGAAGAATATATTTATATCAGCAATTTATCATGAATTGTCAGGGTCTATTCAGAAAATCCAGTTATCATCAGACATGATTGATGTCAGAGGCGATATATTAAAATCAGAAAAATACCTCGCTAAAATCACCTATCATTCAAACAAGCTATATCAGCAGACAAAGGAAATTCTCGAATTCTCTAAAATAGAGATCGGTAATGTCGGAATAACCAATCAAAGTTTCTATATTGAAGATGTTTTAAATGCAGGGCTTTCACTATTTAACGAAAGTAATGCTAACAAAATTGAATGTAGCGTATACCCTGAGAACCTTCTGGTTAATGCTGACATGCATAAGATTATATCCATAATTCACAATATTATAGATAATGCCAATAAAAACACACAGAATGGTGTTATCAAAGTCCGTTTGAGAGTAACTGAGTCAGTATTATTTTTTAGAGTTAGTGATACAGGATGTGGCTTTGACACAAAAAAACTAAGCTTACTTTTCAAGCCGTTCAATCAGGGTATGGAAAGAGAAACACGGCAAGGTTTAGGCTTGGGTCTTTCAATCGTTAAGAGCTATCTGAAGACAATGAAGGGAAGTGTTACTGCGCATTCTGAGATTGGAAAGGGTTCTGTCTTTATGATCAGAATCCCTGTAAATATCGTTAATTGAATCACAAAAAAATCCAGATGAAGTCCGGTTTCCCGGACTTCTGTACTATTCAGCGATAAAGTGTTTATTCTCGGCCTTATCTTCAGCTGTACTCATACCTGTGAGATGAGTATCAATGAGATCCTCAAGCGACTGAGGATTAGAGTCACCTCTGATGTGAAGATAAACCTCTGTCATCATAGCCATCATTATACTGGTTCCTTCCCGCGTTCCTGCTACCCGACGTATCAAATCCCGGTTGAACCCTTCCATATCAAACTTATTACCTTCCCCTTGATGCTTCTTAACCATCAGACCTATGCCAACTAATTCGTTTACTACGGAGGAAAAGTTAACCTCACCGTGAGTTGCTCCGTTCTGCAGCTCTATCTGTACCAGCTCCAGTACTTCCCTTTCGGTTTTTTCTTTGAAGTAAATATTTCTGCGCGCCATTTTGATATTTCCTGTAAGGCTGATTTTATAACTCTCAGCCCTTTTGATTTATTTATAATTATCTTCTTCACAGCGCCTGTCGGACTGCCGCATTCGGATAAACTGACTATTCCAGTATTATTTACTCCGCCATAAGTGTGTGTCAATCCGGCACTGTTCTTTTAATTCAGAAGGCTTACCAATCCGCCGCAAAACCTGGAAATTGTGTGTGACAATCCAGCACCATGACCACATTTCAGCCGTAAATTACCTTATGAGATGCTTAGAAAGCGCGTAAAAACAGCATATCAGTGGCTTTAAATGTGTGTCAATCCGGCACTATAGGCATTTTATATGTGTGTCAATCAGGCACCGCAGGCTGTTAAATATAACTTAAGTTACTGTTTTAATTGCTTAGCCACAATAAACACACATAGCAGTGCCGATTGCAGTGCCTAATTACCACACAATTCGGCACTGCAATGACACACAATTCGGCACTGTAAAGACACACAATCAGGCACTGCAAAGTGTGTCAATTAACACACCTTTTATGATTACACATTACAAAAACGGCAGAAAAAACGGGACAAAATACTGTTTTTAAACAACAAAACTGCAAGATATAATCTTGCGTAGGGTGTGATGGTAATTTACCTTTTAAGAGCGGCTTGATAAATAACCTTATCTTCCTGAATTCTTTATAACCTTCCCCATGTTCGTCACGTAGCCTTCAGCGCATTGTGCGCGTCTGTAACGAATTATCTTGCAAGCTATGATCTGAGCGGGTATTTTTCACCCGACCCCGCCTGGCGCATTACGCGCACGTACGTGAGATTATTAGAATGAAAAGATTGGCTGCTCTCGCTCTTGCTGCTGTATTCAGTGCGCAGGCTGCGCCGGAAATGTGCTTCACAAAAGCCGGTCAGGATTTCGGTATTGATCCGCGTCTGCTGATGGCGCATTCCATTCAGGAATCACGCATGCGTAATAATGCACTGAATACCAAAAGCAGCGGCGGCACGCATGATGTCTGCAATATGCAGATAAACAGCTCTCACTTTAATCAGCTGAAAAAGTTTGATATTACGCGGGAAAGGCTGCTTAAAGATCCGTGCATCTGCATATATACGGGTGCGTGGATCGAGGCGCGAAACTTCAGGCAGTATGGCAGGAACTGGGACAGCGTCGGGATGTACAATACCGGCCCGAGCCCTAAATTGATCAAGCAGCGTCGGGAATATGCAGCCATCATCAAAAGCATTTACCGCGTGCTGATTGCACGGGATGAGGTTTACACCGCAATCGTGCAGAAAAATAAAAAAACGCCCGCACCGGAAAACTTCCTCACAGCGGACGTGATGCCTGATAAAAAATAACCCCGGCATACCGGGGTTATTTTTACGATTTTAGTTTCGCGAACTCTTCCGCCATTTTCCAAAGCGCCTGATTCAGTTTCATGTCGCCGTCAATACCCGTCACTGGTCTGGTAGTGGTTCTTTTTCCTTTCGCCGTTCTGCCAGGCACTCCCCCCTTGATCAGGTTTTCCTGCACAATATTAAACGCGGTCCACAAGTCGGTGACTTTGTCATACCATGCGCGAGGCTGAATAATACGTTCAGCGGTTACTGGCGGCTCTTTTCCGTCATACTTATACTCCAGCGCCAACTGTCCCAGCAGGCGACGTTCTTCGCTGTTAACCTGAATCGCTTTCATGGTGCCGATATTACTTTCTACCTTATCGAACACACTCAGCACCTCATAAGCGCCTTCAATAACCTGTGACACAATATCACCTTTATGTGGCACACTGATTTCACCGAATGATTTCCAGCACACCAGGCCGTTGGTACAGACCTGCCGGAAAATTCCCGGGATCATCTTATAACTGCTGGAGCCATCATGGCTGTTCAGTAATACTATTTCCGGCACCTCTTCGCCCCCGTTATTATTTCCACGGCGCAGGCGGATCATGTGTTTGGTAAATTCACGGCGCTCAGGATCACGGACGCGGGACTGGCTGGCAAAGAAAGGTTCAAATCCTTCATCACGCAGTTTATCAAGCAGCGTAATGGTAGGAATATAGGTGTAACGCTCAGAGCGCGAATAATGCTTTTCTGCAGAAAACGCGCTCGGAACAATGCGCATCAGCTCGTCGTTATTCAGCGGGCTGTTTTTACGGATAGCGGTCGGAGCGGCATAGCGGGAAGCAAAACGGACCATTATTTAATCCTTCTCAAACATTCGGAGCCAGTTATGAAACGAATAAATCATTCGTCGCTTGATAAAAAAGTGAAATATAAAGCGCTCATTACCCCTGCAGTGCACTGCAGGGTATATGATTAACCTTTCAGGCGTGAAAAACGCCAGTGGCAGAATGGGCTGTATTCATCAGCGATCGGCAGGTTCTGCTGCGCATGCTTACTTAACTCTTCATGCTCAGACCAGAAGTTTTCACGAGCTGCGGCATTCAGCTCCCCTGCGGCTTTATAGACATTGGTTGTCTCGTACTCCGTATTTTCCGGGTGCTGTTCTTCATCAATCGGATTTGCTGAATGCACGATACGGGTTTCATAAGTTTCCGGATCAGAGCTTTGTGCTGAAGAATATACAAAAACGGTAACCAGCAGTTTTTCATGCGCATTGATAAACAGCATTTCAATTCCAGAGCGGTACTTGCGCGAATGAAAATCAGCTTCATGGCGCGTAAAAGTAGCCGCCATCAGGCACTCCAGATTCATTGAAAAATCACTACATAACACAGCTGTGTTCACATTGAGCTGCGGGTGATCCGTTTGAAAAAGACTGCGACGTAAGGAACGGCGGATAGCTTCATAGCTGATTTCTTGTGATTTTTTTGCTGTTAATGATGA
>NZ_JBLWSJ010000012.1:0-95199 GCF_048452665.1 Pantoea graminicola | reverse complement strand
CCAAAGGATGTCGCCGGCCTGCTTTGCCCCGGTTCTAACATACAGAACCTGTCTGTTCTGTGTGGCTGATTATACAAGGATGTCGCTTCGCTCCGCTCTTTTTGCCGCTTCCCGTCCTGCGGCCGGAAACCGGCAGGGATAAAGTGCCGTGCCCTCACGGTAGACGGGCCGCTTCGCCTGCAAGGGAAGCTTCGCCGCCATCCTCACCCGTTCCCCGCCGTACGCGGGACATTCAGTCCGCTCCGGCGGCGCGTGCGGCTTCCGGTGTCGCCCCTGCCTGCTCCGCTTTACGCCCGTCTTTGTGTTGGTCACGGCACCACAGGGGTGCCCCCCGACACTTAGGAGCATAACTATGTCCCGATTCATGCGTGGCGACAGCGTAGAGATCATGGCCGGCTTTCCGGATAACAGCATCGACTTCATTCTGACCGATCCCCCGTACCTCGTCGGCTTTAAGGACCGCTCCGGCCGTTCGATCGCGGGCGACGTAACCGACGAATGGGTGCTTCCGGCCAGCCGTGAAATGTTCCGCGTACTCAAAAAAGACAGCCTGGCGGTGAGTTTCTACGGCTGGAACCGCGTGGACGTCTTCATGCAGGCATGGAAAGCAGCGGGTTTTCGCGTCGTCGGGCACCTTGTGTTTACCAAAACGTACGCATCGAAATCGGCATTTGTCGGGTATCAGCATGAAAGCGCCTACCTGCTGGCCAAAGGGCGCCCGCCGCTGCCGGCAAAGCCTTTACCCGACGTGATGCCCTGGCAGTACACGGGTAACCGGCACCATCCCACTGAAAAGCCAGTAAGTGTGTTACAGCCGCTTATCGAAACCTTCACGAAGCCCGGCGATCTGGTTTTAGACCCGTTTGCAGGTTCCGGCTCGACCTGCGTCGCGGCGGACCAGTGCGGCCGCCGCTGGATCGGGATCGAACTGCTGGAGCAGTACCACACCGCCGGCCTGCGTCGCCTGGGTGAACTGCGCGCCGCCCGTGCCGCTTATGCCGCATAACTTTTTTCTCAACCAGACCATAAGGACAGCACCATGACAGACCAGACACTGACGGCCGGCAACGATCAGCTTAATGACGACATTAACGACCTCGAGGAATCGCTTTACGAGTTTCATCTGCGGTTACGGGATATGACAAAGCGCCATCTTTATCGCGGTGCGGCGCCGGCCCAGAAGATGGCCGGGATGCTGATCGAGCAGATTGATACAGAACTGGTGGCGCTATACCGGCGCGCTGCCGAGATGCGCGGTCACCTGAAATAACGGACGAGGCGGTCATTTTATGACCGCCTGCTGTCTGTGCGCGAAGACTGCCGCCGCTGCGCTTTTTTCCACAGGGTTATCGCCAGGCTATGCACCCGGATTGTGGACAAATGAAAATCGGATGTTGCTGCGCGCCGCTTTATTCCGCCATGCGGCGGGACAGGGCAGAAAACCCGAACCGTGCGGACTGCGGCCGGTGCCGTGACTTCACTTTAGCCCGGCCGCTGCGCGTTCAAGAGATCGCTCCGCTCGCCATCCTCGCCCGTTCGCACTCGCTCCGCCGCGCTTACTTCCGTCGCGCCGCCGCTCAGAAATTCGCGCCAGCGCCGTGCGTAATCCCGTCTCCCGCTCGCTTGCGCTGCGGCCTGCGGTGTCGCTCCTGAACACTCCGCTTTCCGCCGGGCTGTCATTCAGTCACGGCACAGGCCGGAACCTTAACCCCCTCTGACTGCGGAGATGTCTGATGAACACACAACCCCACGTTTTACAGCCGGCGTCTGTTCTTGCCGATTTTGTCAGCCTGCGTTTTCTGCCTTCCCTGTTTGGTCACGATTACGCGCAGGCCGAAAACAACGTGTACCTCTACGCCAGCCGCTACCTGGCGAACTATGACGGTACTGTCTGGAACTTCGTACAGCTGCCGGGCGGCGGCGGTTACATGAAGCCGGAAGGTGAAGAACGCTATATGTACTCCAATCCATACCACTGGACAGAGTTGGAAATCAGCGCCGACGCGGCGGGGATCATCATCACGGCGCTGGTTCTGAACCATCGTAGCTGGCTTTACGACCGCCATGACGACGAAGAACTGAGTGCGCATTTCTGCCAGCGCCACCGCCAGCTTATGGAGTGTGTGAAAACCCATCCCGAAGCCGCCGCCATTTTCTGCGCCCTGAACTGATAAACAGGGGCGGTGATACCGCCCCTGTTTAAAAGGAAAAAACCATGTACGGAACCGTTAATGAACTCTGTGCCCGATTATTACAACGTTACAAATCTGACGAGCTTATGACACTGATTATCTGGACAAAAGAGGACGTGCTGGCCGTTCTTGACGACGAAAGCGTAATGGAAGAAACCGCCGCTGATATCGTGCAGCAAATCAGCGGGCTGGACGCACAGCACGATTATGGCGTGAGCCTGGAAACGCTCCAGGCCGTGCTGGAAAATATCCGTGAGGAGGAAAAGCAGGCCCGCGTAGCGACCGTGCCCGCCGCCGCGCTTGAGACGGCGATCAGGGTGGCGTGGGACTTCATGCGGCTTGAGGATGCGCAGAACGGAGAAGGTGCATCTGCCCGCCGCTTCCCGGCGGAAACGGCGGCGCTCTTTCGGATCAGCGCGCTGCTGAGAGAGCAGAGCGGCGAATAAATCTGTATCTGATAGCACGGGGGCGGCAGGGCCGCCCCGGTAAGGAGAAAACTATGTACGGAACCGTGAGCCAGTTGTGTAGCCGCCTGAAATCGCAGTTTCAGGGCGAGGAAAAGATAACGCTGATCGTCTGGCGTAAAGAGGACGTAATGAAGGTACTCAGTGATGAACACCTGACGGAGGAAACCGCCGCCGAGATCGTCTGCGACCTCGCCACGTGGGACAGGGAGGCGCAGCATGAGGCGGGCGTAGGGGCTGAAACCCTCCGCGTTCTTGCCGACAACATTCACTATGCCGCCGCACAGCGCAACCGTCTGGTGACGCTTTTGGCCAGCGATGTGGAAATACTGTTGCAGGCGGCGGGCAGGCTGCCGGATGCAGGCGCAGGCAGAGAAACGGATGCGCTTCAGGCCGCACTCAGGCGCGCATGCCTCGCCATGAACCAGTAACAAAGAGGGCAGGCAGGGCAGGGAAGCCCGCCGCCATTTCCGGCCCGGGCGAAACCCCGCCGCCTGCGGCGGCATAACGGCAGAAGACGCGCCTGACGGCGCGCTTCACGCAGTTATGCTCAATCCTGCTGAGTGCCGGGGATCAGGGGAAATAGAACCAGGCCGCTGAAATGAGATCATCACTGATTTCAAAAACGGCAATGCTTTCAAGTGGAGAGGGTGACAGGCCGTGAATAAATTCATGATCAAACACTTTGTTACCCAGCACCGTTCTCGATATCAGTTCCGCTTTGAGTAAAGGATTATTGAAACGATTGTTGATGTAGAAGTCGCGCAGCGCCGGTTTGCCCTGTGTTGAGGGCGATTCAGTAGGCATGCGGTAGCCTTTGAAATCATCTGCAAAACATGCCATGAAAGCGTCAATATCATGCGCATTATAGGCCTCGAACTGTGCAGCAACAGGGCGTGTGACAGACATGGCAATCCTTCTTCAAGTGAATTTATATGCTTTATGTAAGAATTAATATTCATTGTGAGGCGTTTGACAACAATTTTTTCCGTCCGCGGCAGTTTAACAGCCAAAGGTCCTTTACCCCGAGCGTCCGGGCGCGCTGTCATGCTGCGCACAGAGCCGGCAGGCCGTCTCTGCCCTGCGAGTTTCCATCGCTGACGCAACCCCTGCAACCGGCTAGCGCCGGTGCCTTCACCGCCCCGGCAGAGGGGCCGCCGCGGCTCCAGGGAGGACCGCCGTGCGGTCCCTGACGGCTTTTACTGCCTTTCGGCCTGGTCTTTCGCGGAGGGCTTTTCGTAGCACCCTCATCCGCCCTGCCGTATAGGTACGCTTCGCCGTTCCTCGCCCGTTCGCACTCGCCATAAACCCGGCTCGCTTGCGCTGCGGCCTCCGGTGACGCCCATACTCCGGTCGTCTGCCGTTGCTCCTTTGCCCTTCGCCGCGAAAGGCCAGACCGGAAAGATAAAACCCGCGTCAGAGAAGGTCTTTTTCGGGTCCGCAGCGCGTGCTGCACCCACTCAGCCGGATTTAAGGAGCTATGCCATGCAAAACACACTCGTAAACGTCACCCCTGATGCAACAACCAACCGCGCCCCGATCAACGCCGCCGGGGAAGTCATTTCAGAGACCTTTTTTGCGCCCGTTGAAACCGATCTGATTGATAGCCTGCTGGCTCGTTATAACTTCCTGCGCACAAAGCTGAATGACCTGTCCGTATCAATCCGCGGTGGTGACAATCATGAGGCAGTGGGGCACTTCCTGAGAGGCAACCTCCACGGCAGCCGGGGCTACCACGTGCCGCCCGTGTCGAAGCTGTTTGACCTGCCCGGCGCGCTGGCGTCACTGAATGCCGATTTCTGGCAGCAGGCGCTGAGCCTGACCGACGTTTACGAGTACATGCCCAACGATCGCCGCAATGAGTGGAACAATCAGATCCATGAGATGAAAGCGCCGGATTTTGAGGAGAACGCCGTGCGTGCCACGCTCACCGAGCTGCTTTTCTCACGGCAGAAATTTTTCTCCGAGCGCGTTGACGGTATTTTTCGCAGCCTGTCGCGCAGCCACGTGACCAACCGCCCGGAAGGCTTCAGCAAGCGCATGATTATTGAATGCATGTTCGATCAGTGGGGCACGTGCAACTATGACCGCACCGGCTACGTGGACGACCTGCGCAAGGTGATCGCGAAATTCATGGGGCGCGATGCAACCGGCCTGAACACCACCAACAAAATTTTAAAAATTGCGCGTGACCGTTCGGGCGATTGGGTTGCCATCGACGGGGGCGCGCTGCGCGTCAAAGCCTTCCAGAAAGGCACCATTCATCTTGAAGTTCACCCGGATATGGCCTGGCGCCTGAATGACATTCTGGCCTTCCTGCACCCGGCTGCCATACCGGCGGAGCACCGCCAGAAGCCGCGCACGAAGGCGAAAACCTTTGAGCTGCACACAAACCTCCTGCCGTTTTCCGTACTGAGCTTGCTCGGTGACCTCCAGACAGAACGCACCGAGCCAGAGCAGCGCAACCGCCGGGAAGAGCCGCGCCCGCCCGTGACGACAAACCCCTATAACCGCCGCTTTAAGGGCTATTCGGATGAGAACCCGGCTGCGCGCGCGGAAGCTGAAAAAGTGCTGCTGAGCTTGGGCGGCGTAAAGATGAACATTAACGCCTTTACCTGGTTTGAATTCGATTACGACCCGACCACGGCGCTGGAAGATATCCAGCTTTCCGGCGCGCTGCCGGAGCAGAAAACGCATCAGTTTTACCCGACCACGGGCGAACTTGCCGCGCAGCTGCTCGATGAGGCGGACATCCGCGAGGGGGAAACCTGCCTGGAGCCGAGCGCGGGCATGGGAGGGCTGGCCGACCTGATGCCGAAGGCGCAGACCACCTGCGTGGAAACTTCGCCGCTGCACTGCCGCGTACTGGAGGCCAAAGGCCACAACGTGATCGAAGCCGATTTTCTGGCGTGGGCATCGGTGACCGATCAGCGGTTTGACGTGGCGGTGATGAATCCGCCGTTTAGTAAAGGCCGCGCCGTGGCGCATCTGAACGCGGCGGCGGAGCTGGTGAAGAACGGCGGACGCCTGGCGGCCATACTGCCCGCAGGCAGCGACCGCAAAAACCTGCTGCCGGGCTGGGACTGCAGCTGGTCCGCGCCGATGGAGGGCATGTTTGCGGGAACCGGGGTTCGTGTGGTGCGCCTCATGGCCTACAAGCCGGAATAAACCCGGCCCGGCTGGCAGGGGCGACCCTGCCGGACACCGCACCGGCCCGCTAAACGGGCCGGGAAACTGAACCCCGAGACAGAGCAGAACATCATGACCCAGGAAGAAAAATTCACGCTTAACACCCTGCAGGCCTTCACCGGCTGTGATTTTGAAGCCTACCGCAACCGGGGCGAAGCGTTTCGCCAGCGCCTGAGCGGTGCCGTGCTGAACGCGCTGCAGCTGCCGGACAGCTGGCGCACAGACTGCGAGATGCGGGGCGAGTGGGGCGGAGCCTATCCCGTACACCTGCGGCTGACCCTCGCCGATGCCGCCGGGCTTGCCGTCGAGCTGGTCAGCCCGTCGGCCGATTCGCCGGTTTGGTGCGCGGTGCTGACGGATGCGCGCACCCGGTCGCGCGTCCCGCTGAGCGCTGGCTATAGCTTTGAACCTGCTACGCTTCGCACCACGCTTGAAAAAATCGCAGAGTACACGCGGGCGGGCTTCACCGGTGCCGGTGAGCTGGTCGCCGCGCTTCGGATGGGAGGGCACGCCGCATGATCCCGAAATCACTTTCTCTGGTCACCCTTCTGCCGGAACGTCAGGCCGCCCTGCAGGCTATCGCGGTGGTTGAGCACGCGCAGCAGCGGGGGGCACGGCTGGCCCGCCATCCCTACGCCGCCGCATTTATGAAGCAGCTGAGCGGCAGGAGCCGCGTCAGCGTCCAGGCTCTGAACCGCATCCGGGGCATTTACCTGCGCCCGCGCGAAAAGCGCGCGCCGCTGCCCGAGTGGGAAGGGGCGCTGGATGCTTTCCTCAGCACGGCGGGTGAGGTATGCCCGCTGCCGCTGCCGGGCGAGCTGGCCACCACGTTGTTTCCGGAGGCCGTTTTCCTCCGGGCAGAACGTGCGAAACACGCTGCAGATAAGTCCCTCAGCCACGCGGCGCGGCGGGAGCGGCAGGCCGCCGACTATCAGGAACGCCAGCTGGAGAACCGCATCCGCCAGGCTGAAACTGAGCTGGCATTTCGCACGCCGGAGACGCTGCGCGGCTGGTTCGCCGCCTGGTGTGACAGCGTGCCGGAAAACGATCTGAAGAACATGATCGCTGCGTGGGCGCGGCGCTTTCCGTCGCTGAACGGCTTGGAAACCCTGCAGCCGTATGCCGGAGACATTGCCTGCGAAGTGGCGGGAGAAATTCACCTGCGATCGCTGCACATGGACAGCGTGCAGAAGGGCATGAACCGCTGGCTGGTGCCAAACAAGCTGACGGCGCATTCTTATCAGGAACAGGTGACTGATGAATATTGAACTATCCCCAATATGGGGATATAATATCCTCTAGTTGGGGATAGGGACTAACCATGCACGCGTTATTTATTGAGCTTTCTACCTTTGAGAAATACCGGGCCGACTATCTGAATGATGACCAGTTCAGGCTGTTTCAGAGCATGCTGCTGGCCGACCCGGAAAAAGGTGATCTGATCCCGGACACGGGCGGGTTACGTAAAGTCCGGTTCCGGGACGAGCGACGAAACAAGGGCACCCGTGGCGGGATCAGGGTTATCTATTACTGGACCAACGAAAAAGGCCAGTTCATCCTGTTTACCATCTACGATAAAGATCAGCGTGACGATCTGACCAAACAGCAGCGCGACGCCCTGGCGGCGGCGCTGAACGTAATTAAAAAGGGGCTGAGACATGACTGAACGCGACATTTTCAGTGAGCTGATGACCGGCATGCAGGAGCTGAAAGATCACCAGGACGGAAAAATTACGCTCAAGACTTACAAGGTCAGCAAGCGCGAGCCCGTCACCATCGCGCCGCAGGAGCTGCGCGACGTGCGCGAAAAACTTAACCTTTCACAGGCCGTTTTCGCGCACTACCTGCACACGGGCGAGACCACCTATCAGAACTGGGAGCAGGGCAGGGCTAAGCCGAACGCTCAGGCCGTACTGCTGATCCGCATGGTGCAGCAGAACCCGGAAACCCTGCAGACGCTGGCGCAGCTTTAGAGAGCATACCGCTGCACTTTTACCGCGAGGAGATGCCTGATGACGATGTTTACTCCCCCGCATCCAGGCGGCCTGATCACCGAATACATCGAAGATAACAACATAGGGCTGCGCGCGCTGGCGAAGGCGCTGGGCGTATCCGCTTCGGCGCTGGGTAAAGTCGCCAGCGGAAAAGCACCGGTCAGCCCGGAAATGGCGGTGCGACTTGAGGCGGGAATGGGTATTGCGGCGCGCCTCTGGTTATCCATGCAGGCCGCCTGCGACCTGCACAAAGCGCGTGCAACCACAGACGTTTCCGGCGTGCACCTGCATCCGGGCGTGCTGGCCGCTTACGCACAGAATCGGCCCGGTAAGTAACCCTGCGAAAGATAACCGTACACCGCGCCGCCTGGCGCGGTTTTGCTTTGTGCTTTCTGCGAGCCCGGAACAGCAACACCGCCGCCCTGCGGGCCGGGAAAACCGGTGCTGGCGCACCGGTCCTCTCCGCCTGGATGCGTATGGCCATAATCTCCCGACCCGGTTCAGCTTCTGTTTTTCTCCAGTCAGTTCTGACTTCCCGCCGCATAAAAATATGCTTAAACAGCAACAGCAACAGCAACAGCAACAGCAACAGCAACAACAACATGGCCCCCTTCGGCTCCCCGGCAAGCCGGGTCGTCGAGCCCTACTGCGCTAACCGGCAAAGCCGGTAAGCTCCGCCGGAACGCAAAAGGCCGCGCTCCGTGCCTGACGGCTAGGGTCTGATGGCTGAGGTCAACGGCTGCTGCCGGCTTCGCCGTCGCTTTCACCGTCCCGGCAAAACCCCGCCGGGCCTTTAAGGCCAGCCCGCGTAGCGGTCTGAAAGGTCCCTTCTGACGCTTCCCTGCATTCCGGCCAGCCCTTGCGCGGAGGGCTGGTCGTAGCACCGCCGGTTCAGGCAGAAAGGGGTGAAGTGCACGCCGCCAAAAACTTTTCGCCAGGGGCCGCTAAAACTTTTTGTCGTCGCCCCTTTATGCCCTCACTTCGTCGTTGCTCCTTTGCCCTTTGCCGCGAAAGGCCAGACCGGAAAGAAGAAACCCGCGTCAGAGAAGGGCTTTTCAGGCACCGCGCGGCGGTCAGCCGGATCATTAATTTCAGACAGGAGCACATCATGACATCAACCCAGACGGGCACCACCACCGAAATGCGCTGCGTAGCGGCGCTGGGCGACGGCGCATTTTCGCGCGAGCTGGCCACTCACGTCACGGCCGCTTTCAGCAATGTTTTCATTGAGGACGATCAGGGCAGCCACTTTCGCCTGGTCGTGCGCGAGCCGTCAGGCGCGCTTATCTGGCGCTCGTTTGATTTTGAACATGATGCGGGCTACTGGCTGCGCAGGTACATCAACAGCCAGGGCGTGCGCCAGTCCCTGCGTGACCAGCTGACGGCGCTGACCGACCTGAATGACGTCGCGATCACGCTCACCCAGCGCCGGGAATTTATGGCCCATATCCTGAACAACCTGGCTGGAGCCGTGGCGCAGCGGGTGCCGGAAAATCAGATGATGCTTCCGGCTGATGATTCAGAAGTGTGGAAAGAAGCAGGGCGCATCGCGCTGGCGCACTTCGGGCTTCAGGGGGAAAAAGCATTCCTGAAGGCGAGCCAGTGGCTGACCGCTGAGCTGGAGCAGAGCAGTAACGTACAGGCGTAAAAAAAGCAGGGTAGCCCCTGCTTAATTCACGGCGGCCAGTCCCACCTGGCTGCCCTATCAAAGACCAGACTCTCAGGAGAGCAATATGATTTTTGACCCTCAAATCCTCGCACAGGCAACGGCATTTGTAAAAGCTTTCAATAGCGGACGTGGCGTGCGCGTACCGAAAATGACCTTTAACCAGTGGCCACACTTCATGCGGGCCGTACGTCAGCAGCTGGAGGTGCAGGCATGAGCATCGCAACGCCCCTGATTTTACCTTCCGCGCTGGCACCCGTTACGCAGAACGACATTATCCGCGTGCTGGGCGAATACACCTTTATCCGCCTGGATAACGGCGACGAAGCGTTTTATCACCACGGGAACTGGATCACCGGCGCGGACGCGAGCTGCGGTGAGCCTTCCGTATTAGGGCTGGCGCAGAGCATGGCGCGCGCAGGGTGCAAGTCCCTTCGCTACGTCGAACTGCCTGTCCCGGATGATAAGGAGTGGAGCTGGGACGACGTGGTGACGCAGCTGGTATGTGCGTCATTTACGCGTCAGGTGCGCGGCGAATTGATCGTAACAGCAAGCGAAAATACCCGATACGGTCGCGGCGTGCATGTGTGTTCCGATCCGCTGCTGAGTGGAATAAATAATAATCTCTGGTTTCCACTGAACGCGGCAGAAGACTGGCACGCCGGTATCGAGCGCGTGCTGACCATGAACGGCGTGGCGGAGAACGTGGTTCGGCTGGAGCCGCTGCGTGACAGTCCCAAATACACCGATTTTAAGGTGACTTATAACCGCAAAGTCTGCGCCTGATGTGCAGAGGGGCCGGAAAGAATCCGGCCTCATGACGTTGTTTTTCCGTCCCGTTCTGAGCGTCACAGCATTGCAGAGGTCTTCACAATGAAATCCGAATCTATCAACTCACTGACCGCTTCACTTTCTGAAAAAACGTTCACCATCCTTGATTTACAGGCGCTGTCACAGCGTGCGGAAGCTTCTGAAGAGGTGAACGATAACGCCCGCCGCATCAGCCTGGCGGCATCCACACTATTGGGTTTCGCAGAGCAGACGGGGATTGGCGACAGCACCGAACCCGCAGAAACCGCTGTCACCGATCTTCTGACGGACATTATGCACCTGTGCGCGCACTGCTGGCCGGTTGATGGTGCCATCACATTTGTGAGCGTGCTCAATACCGCCCGGATGCACTTCGATGCGGAATCCGATGAACATGCACAGTGGGACTGAATGAAATGAATATGACCATCACAGATATTACGGAAGGCATGAACAGTTCGCACGAAGGCTATGCGGCTCTGGTTGCAGACTCTGTTTCCTTCAGCCTCGGCCGCCCGCTGACAAATGAGGAGTACACGCAAATCTACAACATCACAGAACGCGCAATTTCGGATGCGGTTCAGCAGCTGGAAAACAGCGAAACTGCGGATGATAAACCGCTCACGCAAGAGCAGTTCAACGACCTTGCTGACTACATCTGGCGCTGGGGCGTGTTCACCGGACCGGGGGGAATTCATGGGCATGAATTTCAGGCACTGACCGTCATTGATGAGCCCACCGAGGAACCGGAAGGGCGTAAAATTTACGTCGGTGTTCGCTACCCGTTAGCGGTGTATGACTTTGACATTGGCTTCACGGTTCTGCGCTCCTGAAAAGAAAAATAACATTCCGTGATCGGGCGAAAAACGAGCCTGCTCAACTAACCAAGTAAAATTAAAATCACATGATATCGGGAGCCGTCACTCAGACGGTATGCAAAAATGACATCATTAAATGATGTTCAAAATAAGCCAAATGAACCGGAAATTTTTCGCTGCGCGGTTATCAGTAATGCGCATATGACGCAGCGCGATTCTGAGATTCTGGACTCATTGGCACCTAGGCTGAGTGGCGAAGATGGTGCCTTTCACTGGATACATCCCACGCGGTACGGATTTCTGATCCACTTTCAGCAAGTTCGGAAGCGATTGAGGAACTTAGGATGGCTGGGCTGTCTGATGACTTCTGTCACATTGTCACCTTTCGGTCTGAAAAGCTCCAGGCTTCGGTGATTCACTTTGACGCTGATGCTGACCTGTTTGAAGGATTCAGCGTCCACAACTGGTAAAATAATTCCGGCAGGCACTCATTATCCCTGCCGGAATTCTTCATGATGCAGGCTGATTGTCCTGCGGCGCGTTTTTCTGCTGTACTGCCTCTGTCTTACGCAGAGTCCGTTTTTTCTTTCCACCGCCCTCGTTCAAAACAGCGGAAATTGCCTTTTCACTGAAACGAAACTCCATGGCATCCAGTGCCGACTTAATATCCGCTACCGTGTAACCCTTCTCTTTCGACAGCACCATAATGGTGTCCTTTAGATTTTCCAGTGCCGCCTCTCTGGTGATGCGCTGCGGCGTCAAATCGGGTAGGCTTTCCAGCTTCTTACGCGCCTCATCCAGCTGCTCTTGGGTGAAAACATTACGTGCCGCCATCTCATTTCTTCCTTCGCAATAGTAAAGCCCCGATTTTGCTGGATTTTTACCACCATTTCCACCCCCATCACCTCGCATGACGCTGGTTTACTTATGAGCAGCTAAGTGGCAAAATACTTACTATTGATTAAAACACAGGACAGGAAATGTTTTGTGACCACCGCCAGCACGCTGGCAGTGATTCCCAAAACGACCTGCTCAGGGCTCCGCCCCGAGACCCGGGTAATGTGCCAAGGTTGAGTTATGTCGAAAAGTGAAAAGCGTCAGAGGGAAAAACTGGTTAAGTGCCGCTGCACAGAGGCCGAGTATGAGGCCATCAACAAGAAAGCTGTAGCAGCCGGGCTGACGACTTCTGAGTACCTGCGCCGTACGGCACTTAACCGACGCATCACCGTACGCACTGATGTACGTATGATGAACGAGTTGCTGCGTCTGGGTGGCCTGCAGAAACACCTGTACACCCAAATGCAGACGAACATGACAACCGAATTAAGCCACCAGTTTTCAGAGGTGCTGACAAGTATCAAGCACGCTATTAATACGCTGGACATGACGCCGGTGCCAGTCGAGGACATGAAAGACAGATGAATGTGATTATCCCGCCGAAGCGTCGCGATAAAAAGACAAGCTTTAAAAAGCTGGTCAGCTACGTGAGTACGCGTGAAGAAAAGAAACCGGGTGAAACCGTGTCACCCGATGCAGCTCCTGTCACTGGTGCTGAGTACGTCGCTACGCCAGGATTTGGCCAGCTGGTTGATTATGTCGGACGTAAGCTTGCAGCAACGACTACGGATATCGTCAGCATTTCACCGGAGGGCATTCAGCGCGTGCTCTCCGGTGAAGTGCTATGTGAAACAAACTGCTGGTCTCTTGAAACAGCTGCGTCAGAAATGGACATGACTGCCTCACAGAACCGCCACTGCAAAGATGCGGTATATCATTTTATTCTGTCCTGGCAGGAAGAAGAGGACCCGTCACCCGATGCAGTATTTCGTTCCGTGCGCTACAGCCTCAAACAGCTGGGCATGGAAGAACATCAGTATGTAGCCGCTATTCACCGCGATACCGACAATATCCACTGTCACGTATCGGCAAACCGCGTTCATCCTTCAACGTTCCGCGCGCAGAACATGTGGAACGACGCTGACCAACTGCAGAAGTGTTGCCGCGTGCTGGAGCGCGAACTTGGTTTTAAAGTTGATAACGGCAGCTGGCATATGGATGAGTATGGCGACCTGCACCGCACCCGCCGTGACATGCCTTCAGCTCCTCGAGGCGCAGCAAAACGTGAAATATTTTCTGATAAAGAAAGCCTTCACGGCTATGCGATTCGTGAAGTTCGACAGATGTTATCTGACGCGATTGAGCAGGAAAAAATGAGCTGGGATCATCTGCATAATATTCTGTATACACGCGGACTGGGTCTGCGTGAGCAGGGCGGTGGTCTGGCTATCTATGACCTTATGGATCCTGAAGGTGTGAGTGTTAAAGCCTCCGATGTGCATCCGGACATCAGCCTGAATTCAATGCTCAGTCAATATGGTTCATATCAGCCCGCACCTGCTGTTTACAATCCTGACCGTCCTGAGGACGGCAGGCTGAATATGCAAACCTGTTACATGCCGCAGCTGCACGTGCGAGATCAGGAAGCCCGACGTGAACGTCGTGAAGCCCGAGCTGTAGCCCGCGACATTCTGCGCGCGCGCTATGAGGCTTATCGTACCGGCTGGGAGAAAACAGACCTGCGCGCAGGCGAACGCTTCCGCCAGATAGCTTCACACTATGTTGTGGTTAAAGCGCATGTACGTGGCACCGTAAGGGATCCTCTCATGCGCAAGCTGATGTATCGCGTAGCAGAGTTTGAAAAGATGAAAGCGATGGCTGAACTGCGTCTGCAGCTGCGCGAGGAGCGTCAGGCACTAAAAGATAAGGGTGAGAGCCGTCCGCTAAGCTGGAAGTCATGGGTTGAGCGTGAAGCTGTAAGGGGTGACGCAGCGGCGCTCAGTCAGATGCGCGGCTGGGCTTACCGTGAGAAACGGGCTGCACGTCAGCAAGAAAATACGTGGCCGGTGCCGAATGCCGTTATCCACTATGGCCCGGGCGATAATGTACCAACATTCAAATCAAGTGAGCATGAGACACGTTTGCTCCGCGACGGAACGGTAAGTTATCTCCGTGACGGGAAGCCGGCTGTTACCGATTTTGGTGACAGGGTTGAAATTTATCCTGCGGCCGACAGCAAGTCCGATCGTTACAACAATGACCTGGCCGCCGAGCTGACCGCGTGGCGCAGTGGCGATCATACAATCCTGATCGGAGAGCAAAAGGCTGTTAACCGCGTACTGTATTCCGGAGTAGTCAGGAACATTAATAAACATGACGGTCACGTATTCAAAGTCAGCGACCCGAAACTGATGACCAGCGTACATGCTACGGAAGAAAGTCTGAAGAACCAGAATGTTCAGCCTGAACTTAAACGGGCCGAACCTCAACACAGTGACGACGAAATTGTTCGCCCTGTTAACATAGATTTACCACGACCATAAGGAGATTTATAACGAAGACATAACTCAAATTGAAGTGCTTAGACGCTGATTGCACAGGCTGGACCCCTGTACAACCAGCTAACCATAACAACCTTGCTAGGAGGCTGCCATGGCTGCCGTGGATCCTATTGTATATGCACAATTGTGCAAGCTATTTCCTAAACTAACACAAATCCAGGTCACTGATGCTTGCCTGTATGCATCGGGTGCTACTTACAAAGAAATAGGTGAACTGCGCGGAGTTTCACCGGAAACAATAAAGAAATCGCTCGAAGCAGCTCAAAAACGTCTTGAGATTGGAAATTTACAAACTCTAAGAATGGTTTTTCTGAGCCGAATTATTTTGGGTGGTAGTTCAAATAACACGCAGTTTGAAAGCTCAATCTCATTCGGATCAATCCCTCTCTCAGAAGAAGCCTTTATTCCGCTTGTTCCCGAACTCTCCTTACGACAAGCAACGTATGTGTTTCATTTTGTCTGTGGTTTAACTTTTGAGCTGATAGCTGACGTGGTCGGAGTAGCGACTGAAGATATCAGGAATGCCATCGATGGAGCGCTAAGTGCTCTTCAGATTCCTTCTTTAAGTGCTCTCAGGATATACATTTTAAGCAAGCTGCTTATTAATTTGGTTTTAGTTTCAGGTCCAGCGATTAAACACTAAATATTAGTCTTTATTACGAAAAACTTAGCCTTTATAGCACCCCTGGTAAGGGGTGCTAACATACTCAGTATTTTGTTAAATTAATGATTTATAACACTTTTATCTGCTAAAGGTCACAGACTTCTAATTACTACTACCTGTCAGAGGTAGTTTCACACCTAGGACAAATCCTATTTAATAGCGGGACTTACACAAAACATACAGTTTTTTAAATGGAAGGCTTTCATGGCTGCTGACGTGACAACTAAAGGATTATCACTGCTTTTAAAGTTATCACCTGAGAAAGCTGAAATTCTGGCTGAGTCTGCTGCCCGATCAGGACGGAGTAAAACCAGGGAAGCATTAGTTCGTCTTGAAGACTCACTTGAATCAGTTACCGATCTCGCCTCACCAGGGCTTCGTTTCCCGGTAATCGCAATAAACAAAGAATAAAACCTTCACCAATGCCGGATTAATTCCGGCCAGTTATTACTTATTTGCGCTCGTGCGCAGGGCTTTCCTATGCCTGTTTTAGGCAAGCCGCTCTTTAACAACGTGCCCGTTATTACCCTGATCTCAAGGTCCTCTCTTGCCGACATGCATTACAGATGTGCGGAAGATGTCCGGAGGCTACGTCATGGCCTGCAATACATCAGGGGAACCTGCCGGGAGGCGGGACAGCGAAAGGAGTGACTGTTCGATTTATTAACTCACTTCACTGGCCGGGACAGTGCAAAGTCGGAATTGTGGCGGTGCTGTTATACCCCTACGTACAAATGCGATGTATCCATTTCAGGCCCCGGGGCGATCCGTCGGGCAACCTGTATCTGGAGAAGATTAGCCCTGCACGTGAGTGCGGTCGTGAACGGGCGTCCCTGACAGTAACTACCCACATAACGCACAGTGACATATAGAAGTCTGTGCTTACCCACTTAAATGAGTGGGTAAGCCCGGAACGACTTAATTTTCTTTAATGGCTGATGCCCGAAGCACGGGCTGAAATTTGGGGTGAATCGTGAATCTATCTAAAAACAAACGCGAAGCTCTGAGAAACCAGTTTGGCGGCTGCTGCGTATATTGTGGTGAGCAGCTGCCCGCTCGGGGCTGGCATGCAGAACTTATTGACGAGGAGTACATAAGCAGTGGGCTTGCGGCAGTTTGCAGAGACTGTCGTATAGCTAAAGGCAACGCCACTCCTGAGGCTTTCAGAGCCATCCTGGCAGAGCAGGTTGAACGGGCACAGCGTAGCAGTATCAATTTTCGTACGGCTCTGCGCTTTGGTCTGGTCTGTAAGGTGAAAGAGCCAGTGCAGTTCTGGTTTGAACGTCAACTGGGATCAACAGTCTTAACCGTACGACCTTACACTGCGTCAGTACACCGTAACAGCCTACAAGCCTAATATCTGCGCCTCACTCGAACCTGAATAAATATCACCATGCCGGCTAAGTAACCGGCATTTTTCATTAAATAATACGCCTCATCGAAAAGCGCATTTGCCCTGATCGGCCAGTGCGCTTTTCGTTGCAGCGGACCTGCGGCCAGCGCACGCGGTCAGACTGACATCGGCTTAAATTTCTTTTAATACGATGCGTAGAGTCTAATAACACCGTTCTGGCGTCTGTCAGTCTGGCCAGAACACCGGGAGGCACCCGGCGCTGCAACATCCCTTCTGAATGGCGGGTATCCCGCTTTTTGCACAGTCAATCCCGGGCAGCCTGAGGCCACCGGGCAGACAGTGCCGGCCATGAGCTATCCGGAGTCTTCTCTATGTCACTTATTGAACGGGCAGGGCTGTTTCCGGCTCTGTTTCTGACTGGCTGTGCCCAGCAGGCGGTCATCACCGGGCCGCCGTCGGGCAGCGTGGTGGAGGGCATGCTCTCGCGCAGCGCGGCTGACATCAGCGCCATGCAGTACCGCATACACCAGAGCAGCCCCTCAGCGCAGCGCCCTGCGTCTTCAGCAAGCGTGAAAGCATCAGTGCCGTTGTTATCACGTCCGGCTGTCGCCCCGGCTTCACTTCAGAAACCACAGGGCACGCTTTCGCTATCGTCAACTGCTGGCGCTGGGCCTGCAGACGGCTTTGTGCGGCAGAGTGGCGTGGCGCCAACGCTCCGTGCAGCTCTACGCAAAATCGTCCCGCCCGGGCATACCGTCGTGTTTGATAAGGCCGTTTCCGCAGACGCGCCGGAGCTATGGCAGTGGACGGGTAACGATCGCTGGCCGTTCGTCATCAATAAGCTGCTGGCTACGCGCAGCCTGAAAGCGACCATTAACGAGAAAACGGGCACGGTTACCGTTGAGCCTGCGCAGCGCGCGCAGACAACGCGCGTACCTGGTAAGGGGTTGTCATCGCCCATTCCAGCTGTGGGGTCGAACAAGCCAGTGCCGGCAATGGCACCCGGTAAATCGGACACGGCGGCGCCTGTAAAAAACGTTACTCAGACAGTACCCGGGCGTAATCCGTTCCGTGACGATGCTAAAGCAAAAGCGGCCAGTGCTGCTAATGTGCCGGTTTTACCTGCTTCATCACAGATCCCCATTGTGCCTGTTATCACACCGAAAGTGGTTCAGGTGCGTCACTGGCGCATTGAAACCGGCAGCACAGTGAAGGACTGGCTTTACAGTCAGGCCGCTACAGAGACGTGTACCGTGCCCGGTATTAAAAACTGGACCGTCGCCTGGCTGACGCCGACCAACTATCGGGTTGATGCACCGCTCACCTTTGACGGTAGTTTCCGCGAAATGCTGAACCAACTTTTCATACTCTACGGTACGGCGAAGGTGCCTCTCTACGCCGGAACACGTACCGCTCAGTGTGTGGTGTCGGTGGACGATAAGGAGGTTCATTAATGTTCATGTACTGGCTGCTGGTTATCTTTGCAGGATTCCTGCTGGACGGACTTTCCACTGACCAGCGGGCCGTGCATGAGGCAGGGCAGCTGCAGGACCAGACGCAAAGTCTCCGGGCCACTCAGATGGTGCGCTATATGAACCGCATCAACGACTGGCGCTATCTTAACCCCACGGCGGATAACGTCAGCGTCAGTGATACGCAGCTCACAGGCTGGAAGAGCGTTTCGGGCCTCAGTAACGTGATCGCCGGCGGCAGAACATACGTGTGGCGCGCCGGAGAACCCGGGCTGATGGCGGCGCTGCTGACGCAGACCCGTCAATCCGCCCTCGCAGGACACGTAGTCTCTCGCCGCCTGCTCGACAATAGTGGCACCGATATGCAGCTTACCGTTCCCTCCGCCATACCCGACGGCAGCGTCGTATGGGTTAACTGACTTCCCTTTCTTACAGGATACAGCAATGAAATTACCTCACCGGCTAACCGCGGCGGCGGCGCTCTGCCTGCTGGCCAGCGGCTGCAGCACGCTTGATCGCGTGGATGCCACTGAAAAACGGGCGGGCGCCGCCGAGGCGCAGGCCGATGCTCATAAACGCGCGCTTGAGAGCGGTCAGGTTGTGCGCGATCTGACGTCACAGTGGATTAATCCGGTTCCCATCAGCGGAATTGCCGGGCAGCGCTCAGAGCTCCCTCCGTGCGCGATCAAAATCAACCGCCCGGGCATGGTGTCGCTTGCTTACGTCAGCTCCTTCATTACTGACCAGTGCCGCATTCCGGTTGTTGTAACGCCTGACGCACAGGCAGCGATGGCTGGCAGTGGAGGTGGCGGCAAAACAGAAAAAATTTCCGGCCCGCTACCAGCTCCAGATGCCAGCGGTATGGTGCCGCTGGCTGCAATGGGACAGACCAGCAGTCAGCCGGTTGCAGTGCCTCAGGGCGAGGGCGGTCTGCGCGGCGTCAGCTGGAATGGCTCGCTCAGCGGCCTGCTGGACAACGTGACCACGCGTCTTGGTCTGTCCTGGCGCTACGAGTACGGACATATCGCTATCTTCTGGCTCGATACCCGAAACTTCGCCATCAACTTTATGGACAGCGACGCAAGTTTCGTCTCGAAAACGGTGAGCGGCACAACGACGTCTACCGGGACCAGCGGCGGAGGTGGCGGTAACACAGGAGACAACAGCACCAGTCAGACTACAACGGCGACCATCAAATCTAACATTTTTAAGGATGTGGAAAATACGGTGAAGTCGATGCTGACACCGGGCTCCGGACGTCTCAACCTGTCAGCCGGCGTCCTTACTGTTACCGATACGCCGCGCGTGCTCGATGCCATTGGCCGCTACATAGACGATCGCAACCGCGAGCTTAACCGTCAGGTGATGATTTCGGTGAAGGTCTTCAGCATTGAGAATCGTCATCAGAACCAGCTGGGCATTGACTGGAATGCGGTACTGAACACCGGCAGTGTCGGGATGTCACTGACCAGCCCGTTTACCGGTGCTGCAGCGGATGCGCTGAGCGGCGGTGTGGCGATTCTGGACGGCAAAGGCCAGGGCACGCAGACGTTTCTTAAAGCCCTCGATGAGCAGGCAAAGCTCAGCGTGGTTACCTCCGCCTCGGCGCTAACCACTAACCTGTCTGCCGTGCCGGTACAGAACGCCATTCAACAGGATTACGTACCAAATATCAGCACAAGCCAGACAGCGAACGTCGGGACCAGTACCTCAATTACCACAGCAACGATCACCACCGGCTTTAACATGACTGCATTGCCGTTGTTGTTCCCTAACTCTCCAAAAATGCAGCTGGAATTCTCCATCAGCATGTCGGACGACCCGACATTCACGTCATTTACTTCCGGTGGCCAGAACGCGCAGCTGGCCAAGACAACCCCTAAAACCATTGTTCAGCGAGTGATCATTCAGTCCGGCCAGACGCTGGTACTGAGTGGCTATGAGCAGTTAAGTGACTCCGCTAACCGGCAGGGAACAGGCAGCTACAGCTTCTTTGGCCTGGGCGGCGGCGCGCGCGGCGACGACGGGCGGCGCATGTTCATCATTCTCGTGACACCTGTGGTGCTGGGATAAGGAGACGTTATGGCTTCTGAACTGATGCAGCCGACGATCAGCGCAGTCCCGTCGGGGAAATACGCGCTGATTGCTGGCCTGCACTGGCAGTGGGTAGCTGCGCGGGGTAGCCGGCGCATGAGAATTGAGGCCCGGGATCAACTGGCGAGCTACTGGCTGGCTCTGCCTGCGGGTACGGCTGATGAGCCGGCGGCCTGGCTCGGCGCGCTTGCCGACGACGCGGCAGGCCTGCCAAAGGGTAAACGCCCGGCCTCGCTTACGGCAGCGGTGCTCGGGAGCATACCTGCCGACTGCTGGGGCATTTTTCTACTTCCTGGCGGAAATTACTGGTTCATGGCAGTTACCGGCGGTCACCCCTCGCCCTATGGCGATGTGACGGGCGATGCTGCCACCGTTCTCCGGGCAGCTGAACAATTCCGGGACGCGGCGCCAGCGCCTTCTGCGGGCTGGGTAGTGTTCGACCCGGATTCAATGCTGGAGATGCCGGATGCACGCCGTGATCCGCTTGCAGCTCTGCTTCCAGCAACTGTGCCGTCCCGAGCGCTGCTGAATAAAACTGACAGTCGTACAACATCCCGCTTACTGCTACTGGGCGTGGTCTGTGTGGCCGCAGCCTGGTATGGCAACCACTGGCTTGAAGTCAGAAAGAAAGCGCAGCATGACGCGTGGGTACAGGCTGAACTGACCCGCGCCCGTGAGGCGGCAGCACTCAAGCCCGCCACCCTGGCTAAGCCTTGGGGCGGTCAGCCGGACTTCTCAGGCATGCTCAGCGCGTGCGTGAAGAAGTGGCGCCAGGCGCCGCTGTCGATTGCTGGCTGGGTATTCAGCCAGGTTATCTGCGAGTCAACGGGACAGCTCACGCTTCACTATGCTCTGCCGGATGGCGGAACGGTCGGTGACTTTGCCGCCCGGCTGCCACAGCTTTACGGTCCAGGTATGCAGGCTATTTTCAACATGCCCGGCCCCTCTGACGACGCTTCCTTTAAAGAATCTGTGCGTTTCACTCCGGTCTTGCCCGAGGCACTGTTGCCTGGTGACGAGCAGCTGCGACGCATGACCAGCTATGCGCAACGCCTGCGGGCGAACCTGCGCTTCAGTGAACCAACCCTGCTTGCTCAGACTGTCGGCCAGGACCAGATCCCGCTGCCCTGGAAGCGTTACAGCTTTACGTTCATTACCGATATCCCGCCGGACCGGCTGTTTGACGCCTCGCGTTTCCCGGGCAACGGACTGCGGCTGAGTTCCGTAAAGGCCGAGCTGCACAGCAGCCGGCTGACCTATACCCTGGAAGGAATGCTCTATGCAGAGAAATAAGTGGCGCCCCCTGCTGCTGCCCGCGTTTTTCATCAGCCAGCTGGCTGCTGCCAGCCCGACGGCATCAGTGCCGCCGGCCGCGCAGAATGAGGTTAAAAAGGAGAATGCCCTGATTGGTGCTGGCATTCCTGCATCCCCAGCTGAAGCCGTGAGGCAAGCTGATCCCGTGGCGCAGGACAACAGCTTCGGACGTCTTGAGGATATTCAGACCAAAACGGTGCTGTATGAGTTCCAGCTTGCACAGGCTAAGGCGCTCAATGAACTGCAAAAAAACGGTTATGACGCGGTGCTGGGTGGCCCCTTTAATCCGCAGCCGGCCACACCGACGAAGGACAGTGCCGCTGCGAAACCGGCGGAGGAAAGTCGCGCGCTGCCGCTGATTGTGGAGATATCCGGCGGACAACAGCTTTCCGCAACCCTTCAGCTTGACGGCGGAAATCAGGTTCGCGTGCAGGCAGGCAGCCGCATTCCTGGCACAGCCTGGACGGTAGCTAAAATCACATTCGGTGAGGTGACGGTCAGCAGCCCTGACAAAGGGCTCGTCTCACTGGCATTCGCGGGGTAAGCGTATGGAATTCAGCGAAGAAACTGTGAATCTGCTTCACCTGGACGACAGAAATCCGGAGCAGGTGAGACTGTACGTTTCAACCGAACACCGCGCCAGTCCGGCTGTGCAGTCAGAAATTGCCCGCGCCCGGCGCCAGATCCCGGATCTTGATATACAACCTGTTCACCTGAGCGAGTTGCGCCGACAGCAGACTGGTCGCGCTGGCATCGCCACCGCAGGCGACTGGTCGCCGGAGCAGAAAAAAGTTGTGAGTTTCATGCGTCGCGCAGGGGAACTGCACGCTTCTGACATCCACATCCTCATCGGAACCGATAACATTACGTCGGTAGTATTCCGCATCCACGGTGATCTTGAACTGCAAGCCGAGCTGGACGTTGAGGAGGGCATGAGCCTTGCCTCAACCATCGTCATGTCTATGTGTGACGTTGCGCCTCAGGCTTTCAGTGAAACCGATGAGCAGGACGGACGCTTGCGTAATGAGTTCGTGTCGGCTCTGAACCTTTATGCGGCGCGCTACTCAGCTGTGCCTACAGAATCTGGCCTTTACGTCGTATTACGCGTCATTCTTGATGAAAGTCAGGACATTCCCTCACTGGATACGCTGGGTTACCTGCCAGAACAGCAGAAGCTGATCCGTCGAATGCTTAAGCGTCCTGAGGGCATCATCATCACGGCAGGCCCCACAGGATCAGGCAAAAGCACCACAATGCGGACCTTTTGTCAGATGTATGTAGAGATGACCGGTGGTAAGCGCAGGCTGATAACTGTGGAAGACCCGGTTGAAGGTAAGGTGCCAGGAGCTATACAGACAACGATCATAGCCGACCGTAACGATCCTGAATCTGTAACCCGCGCCTGGCAGCGTCGCCTTTCTGCACTCAAGCGACTGGACTACAACGCCGCGGTGATCGGGGAAATACGCGATACCTGGTCTGCTAATGCCAGCATCAGCGAAGCAAAGAGTGGAACGCTGGTCAAGACAACGACGCACGCCAATGACGGAACCGGCATCATTGATCGCCTGACCGATACGCTGGGCATAGCGCCGGGGATGGTCCTGGATCCACAGGTAGTTATTGGCCTCATCGCGCAGCGCCTGGTACAGATGCTTTGCCCATCCTGCAAAAAAGGGTGGGCAGACGTCAGAGATACCCTTTCAGAAGACGACCGCGAGCTGGTTGAGACCCAATGCGACACTAAAACCGTTGCGTTTCGCAACCATGAAGGCTGTAGCGCACCGGGCTGCTGGCGCGGTATCACCGGGCGCAAGGTTATTGCGGAAGTCATCCGTCCTGACGCCCGCTTTATGCAGCTCTATCGCGATCATGGCAAGCTCGCGGCGCGAAGCTATTGGGTTCATCACATGGGCGGTATTACGCGCGGAGCACACCTTATGCGTTATATCGCGGCCGGGGAGGCTGACCCCATCGATGCAGATAAGCTCAGTCCGCTCGATGAAGACGCCCTTAATCTGCTGCCTCCTGAGACGGTTGCCCTTTATCTGACCGGAGGCGGTCATGAATGATTTCTTTCGCCAGTGGCGTGCACGTCTTCAGGGAGCCCTTACAAAAAGCAGTGCTCGCTCAGAAGGGCTGGGCCGATGGATCGGACAGAAAACCTTCAGCACTACTGATCGCATGACGTTATATGAAGACCTGGCTTTCCTGCTGGAGAACAACCAGAAGACTGAGGACGCTATCGCGGGCATGCAACGTAGCCGACGGCGAAAGAATGATCCGATGCTTCTGTGCCTCAGCGACGTCAGGCGCGCACTGACTCGCGGACGAGGAATAGAAGCCGGGCTGACTGGCTGGGTTCCACCTCAGGAAACAACCATTTTGCGGGCAGGACGCGCGGCGAAAGATTTGCAGGGCGCTTTGCACAGGGCAATTTTCGTAGTCAGGGGTATGGGCGAGATGAAATCGACCACTATCTCAAACCTCAGCTATCCCGCACTGCTAATGGGGAGCACGTTCTACATGATGAAAATGGTGTATGAGCGATTTCTTCCGCAGCTGGAACGGATGGTGCCAGTCGAAAGCTGGACAGGTGCACTGTGGTGGCTTGGGAGCGTCACACATTTCTTTATCGATAACCGGTATTTGCTGGTCTGCGTGCTAGCAACATTTAGTGCATGGGTGATCTGGTCTTTACCCCGATTAACCGGTCTTGTGCGTAAACGCATCCTTGACCATCTTTTTCCCTGGAGTCTCTACCGTGAGATGCAGGGAGTGTCATTTCTTCTGAACCTGAGCGCGCTTTTGCGTGCAAACGTCCGCACGGAAGAGGCACTTGATATGCTCAGCCGCAATGCCACGCCGTGGCTGTATGAGCGCCTGACGGCGGCCAGGCGTCAGGTTGCTCGTGGGAAACATCTTGGACTCGCACTGGCAGATAGTGGCTATTTATTCCCTTCACGTGATGCCATCGATCGTCTGAGTCTCCTGACAGCAAGTCCCGGGGGAGAAGACAATATCGAAAACTTTGCCCGTATGTGGCTCAGCAAAACCATCAACCGCATAAAACGAACGACCCGGATACTTCAGGTAGCCGGAATGCTCACCACCGCTGGCTATTTGCTGCTCACGTTCATTGCTACACAAAACTTGGGCGACTTAATCGGCAACCACTGACCATCATCTCTGAGGCTTATATGTCCACTCTGAAGAAAAAAACTATCTCTGCCGTTCATCGCGGCGCTTTTAACCTGACTGAGGCTGCTATCGTCGGGGTTCTGGTCCTTCTGGCAATTATCTACTACATCTCCAGCGGCAACAGTCTGTTTGGGCGTTCTGATTATACGGAGGAAATTACGAACGCCAGTGACATGATGACAAATACTCGAGGGCTCCTGAAAACAGCCGGGTCATATCAGTTCAGTTCATCATCTGATATGACCGGCGCGCTGATTAAATTTGGCGGCGTACCCAGCACAATCGCTATAACAGGAGATAAGTCAGCTGGTAGTGCAACGATGACTAACCGCTGGAATGGCACTATTACCGTCGCGCCGGTCAGTACAGGTGGCGGTTCGAAGACTGCATTTTCTCTGACATACACAAAAGTGCCGATGGAGGCATGCACGCAGATGTCTCAGAAGTTGAGTGGCGCTAACAACGTCGCATCAACCAGCATTAACGGCAGTACAACCAGTGGCACAGTCAGCGCATCTGTCGCTTCATCTCAGTGTGCAGCAGACAGCGGTTCTACCGGAACAAACACACTGGTCTTTACCAGTAATACCTGACGGGAAGGCCGGGGGAACCCCGGCCTACACCGAGTTCTGTTCTCTGTTCTTTCCCCGGTACACATCATGAAGAAACTTTTCATCCTGCTGCTGGCCAGCGGATTGATGCTGTGCGCTTCCCGCTCTGCGCAGGCATTCTGCTATAACGAAGCGGGCGCTCGTTATCACGTAGATCCACAACTACTGCGCTCTATCAGTAAGGTGGAAAGCGGCTTCAATCCTGTAGCTATCGGCTATAACCGCAATAAAAAAGGGCTGGTTACCAGTCGGGATTTTGGCTTGATGCAGATTAATTCTACGCACGTACCGCAGCTGCGTGCCATGGGCGTGCTGCAGAGCGAGCAGGACCTGCTGACCAAACCCTGCCTGAACGTTATGGTCGGTGCCTGGATTCTGGCCAAGCACCTCCAGGTCTGCGGTGTGACATGGGAGTGTCTTGGCAGCTATAACGCTGGCTTTGCCGACGACAATACCGCCCGGCGCATGATCTATGCGCGCAAGGTTTACGCCGATTACATGGCGCGCCGCTGACCTCCTACACGGAATAATTCATGAATTCATTTACAGACGGTCCGGCTACTGCTGTGTGGCTTGCCTGCTGCGCTGGGCTGTTTTCACTGCAGGCACTTCAGGCCAGCCGCTTTTTACGGATGCACGATGGTCCGTCCCTGACCTGGCCGCTTCTGACTCCGGTTTTCCTGATATACCTGCTTACAGCCGGCTGGCTGCTGGCGCTTCCTCCGGCTTTGCCTTTCAGCTCCGTACTTAGGAGTGTCGCCCTGCTTGTGCTGGCGGTGCCGCTCACTCTTACAGACCTTCGCTGCCAGTGGCTGCCAATGCGCTACACGGTGATGTTCTGGCTCGGCGGGCTGACGTCTGCCGCGCTGCCTGATGCAGTGCTGCCGCTTAAGGATGCAGTGTCGGCCAGTCTGTTAGCGTTTGCACTTTCCGGTGCCGTGCGCTGGCTGGCTAACCTCCGTCAGGATGAGGAACGTATGGGGCTGGGTGATGTTTACCTGATGGCCGGTCTTTGTGCCTGGCTACCCTGGCGGAGCGCTTGCTACGCCGCCGCTGGCGGACTGCTGCTGTGTTGTTTGTGTGCCGCGCTGACGCGCCAGACATCAAAACCATTTGCACCGGCACTGTTTGGTTACCTGTGCGGCTTAAGCCTTTTCTTTCCCCAATTACTGGCGGGAGTGCTCTGATGAAATTACTGAAACGTAAGCCGCGGACGGTACATCGCGGCAACATGCTGCTTCAGCTCGGCATCGTGATGGCCATCATCCTTTTTATCGCACCGGGTGCCATGGATCGCTATGCCGGCATGCAGCAGGAAAAGATCTGGACCGGCACGGCTTCTCACCTGAGCTTTGTGGCGCAGGCTGGCAAGCGCTACGTGCGCGATAACCGTGACAAGCTGCTGACGCAGGTCGCTGGCGGTCCGGTCATAGTTACCGGCGCCACCTTACGCTCGCAGGGCTATCTGCCCGCCGGATTTTCGCTGACAAATGACAGTGGCCAGACTTATCAGCTGGCGGTGGCCAGAGACCCCGGACAGGCAGGCCAGCTGGTCGCCTTTGTGCTGACTACCGGCGGCAGCGAAATTCCTTATAAAGGCTTGCGTCAGATAGCGACGGATACCGAGGGCATGGGCGGTTACGTCTGGCCCGCTAACATGGCAGTTGGTGCGGATGGTGGCTGGCAGGCGAGGCTCAGTGACTACGGGCTGAGCGGGCAGCAGGGCCGTCTGGCCGCATTCCTTTCCGCCGATGCGCTGGGAACTGATGCGGACGAAAGCGACCGGCTTTATCGCTATCAGGTCAATGGCCGCCCGGATCTGAACCGTATGCATACAACAATCGATATGAACGGCAACAATATTAGTAACGGCGGCACGGTGAATGCAAATACAGGTTCTTTCAATGGGCAGGTATCTGCAGGCAGCAATGTTACTGCCGGAGGCTCGGTAACTGCCAATGGAAATGTCATTGCTAACGGCGATATTAATGCAGGAAATAACGTTAATGCTAACAATGGAATAAATGCCAATAACGATATCCGCAGCAATAACGGATGGATAATTACGCGTGGAGATAAAGGCTGGCTTAATGAGTCCCACGGCGGCGGATTTTATATGTCCGACAATGATTGGGTGAGGTCGGTAAATAACAAAAATATTTACACCGGTGGACAGATGAGGGCCGGAAGTTTGCGATCCGACGGCGATGTTTCTGCAGGTGGAGTCCTGAGACAGGATCAGGTGAACACCGTAGGCGCGGGCTGTGGAGAGCTGGGGGCCATAAGCCATGACGCATCGGGTGCACTTTTGGCCTGCCAGTCGGGTATCTGGCAAAGCTCAGTTACTTCGAAAGATATAGTCTCAGCGTCAACCATAACCAAGCGATTTTCGGCGGCAACAGCAACGTGTCCGGCACCAAAAAAAGTTGTGGGCGGCGGAGGAAACTGCGAAAGCATTACCAATCAGGGAACCGTGTGGCTCGTAACATCAATTCCATCAGGTGACGCGTCCTGGATGGCTTATTGCGATTCAACAAAAGAACAGATGATTCGCTCAACAAGTTATGCCATCTGTGAGTAAACCGGTCAGCTGATGTATTGATCCTGCCCCCTGACTGATTTCATTCCCGCACTGCCGCTGAGTATTACTACAGCGAATGCGCCCTGCGCAAATCTAACCTCTCCGGAATTAATATGAAATTATCAATTTTCTCAGCCTTCCTGGGCGCATTAATGCTGTCTGGCTGTCAGTCCGCTACCGGTAATTACAATGGCAGAGATGTTAAGCAAGCGGAACAACCTTATCCGGCTGCTTATGCAAAAAACCGGGTTGATCTCCAGTTGCAACAACTGTGGCTTGAAGGAGATATGAACGGTGCCACATCGCTACCTGTTACTACGATCCGGGCCGACAGCGATCGTATTACGCTTAGCTGGAACGGCGACGCGATAGAGTTACTCAGTACGCTGGCCCGCGCCCGTGGGCTGACGTTCAGCTATACCGGCGTGCGACTGCCGCTCCCGCTCGACATTGATGTGCAGAGCATCACTTATGCAAACCTGCTGCGCATCATTCAGATGCAGACTGCCTGGCGCGCGGAGCTGGTGACGTATCCCGGTCAGATGGTGCTGCAGTTTATGCCATCACTTCCTTCTGAAGCGGCCCGCCATAAAAAAGGGGGCCGCTGATGAAAGCCCGATTCTGCATCCTGCTGCTGCCCGCGCTTCTGGCTGGTTGCACGGGATTTCACGCCTCAAAGACAGCACCGGTTGCCGGGCCCGACGGTGCACCGCCTCCCGGGCCGGAAGCCTATCTGTCGCCGCAGAAGCGCGACACGTCTGACGTGTCCGATAACCGCCGGCAGATGCTGACCGAAGGCGGGCGCACCACCGGTTTTCGCGGCGGTAAGGCGCAACGCGCGTGGGAGCTTCGCCGTGACCTGGAGGCCCGCGCAAAACAGCTGGACGCCACCTATGACTTTCGTCCGCTTATCAGCGCTCGCGGCTGGCTGCCGCCGGTCATCACCGAGGCGGTGGACGTGGCGCATGTCACGCCCGACCAGATACGCACCGCGAGCCATGTTTACGAAATCGTCCAGCCTGAACGCTTCGTCAGTAACCCGCCGACGTGGCGCGGCTGGCTGATGGCCGGACTCAGCACCGTGCCACCGGATGAGCCTGAAGGTGGCCTCATCCCGGAGAACGGCGTGCAGCGTGATATCTGGCAGGCAGCCGTCAATGAAGGCTGGGCAGAGGGACGGCAGAGCGCCGACGAAACGCTGGAAGCCAATGTTAACCGCCTGACGCGTGACTATAACGGCATGCTGCAGTATGTGCTGCTGCGCCGGCAGAATCTCATCACCGCGCCAGTGGTCACCGAGCGTCAGCAGACGGTCACCGGCGACAGCAATAAGCTCACCACCGGCGATCGTGAGCGCCGTCTGGAATCCCGCGCAGGCTTCGTTACTGACAAAGCGAAGTGGAAGCCTGTTATCAACACGGAGAAGCGCTGATGACATCTTCAGACCTGGAGTTGTTCGACTTTAGCGGCGGTCTCAATGCTGACACGCTGCGCAGTTTTATGGTGTGGTGCGCGCATAACAACGTGAGCGATATTCACCTGCAGGGGGACAACCATTTCGTGGTGGGCCGCTATGGCCGCCTTCTCAGGGCGAGCCCGTTCATCGTGGCCGACGACACGATGGCCAAACTCATGGATGAGGTATTTACCCCGGAGCTCCGTCCTCAGGTGCGTGGCGGCGTTTCAGTTGATCGCGCGATGCAACTCGATGGGGACATGAATGGCCGCTGGGGACTGAAGCGCGGCGAGCGTATCCGCTTTCGCGTAAACCTGCTGCAGGGTACGGCGGGGCGCCAGGACAGCACTATTGCCTGGACGCTGCGGGTTATTCCCTCCGATATCCCGCAGCTGGAAAGCTTGGGGCTGGAGCCGGAGCTGATGGCTAATCTTCTGCCGCCAAAGGGCATGGGACTGTGGGGCGGCATTACGGGTTCAGGTAAGAGTACCTCACTGGCCTCGACTTACCGGTACTGTCTGGACACTGACCCCGACCGTAAGGTCACCACCAAGGAAGACCCGATTGAGTTCGTCCTGGGGCGTCCTGACGACGTGCTCAAGCCGCTGCAGTCGCAGATAGGTAAGGACATTCCCGATTTCGCGACAGGCATCCGCGCAGACCTGCGACGGGCGCCATCTGTTATGGGCGTGGGAGAGATGCGCGACCTGGAGACTATCAGTGCTGGCATCCTTGCCGGACAGCTCGGCCATCTGCTGCTTTCCACAACGCACATTGACTCGCCCGGCGAAGCGTTCCCGCGCCTCATCAATGAATTTCCGCACGAGAGCCGCGATGCCATGGCGTGGTCGCTGCTGGGCGTGCTGCAGTACGTGGTGGTGCAGACACTGCTGCGAACAACCGATGGTAAGAGAATCGCAGTGCGTGAATTCATCCTCTTTGACTATTACCTGCGTGAAAAGCTTGCTGAGCTGCCATGGTCGCAGTGGGGGCGGCATATTAACGAAATTATCCGGCTGGAAAAGCGCCGCATCGTCGACCAGGCCTGGCAGTTGTACCGCGCTGGCCGTATTCCGGAATCCGAGCTGGCCGTAGTGATGTCACCGCGCCAGCGCCGGGAGTTTGAGGAGGGCACCGCGTGAGTGCGTTCAGAAAAGAGGATTATCCGCCAGGCTTCTGGCGGCGTGCCGGAAGCCCTCTGGACTTCGTGGGCATCCCCGCCTGGGTGTTTCTGCTTTATCTCTTTTGGTTCCGTTTTCCCTGTATGAACACCCTCTACGTCGTGAGCGGCATTATCGCCGTATTCCGCTTACTGAAGATGTTTGGCTGGGGCTTTACCGAACTTATCACGCGCGTGGCACGCGTTGCGCGCGGCAAAAGCCTGAGCGGCCGCCCGTGGTGGTACCGCCGGTTTACCGACGGTGAATAGCCGTCCTGACACAGCGTCACAGGAGGTTTTATGAAAACAGCGGACTATCCGGTGTGGCTTGCGGTTATGCCGGACCAGCGCGGTGCCGCGCGCGCCGACGCCGGCACGCATCCGGACGGCGGAAATGCCATAACGTGGAGCGCTAAAGACAAGCTCTGGTATGCCCGTCCCGGTGCCGACCTCAGCCGGCTGCAGGCCTGGCTGCCCGACCCGGGCAGGCGCAGCGGCGGGGGCGATCCGGAGACTGAGTTTCTGGATGCACTGACGGATGCCGGCCTGATCATTGATGGCCTGCCGGTGATGGACGGTGAAATTCATCGCGTGTCAGTGACCGATGGACCCCGTGGCAACGGGGACGGCGTCTATCGCGGCTTTCTCAATGGCAGCAAGCCGGGCGGCTGGTTTATTAACTACTGGACCGCCAAAACGCACAAGGACATTACGAAGTGGAAAGCCACCGGCGGGGAATCCGACCCCGTTGCACGTCTTCACATGCAGGCTGTTGCCCGACAGGCACGCGATGACTCCGCGCGCGTACTGGCCGCGACGCACATGCGCCAGACTGCCCGGGCAAAAGCTTTGTATGACAGTCTGCCTCCGGCCGATCCACAGCACGCCTACTTTATGCGTAAGGGTGTCACGGCGGACGAAGATATCCGCCAGACGCGAAACGGTGCGCTGGTCGTGCCGCTGCAGAATGTGGCCGGGGACTTTCGCACTCTGCAGTACATCCCGCCAGACGGGGAGAAATACCTTTTCAAAGAGGCGCCCAAGGCCGGCAACTTCAAGGTCGTTGGCGGGGAGCTTCGTAACGGCGAGCCCGTTCTGTACGCCGAAGGATACGCCACAGCAAAAAGTCTCAGCATGGCCACCGGACTGCCGGTCGTGATGACGGTGGATGCAGGCAACATGCTCAACGTGGCGGACGCGCTCAGGGCGGGCTATCCCGACAGCCCGCACCTGTTCATGGCTGATGATGATCATCATAAACCCGTCAATACCGGCAGGGTGATGGCCGAACAGGCCGCCCGGAATACCGGCGGTGCGGTGCTGATACCGGCACTGACCGCCGATGAACGGCGCGCCGAAATGACCGATTTTAACGATGTTCATCAGTCACGCGGAATCGAAGCGCTGCGCGCCGACCTTAGCCCCCGACTTAACGAAGCCCTCTCCGGGCTTAACTACAAGGAAACCGTTATGGCCACTCCTGACAACGCACAGCTTGCGCCGGACAACCTTCCCGCCGCGTCCCCGGACGCCGTACCTGATGCCGGCCCCTCACGCCGTCCCGGAGCAGCAAAAGAGAAAACGGATGACATTCTGAGGCTCCGCGATGAGGGGCTTACGCCCGCACAGATTGCTAAGGAGCTCGGTATCGGGCAGACCAGCGTTTACCGCATCCTGAAAGCGCAGCAGCCTGAAGCTGCGCCTGACACAGCAGCGCCAGCTTCATCGTCGGAACCCGCTGCAGCTGATGTTCCGGACGCCGTTGCTGATGTCTTGCCTGCGGCTCCGGCTGCTACACAGCAGGCTCCAGAGTCAGACGTGTCACTGTCATCCGGGCCGGCAGCAACGCAGCCCGTACCTTTGCCAGCCGGTGAAACTCAGCTACAGGTTAAAGATAATGTTCCCTCAGTTGCAGATGCGGAACCGGCCGTGGTCATCATCACCCCATCTTCTGACACTACTCCTGAACCTGTTCCGGACACAGCTGCTGCTGATGCCCCGCAGCCGATAATCGTACCGGAAAGCACCGAGGCAGCACGGGCTCTGGCACTGTCTCTGTCAGGACTGAGCGTGGCCCGTGTGGCCGCTGAGTTGAATACAGGGATGGGCGAAACTCTCCGCCTGATTGAGGCAGGCAGGAAACAGGAAAATCCGGAGAGTCCGGCCGGCGCTGATGGACCTGCAGTAACGACTGCGGTGGGCTTCAGCAGTGACTTCAGAGACATTGCCGGACGTCTGCGCGCACTCAGGAATGAAGCAGAGATACTGGATACCGATGTACTGACTCAGCAGTTGGGCTCCCTCGTTAACGAGCGTATGGGCCTGACTGAAATGTGGGCTCAGTCAAATGATACGGAAAACGCGCGTGTACCCTCTGAAGAAAGTGAAATGCTGGAAGCCGAATTGCGCGCGGAGCTGGATAAGCGTCCTGCATCGTCCACTTCACCTCTGACGTCGGCCTTTGGTGAGGAGAACGCCATCCTGGTGGGCTCACCGCGGCTGACGCCACAGGATGAAGATAAACCGCAGGAGACAGACCGCAATCGTGTCGATCTGGATAAGCTGATCAGTCGCATAACGCATGAGAAGCATCCTGACGGCAAAAGTGTACTTTTCATGCTCGATGGTGAACCTGCATTTGTTGACCGCGCTAACCGCCTTGTCATGGCGGAAGGCGCAAGTTCGCACGAGGAAAAAGTGCTGGCCGCGCTGCTGACGGCTGCTGAGCACTATCACGGTAAAATAGAACTCACCGGCAGTGACGAGTTTAAGGCCTTTGCTATCGGGCTTATCGTTGCAAACGATCTTAAAGTCAGCATGAAAAATGCCAGCCAGCAGCTGGCCCTGACTGAGGCACGCCGCGCCGCGGGTCAGCCCGTCAGTCCGGCGGCTCCGGCTGATGCCGTGCATGGTGACCAGTCGCCGCCTCGGGCCAGTGAGGCACCGTTCGCGCAGCCAGCTGCGCAGACCCCTCCGGCAGACGTACCCGTTCAGACTGTTTCACCTGTAATGCCATCAGCGCCGCAGCACGCTGCTCAGGCCCCCGTCGCGGCTGCGCCGAAAATATCTCCGGCGGTTCATACGCCGGCAGAAAAAGCCCGGGAGCCGGTCACCGGTAAAGTCACTGCCTTCGGGCAGGCGCCATTCCGGTTTGAACCTGGAGAGGGTGAAAGCACCTTTATTACGCTGCGCACTAAGGAAGGGCCGCAGACGTTCTGGGGTAAGGAGCTCGCTGGCCTGCTGCGCGAAGCGAATCTGAAAACAGGGCGTATGGTCACGCTGCAGTGGCAGGGTAAACAGCCGGTGACCGTTAAGGTGCCAAAGAAAAATGCAGAGGGCGTGGTCACACATTATGAAAATGAGAACACGCACCGGAACCGGTGGTCTCTGTCGCCAGCAGGCGGCACGCGCGTTCAGACTGGCGCTGATGACCTGGTGCCGCTGGCAGCCGTGGATGTAAACCGCTACACGCAGATCCAGCATACGCTGGTCAGCCGTCTCGGGATCAGCATTGACGCCCCGCCAAAACCAGCCGACGGGCTTTACTGGCTGAAGCCTGACGGGCAGGGCAGCACTCAGCCCGGCGATCCATTATCTGCACCACGGCCAGCTCACAACGATCGTGCCGGCGTTCCCGTCATGTCGTCATGGGGTAAAGATGGCCAGCCGGACCTGCTTCTGGTGCAAGGCGATGGTGATTATCTGCAGGGCGTGGTGCGGCAGAACGGTATTTACCAGCACGTGCTGGTCAGCCTGCCCGGCAGTGCGGAGGCACCGCCGATGGTGGTGAACCTTCTGACGCCTGAAGGGGCACAGCCTGTCGGCAGCGGCAACGGAATTAACCGCTCCAACGGCCAGCCGGTTTCGCGTGAGCATGTTGTGGTGCGGCTGACGGGCGATGCGCAGCCACGCATTGCTAAGCTTGATGTGCCAGCTGATGTACCCGCCGCACTTCATGCCCGACTTGGCTACGACGAACGCTACAAGGCAGAGTCCGGCTGGGTAAAGGAGCAGCCGGCAGCAGCACCACAGGCAGTACCGGCTACGCCGCCGCGGCCGGCCCAGTAATCGATCCCTCCGGAGATTTCACATGAAACTGAAAACATCGACCGCCCTTGTGGCGGTCTTTTTCTGCTGCATCGTTTCCGGTGCAGATGCCGCGACCTGCCGTGCCGGTACTGCTGCGCAGGCCGGCAGTGAGGCGGGCTACAACGCTGCGAAAAAGGCAAATGATGCGTGGTCTGCACGTGAAAGCCAGACTTCGGATCAGCTGCAGAACTGCCTGTCCGGTATCCGCAATATTTCCATCAGTCTTCCTAACCTGCCGAGCCTGCAGGACATCATGAATAAGGCTTCAGAGAAGGTTTGCGGGGCGCTGACGGACAAAATCAACAGCAATCTGCCGACCAGTATCGATCCGTGGCAGTCATACGGCCTGTAAGGAACCCTCATGCAAAACCCCGAATCCGCTGCGCCGCCCGGGATGGCGGCAGTGACCCTGACTGAACCTGAGGTTTATCAACACGCGGTTCATGCCCAGCATGAACGGTCGCTGGGCGCGGAGTTCGCGCGCAGCTGCCTGAAGAAACTGGGCTGGAGCCTTATCCTGAATGTGATACTGAGTATCGTCGCAGGCGTGCTTCTTTACCTCTACGTAAACAAGCCGCAGGAATATTTTGCCACGGAGCGCGGGCGAATCACGCCCGTCTACGCAACGGACAAGCCTGTCTGGAGCGAAAGCGACGTGCGTCAGTTCGGTGCTGACACCATCAGTCAGGCGTTTACGCTGGACTTCGTACACTACCGCGACCAGATGACCGCGGTGTCGCCGAATTTCTCCGAGGAAGGCTTTGTCGGCTACAACCAGGCACTGACAACCGGCTCCAATATCCTGTCACTGATTAAAGACAAGCGCATGAACCTGACTAACTCCTCAGAGCCTGGCGTCATCACCCGCCGGGGCGTGATTGGCGACCGCTACACATGGGAGTTCCAGTACCCCGTCACAATGAAACTGCAGGGTCAGAACAGCAGCACCCCGCCGCTGCGCTACATCTTCACTCTGCGCATCCAGCAGGCTGACCCGCGTCTCAAGCCGCGCGGTCTTGAGGTCACGCAGACCATCACCAACAACGCAGGATAATCCTATGAGCAACTTTCGCACGCTGGCCCTGTGGCTAGCGCTGTGCGGCAGCGCGGGCGCCGCCACGTCTGCGGGAACCACCCCGGCAGCAGGAACGGACGGCAACTGGCGCACCACGGCAACGACAGGCGGCTCGCCGGCTGCCGGGCAGGCTGCGGGAACCTCCGCCGGGCAGTCAGGACCGCTGCCCGGACAGGCATTGCCGCCGCCCGCGTCGGTCGCGTACGACCAGGCGGAGGCGACCATTTCGCCGCTGACGCCGGATGAAATACGCCAGCTGCGGGCTCAGCAGACCGAGCAGAACCGGGCGCTGGCCACGCCGGGTATCACGGCGGTGCCACGCATCAGTGCGCAGACCGTAAGCCTGCAGCCGGGCGCGAGCTTGCCGCTGGTGCGCACCGCCGTAAACTGGCCCGCCACGGTGAGCTTTATTGACAGCACGGGCGCGCCCTGGAAAATCCTCGGTGACCCGGTTTCGGGCTCCCCGGATATTGAGGTCAAGTGGCTTCCCGGCATGTCCTTTATGGTCATCACTGCAAAACGTGACTTCGTGAACACGCTGGTGACCGTGGGCCTTGATGGGCTGCCGGTGCCGCTGCAGATAAGCGTGATGAGCGGCGAAGCGGACACCGCCAGAAAGACCTGGACGGTGGATGCGCGTCTTGACCTGCGGATCCCCCGTCGCGGACCGGGCGCCGCGCCCGACGCGCCGGGTCCGTCGCGGATCGGGCTGCATGATGACGTGCTGCAGGCGTTTCTGGATGGTGTGCCGCCTTCGGGCGCAAAGCGCCTGAAGACAACCGGCAGCGTGCCGGATACGGCGGTGTGGCAGCAGGGGGATGACCTCTATATCCGCTCGCGTGCGGACATCCGCGATGAGTTTGACACCACGCTTTCCTCTGCAGATGGCACCCACCTGTGGAAGCTGCCGCTGACGCCGCGCGTGGCCTTCTCCGTTGACGGGCGGACCGAAGCCCTCAGCATTGCCCTGGAGTAAACATGAGCGATCAACAGAATACCGGCGGCAGTAATATCCGCCTGATGATGGGTCTGATAGCCGCCGGCGCAGTGGCGGTCGTGGGCGGGGGCTATACGCTGTACAGCTACTTTGCTGCGCCAGCACCGGAGACCTCCCGCGTTAATCTGACTCAGGTGGGCAGCAGCGTTCAGGTAAACGCACCGGAACAGCAGGATTACCGTGAGCGACTGCGTGAAAGCAACGCAGAGGGTGCGCGGGCTGCTGCAGCCCGGAACACGAGTTTTATTGCCAGCGTTCCGCTGCAGCAGGACGTGGTCACGCCAAAGCCTGTTACCGCGGTGACGCCGGTCGCGGCGGCTGCGCCTCCCCGCCAACAGCAGGCCAGCGGACGCACGCCGGAGCAGGAAAAAGCCCTCACGGAGGCGCGTGCAAAGTCGCTAGGTATGCTGCTGGCAAAGATGCAGGCGGAGCCGCAAGCCGGTGACCTGCCGACGGCTCAACTGCTGGGTGGGAAGGAAAGTGGCTGGGCAGCCTGGCGTGACTCTCAGCCGGGCAGCTACGTTCAGCAGGCTGCTGCACGCAGGAGGCAGGACGCCGGCAACGCACCGCCGGCCGCAATCGTGGTGGCACCTTACTGGCGCGGACCGGGTGAGATTTACACCGGGGTGAACTCTGACAACGGCACCACGCCAGTGCTGGGCCGCATTACCACGGGCCAGTATGCGGGCGCGGTGCTGCAGGCACCTGAAGGAGCGAAGCTGTCCGGCGATGGCGTGATTATTCATTTCACCACCATGGCGCTGAACGGCCAGAACTACCGCGTAGATGCGTACGCACTGCAGGACGACACGCTCGTGGCAAACATCGCGACTGACGTTGATCATCACTACATTCGCCGTATCGTGCTGCCCTCATTCTTTAAGGGAATTGGCGCGGCCGGTCAGCTTTACGCGCAGGCCAATACCCAGCTGCTGAGTAATGGTTTTAATACCGTTACCACACGGCCGTCCACACCGGATGGCACGGCAATCGCCGGGGTTATTGCCGGTGGTACGGCAGAGCAGGCGGCACAGGTACTGACCAGTGATGCAGCCCGTCTGCCGGACCGCACCGTGACGGTAAAGAATGGAGAGGTAGTGGCCATCCAGTTTATGCGCGGCGTGTACAGCACCGATGCTGAATCACCGCAGGGTATGACGCCCTCATCCGGCAGCGGCAGGCCATCTGACGCACTGAGCAGCAACCCGACACCGACCGCCGCAGACCTGCGCGCGGAAACGCAGGCGCGCATCCGTGCCGCCGAACAGAGAGGAAACGCCCGTGAATGAATTCGAACCGCAGCCAGCAGAAACTGCGCCGGTGGCCCCGGCCGCGTCACCGCCCGTCACGAAAAAACAGAACCTGCTGACGCGCCCGGTGCTGCTGGGTTATTCCCTGCCCTGGGTTATGGTTATCATTCTGGTACTGGGTGGTATGGCATGGTACCTGTTCTGGCCCGCATCTTCGTCACAGGAGGCAAGCCAGCGGGCGTTTGGTCAGGATGCCGGTCTGCAGGCCATTCAGTCACCTGCTGCTTCAGCGCCGGCGGCGCTACAGACAGGCGGCCTCAGTGTTCCTGCAGCGGTCAGCACAGCATCAACCGCCGGCAGCGTACCGGATGACCTTGTCTCAATGATTCAGGAGGGAAAAGAGTTTGAGGCGGCCAATCGCGAGGCCATTACGCGCCTGTCTGACACTGTGCGGGCCCAGACGAAGGCATTAGCCGCCCTGCAGCAGCAGCTTGACGGCGTGGCGCAGGAGAATGTACGGCTGGGCAATCTGGTGACCGTGCTGGCCGTCCGGCCTGCTGCAGAAGCGCCCGGGACTGTCGCAGGACGTAAAAGTACGCGCTCTGCACTGGCTGGTATGCGGCTGGAAAGCCTTCAGGACGGCATGGCATGGGTAAGCTGGCAGGGCAGAACCTATGCCGTTCAGCCTGGTGACCGCCTGGGTAATGTGACCGTACGCGATATCAGCCTGACGGAGCGCAGCGTCATGACCAGTGCCGGCGTGCTTCGCTAGGGAGGCGTCATGGGAAGTTCTCTTGACGGCATTCAGATGCTGTCTAACCTGGCCTCCGGACTGCAGAGCTCGTTCATATCACTGGCCCTGACGCTGGGTTCGCTGTTCGGCGTGCTGGGCGCGGGCGGGTTTCTTGCCCGACAGTCCTGGCTGGCCCGTAAGGCACCAGGCCAGTCGGCGAGCGGCGGCGCGGTGGTGGCTTGGGTACTGCTGTGCGGCTGCCTGGTGGGACTGGATCAGCTTATAGGTGCGGGCGCGCGTCAGGTAGGTTGGCAGGTTTCCTTTGACGCCATCAGTTACGTTGACCAGGGCACATTCGGGCAGGGGGCAGTCGCTGCCAATGCCCTGCTGAGCCTGCTGCGCATGATTGGCGTGTGGTTCGTCCTCTCCGGCGTCCTGCTGTGGCGTCGGTCCCGCAAAGATGGCCATTCCGGCCTGACGGCCGGAAATGACGTTAACAGCGGAACCGTGAAATTTATTATCGGCGTGATGTTCGTGTGTAACCCCTACCTGCTTGACGCCTTACAGAAAACCCTCGGCCTGCTCTGACGCAGGCCATTCAGCAATACGTCCGCACGGACGAATTCAACCGGCCATCCGGCCATCATATAAAGGAAAATACCATGCTTACTCGCCTTTACCGCGCGGCCTTTGTCCGCGCCCTTATGCTGTCTGAAAGCCTGCGTCAGCTCACTCTTCGCGGCGTGTATGCCTGGGCCGCGCTTATCTCACCCGTCGCGATGGCAGACGGTGACCTGGCTGATATAGCTAAAAGCGGAGCTGAAGGTGCAAAGTCTATTCAGACAAGTGGAATTACGATTATTCAGGTACTGGGGTTCTTCTCCGTGGCCGGTGGGCTTCTTTCCATTAAGGCCATGAAGAACAACCCGCAGATCCGGCCCTGGATGATAGCTCTCGCCATCGGTGGCGGATTACTGGCTATTGGTATCACTGAGATTATCAAACGCGGTATGACGCAGGTGGGCCTTACGCCTGTATCGGTCAGTTGATTTCTCCGGCCGCCCTTCGGGGCGGCATTCTTACACATTATCCCCTCTGATTTTTCATTCCCGACAGGGTATTACTATGAATCCTAATCACGCCCCGGTTTCGGCGGCGGGTTCACTGTTGCCGCTCATTCCGGACGTCAGCGGTGAGGAATCACCCCCTAAGCCGGTTCCTGTTGATCCCGGTACACCGTGCCGCTGCTGCGGTACGCGCGCTCAGCGCCTCTGGCAGGGGCCGGACGCACACCCGCTCTGCACGCTGTGCTGGCTGACCTTCAATCTTGACAGCCCCACGGCTGCTCACGGGCACCTTGCCTGGCTGCCCGATGCGCAGCCGGCTGACCTCCTCAACCTGCAGCGCCGTGTTCTTATCGGGCTGCACAGCGAAATCAAAGCGGTGCGTAAAGAGTCACGGAGGGTCTGGAACTGGCTCGCCCGCCACGCACGTGAGGTAGAGGGCGAGTGGGGCACCTCCCGCGCACCGGAGTTTGCCACAGCCTTTTCGCGGCTGCCTCCGCTTAAGCGAAAACGCCTGCAGCAACGGCTGGAAGGCTGCGTGCTCATACTGCCCGCTGATGTATTCAGCGACCTGACCCTGCTGCTGCCGATGGGGCGCACCGCCGAAAGCGCCGTGCATACCCCGGCCTGGACCACCTATACCCGGAGCGACCTGTATGCCCAACCCCCTCATCCGCTGGACTGAAGAGATCATCACCGCCGCAACGCGCTTTGCTGTGTCGCGCGATCTGCCGGATTACTGCGACCTTGAAACCGTGGTGCGCCTGACTGAAGACGACCGCATCCGTCACCCGGAGCTGAGTGCGCCTTATATCATGGTCACACACAATGGCGATTACCTCTCAGTGTCTGAAATATCTGGCAGCTACCGCGAATCAGACGAAACGCTGACTGCTGAGCATGATGATGCATGGCAGGGGCGTCTGCAGCGTATGACCGAGACGCTGACCGCGCACTATCGCTACACGGGACACCGTATCAGCATCGTGCACGAGTGTGATCCTGCCGGTGGTGCGGAAGAAATCAGGCGACTGCTAATCCCGCAGTATCAGTCCCTGAAGCGTACCGGGATGAAACTGCAGTACCTGCTTGACGAACAGGTACAGAAACTTAAGCCATGGGTGAACCGCGAGCGAACCTGGCTTGTGTGCTATACCGGCAGGGGGGTACTGGCCGGACATGAACTGCGTGACGAAAATGCGCGGCTCAGCGGACTTGTGAAGAGCAGCCCCGCGGCAGCGTTCGGGCAGAACCCCCTGCTTACTGAATTGACGGGACTTAAAATCCGTCATGACGCATTTCTCTCGCAGGTTGAGCGCGCGCTGGGTGACAGCGGTAAGGGCGTGCTGATGCGCCGCATAGATGCGCATGAGGCGGGCCGTATTCTGCGCATGCAGATTGACCCCGGCACCGGCTCTGCCTGGCAGCCACTGCTGCCCGATGACCGTATCATTCCGCGTGGGGTGCGTCAGGGGGCAGATGCCACTGCTGTTCTTGCGCCCTGGCTGAAATTCCAGGTAATGGGCACCTGCGTCGATGAAATTCGCAATAATCTGCTGAAAATTAACGGTGTATGGCACGGTGCGGTGGCGGTGAACCTGGGGCCGCAGAATCCGCAGAGTTTTGCAAAATTGCGCGAGCTGATTCCGCGGAGCGTGCCGTTTCGTATCCGTAAGGACCTGATGCCGGGCGGCATGCGCCGGCTGGGCGGCAAACAGGCGGTACTGAGCTTTACCGAATGGGTGCCGGGTCTTAAGCCGATTTTTCAATCAGTCTCGCTGCTGGCCGAGCGTGAAATGCATGAGCCGGTGTGCGTAATGACCATCACTGCCGCAACCTGGGGGGATTCACCGGAGACTGTGACCCGCAACCTTACGCTGCTGCAGCAGGCGCTGACCTCCTGGGGGATCTGCGGCGTGACCCAGACCTTTGGTGACCCGGTGAAAGCATGGGTGGCCACGCTCACGGCGTCCTCTGCGTCCAGCGGCCCGTGCCTGATGTATCCGCCACTGTCCGAGGCGCTGAATCTGATGCCGCTTACGCGACCCACGACATCGTGGAATGAGGAGGGTAATGCGATATTCATCTCGCCCGACGGCAGACTGATGCCGGTAGCGCTGTCGGCATCCAATCAGACCAAGAAAACCACCATCGTAGCGGGCGAATCCGGCGGCGGTAAATCAGTACTGATCAACCGTCAGCCTATTATCCTCGCGATGAGCGCGCAGAAGCAGCTGCCTTTTTTCGCGGGCATAGATAAAGGGTTTAGTTCGACAGGGATGGTATCAATACTGCGCGCGGGGCTGCCGCCGGAACGTCAGGACGAGGTGCTGAGTATTATCCTGCGCAACGACGCCGATCACTGTCGTAACCTGTTCGATATCCAGCTAGGCCTGAACGCGCCGCTGAGTTACGAGTCTGCGTTTATGCAGAATGCTTTGTCTGCGCTCTGTATTGAACCTGAAACAGGTCTACCGCCTAACGGACGTGATACGCCAATGATTCTGCGCAGGCTTATCAGCGATTCGTTCAAGGCCTGCCGGGAGGAGCCGCGCCGCTACGAGCCGGGGCTTGTACCGGATGTCGACGCGGCATTGCAGGATGCCGGCATCTGGGAAGCACACCCGGAATATAAAGATAACCCCACCTGGTATGAGGTGCGTGACCTGCTGCAGGACGCCGGCCATACGGTGGAGGCACAGCGGGCGCAGTTTCAGTCGGTGCCGGAGCTCGCAGACATGGCCCCCCGGCTGCTCAGCCAGGATTACAGGAGTATGTACGGCGGCATTCAGCGCGATGGTAGCAGCGAGCCGCTTATTGAATATATCGCCCGCTGCCTGCGCGACGCCTGTGCGCAGTACCGCATGTTTGCCGGACGTACGCGCTTCATGATAAGCCCGAAGGCACGCGTCATCACGGTCGACATTCAGTATGTCGCTGGTGACAAGTCAGCGGCGGGCTATCTGCAGACCGGCATGATGTACCTGTTCGCCGGACACATCGCCGGCGGCGATTTTGTGCTGCCTCAGTATCAGGATGAGCTCTTTCCTGCGCTGGATAAGCGCTGGCATGCGATACACCGCGCACGCGTACAGCAGCTGGATGAGGAGGTCAAAACCAAACAGTACGACGAGATCCACAACGCCAAAGGCGTGCCCTTTATCTTCCCGATGCTTGAAACCGATAACCGTGAGGAGCGTAAGTTTGGCGTACGTACCGTGCTGTCCTCACAGTACTTCCGCGATATGCCTGACGCGCTGCGCCAGTCAGCGAATAACGTTTATATGGTCGGCGTGGACCCGGAAGACCGCAAACTGCTTAAAGAGCGTTTTAAGGTGCCGGATGTCACGCTAGACCGTTTTGAACGCATGGGCAGCGGCCCGTCCGCCGATGGCAGCGGCGTACCGTTTCTCGGCATCTTCCGCATTAAGGGTGGCAGCACCATTGCCCACATCATGAAAAACACGGTGGGCCCGGAGGAGCTGTGGGGCCACAGCACCACGCCGGTGGACATGTCGCTGCGCCGCACGCTTGAGAAGGACGTGGGTGCCGAAACATCCCGTCGCATTCTCGGCCGCTTTTTCCCCAACGGCAGCGCCGAAAAAGTCATTGAGCACCGCCGCCGCACTGCCGGCGAAACGGGCGGGGAGAGCGTCATCCGGGCGCTTGCCACCGAGCTTATCGATCAACAGGGCTACGACCTCTAACCCTTCAGGAGTACTGATATGCAACTATCCACAGTGCGGCGCCCCGCGGGGCGCCGCCTGCTTGCCGCCTGCGTGCTGGCGGCGCTGGCGGCGCTGGCGCCCAACGTTCAGGCTTATACCGTTGAAGTGATAGACAGTATTCCTATCACAACAAAGGTTGCGCCGGCGCTACAGACCATGCAGGCCACGCTGGCTGAAATCCTCTCAGCCGAAAAGGAAACCGGTACGGCGGTGGTGCAGTCAGGTGACAAAATCACCACGGCCATCACCGAGGCGGCACGCACCCAGCGCGAGGCGGAGAACTTTAACCGCCAGACGGACCGGCTGGAGAAGGCGCGGGCGTCCTACACCGTACCTGACGCCATCTGCAGCGAGTCGGCCTCGGGCACCGCTGCGCAGGTGAGCCAGGCAACCCGGGCGTCAGCATCGCGGCTTGCCGGCGGAGGTGGCGTATCAAGCGCCAACGTGCGTGAAACGCTGGCAAGCCTGCCCGTTTCCCAGCGACAGGGCGGCTACCGCAGTGCACTGATTCACGCTGCCTACTGTACGGCGGAAGAGGCGAAGCTGTACGGAGGCACGGGTCTGTGCCCGGGTGTCTCAGCCCTGCCGGGCGGTGACACCGAAGCGCGATCACTCTATGACGGCGCGGGCGAAGCGGGAAAAGCACCTGAGCTGACCTTTACTCAGGCGCAGACAGACGCGGCCATGGCTTACCTCAGTAACTCAGCAAAGCTTGACGCCGGGCGCACGCCGGGTAAGGGCGAAATACAGACTGCAACCGGTCAGGAGTATCAGGGCCTGCTGACACAATATAAGGCGATGCAGAGCGCCGCAATGCAGCCGCAGCTCGACATGGTGGCGGCGAGCCAGCCGCAGGACGCCACGCAGGCCGCACTCACCGAGGCACGGCAGGCGCCGTCGGCTGAAAGCTATTTCCAGCAGACTGCATCAGCGCAGGCGAAGCAGACCGGGACCATGAGCGAGCGGGAGTTTGAAGCGTTTGAGGTCGGGCGCCGTTACGCCAATACCGCGTGGGTCACCGACCTGCAGGCCATGGACGGTGACAACCTGGCACGTGAAATGGCGCGTCAGCAGAGTCTGGCCAACTGGCTGGCGCTCGGCATCAAAAATGAGCTGCGACAGGCCAATATCATCAGTGGCCAGCAGCTGGCGCTGGCCGCAAAAAATGAGTACGCCCCGCAGCTGCAGTCGCTGTCGGCGCAGATGAGCGCCGGCGTCAGCGCACAGTAATCCTTCCGGAGAGAACATGACAACAATTGAGAGTTTCGCGCCGGACGCCGGCGCACTTTTTTCCCTGCTAGACGCGGGTGCCGGTCCGGTGCTGGTAAACGACCCCTGTGGTGCCCTGTGGGACGAGTTCTGGCAGGCACCGCATTGCCGAAACGTGTGGCAGTCCTGGCGGCTGGCGCCCGGCCAGACGCAGGAGGGCGACGTCTGGGACGCACTGGCTGCGCTGCGACATGTTCACGCCGCGGACGGTGCCGCGGCGCTGGCCGCCGCGCTGTTTCCGCCCGCGACCCACACTGACCTGACGCGCCGCCTTATGACCTGCGTTATGACCTTTGCCAGCGATACCGGACATTTTAACGGTCAGTCCTCCGGACTCGGCGCACTGGCCGGCCAGCTCTGGGCCGATGACCTCTGGGGGGCGATAACCCGCTGGAGCCGCCAGTATCCGTATCATCTTGCTCTGCAGTCGGCACGCGCGCTGCTGACGCGTGAAGGGGCAAGCGAATCGGTGCTGGCCATCTCCAGCCGCATGACCATTTTTCACCACCCGCACGTGGCAGAGACGTTCACCGGCGCACCCGGGTTCCGCCTCAGTACGCTGCGGCTGCGCCCGGCGCAGGTCATCTTTCTGACGCCGGACATCCGCTGCATGGAAAGCGACGAGCTGACGTCGGTGTACGGCTTTCTGCTGCATGCACTGCAGTCCATGGCGTCGCTTCATAACGTTAAATTCTCACTCGCAGAGCCCGTCAGGGCTGAAGAAGGAGGTGCCCGTGAAACCTTCTGAATCAGGTACCCCGGATAAGGGCGAAAAAAAAGCGCACATTACCCCGAAGCGTGCTGGCTGGATTGCGCTGAATATTTTCCTGCCGGCATGGGAAGTGTCGAGCTGGACGCGTCATGCCGGGCGCAACGTGTCGCGCCTGTGGCAGCGCATCCGGGAGGTGACGGCCGGGCGCGGGGCAGGAGACTACCGCCCCGCAGACTGGTCACAGGCGGTTCAGGACAGCGGCCTTACGCCTGAGCGTCTTGCGCGCAACCTGCGCGTCAGCCGCTGGATCTGGTGGGGGCTGATGTGGCTGACAGGCCTGCCGGTCATGGGTTTTATGCTGATGCTGATCGCCGCAGGCAGCAGCATCAGCGGCACCGGCTGGCTGCGCGTAGGCTGCGTGATGGTTGTGCTCCTGCTGCTCGCGGTAACCGGCTTCGTGCAGGCGCTGGCGGTGAGCTACCGCCTGTGGCAGCTCTCACAGAGGCGGGTATCGGCGTCAGAAGGGGGGAGTTTTCAGGCCTACCTGCAGGAGACGCGCTGGTGCCGTCAGGTGCTGAGCGGCGGCCTTTTCTGACAGAACGCTGAGCGTCACTGTGCCGCGGTGTGGTCAGGTACATCAGCATTGCGGTCTGCGGGGCTAGGGCTACACAAACCTGCCAGGAATATTCTTAGCCACCGGAACCATCAGGTCCGGGGCACGCGAAGGAGCGCCTTACTTACACCAGAAAGAGGCAATCTATGTATATCCGACTGGATGTTTTTGCCGGCATGCTCGGGCTCAGGCCCGGCGATCTGCTGCATGCCGTACGTACGACCGGCCAGCTTGACGGTCTGCCGCTTCCGGCACGGCGTCAGGTACGCGGTGCCGCCGTGATGTTCAACCAGTCCGAAGCCATCGCATTTTCGCAGCGCTGGCAGGCCCGTAAACCCGAACCGCCTGCGCCGTCATCCGGTGAGCCGCTGATGTCCGTTGAAGCTTTTGCTGAGCAGGCAGGTATTGCCCCGCTGGCACTCTGGCAGGCGGCCACCACCGGTAAAACCCTGAAGGGCATTCCGGTTCCGGTGGCTGTTAAATCGTGTAATGGCCGGCTGATGTTTGAGCCCGCGGCCGTTACGCAGTTCCTGCAGCGCTACCAGGCTGTTCCTCTTAAACAGCGGTAAAGCACCTGTCTGCGGGCATGTGCCGGTACTGCCCGCCTTCGCTGCCTTCTGATACCGAGACTGTAATGACACGAACTGACTGGCTGTATAAATTCCGCCGTATTCATAATCCGGACACACTCGAAAAGCTTTATGAGCACCTGAGTTATACCGGCGATCCTGCTGAAGAATTTGTGATGACGCAGGCGTATGACCACCGCAAGGCGGAACTCGCCACGGGTAAACTATTCGATCGCGTACCGCAGCACGTGTGGCATTTTGTGAAGTAACCCTTTCTGACGCCGTCCTTAGCGGACGGATGTCCCCCAGCCGGTAAGCGCCGGCACGTCCAGGAATACATATCATGCTGATTAACGCACTGAGATTCATCGCCCGGGTAGGCGGTATCGTGCTTCTGCTCTGCCTGTGCCGGTCGCAGGCAGAGCCCCTGATGGAGGCCGCTTTCGCCGGAAGTTTACCCGCCACGGGCTGGGTTATCCTGATTTACCTGGTATTAATCGGCACCGCATGCGCGCTGGTGCTTCCGCTGACTGCGGCTGTCATTGTTATCAGCCTGATCTGCAGTGCGTCTGACATATTCAGGCACCATCTAAACCTTATCCTGCGGGACGCCGCCGCACTCCGCTGCGGCCGCTGATTTACCCCCCTTGTATGGCCGCACAGGCGGTATTCACTCCTTCCTATCCGGTCAGGATCTGACCTGCAGGTAAACCATGAAGCTACTGACTAAAATTCAGGCGGCAGCATTGCTGTGCGCCGCGTCCTGCCCGGCCTTTGCCGACAGCGTGGACTACCAGACCATCAGCGATGCCGCCAGCAAGACCGGTGACCTGTCCCGGCAGGCGCTGGTGATGATTTTCGGCGACGTGGTGCTCACACCCTTTCAGCCCGGGCAGGCGACACTTATCGGCTCGCTGTTTGCGCTACTAAACGGCGTACTATGCGCGGTGGCGCTGGTGTGGTTCCTCATCGTTACGCTGAAAACCCTGTTTAAAGGCGGACAGGATGGCAAGGTCTTCAGCGCTGGCCGGTCCATGCTGCACCCGGTAATGAGCTTTGCCGGCTTTATTACGCTCATCCCAACGGCATCAGGCTGGTCGCTGTCGCAGCTGGTGATGTTGTGGGCGGCATCGACCATGGGCATCGGCAGTGCCAACCTGTTTACCGACAAGGCGGCCGACATGATAAGCAGCGGCATGTCACTGGTCGTGCAGCCCACCGCACCCTCCACGCGATCGGCGGCGCGCGCCGTGTTTGAGATGAACCTGTGTAAGTACGCGACAAACAGCGAGCTTTCCTCGCTTTATCAGGACGGTCAGGCACGCACGGCGCTGATGCAGACGAAGGGCGGGAACGGCGACTACACCACCGGTAACGGCAGTGCTTTGTGCGGAAGTGCCCGCATTCCGGAGCCTTCAACCGGTGTGATGGACAGCCTGTTCGGGTCAGCGGTAAATACGGCAGGTGTCACCTCGGCGTCACGGGGCGCACTGGACACCATGCAGTCTACGCTCGATGCGGCCGCACAGGCTTACGTCGCCAGCTATCTCAGCCGGCGTGACCAGGACAGCGGCACGCTGGCTGATCCTGAAACCAGCATTCAGAACGCGGCGGCCGCGTATGAAACCACGGTGAATAACGCCCTGAACCAGCTGAACTACAAAGACTCACTGCAAAGCCAGCTGACAACGCAGCTTAAAACCTACGGCTGGATTTCGCTGGGTGCCTGGTACAATACGTTTGCGACGGCCAACAGCAAAACGAATGAGGTGGCCAATGCGGCTCCGGTGACGTCAGGCAGCAGTCTTCACGGCGAAACGGGAACCGGCGATCTTTATCATCAGGTCTTTGCGGCATATCGTTCACAGGTTCAGAATAGTACATACACGGCACCGCTCGGCACACAGACGGCTAAAGATGATGGAGCTGCTTCAAGCGCAGTTGATCCTGATGCCATATTTGTCGGTTTATTTAGAAGTCCAGTTCAGCGTTTAACAAATGCATTAGCAACTGGAAGGGTTGGAACTGAAGCCAATTTTTCAAATCAGGTTAACCCTTTAATAAAAATGCAGACAATTGGTGACTATACGTTATGGGCAACCGAAGGCGTATTGACCACTTATACCCTCGTTTATGCTGCCGCTTCTTCGGCGGATAACTCCATCCTCGGGACCGTCGGCAGGCTGATGCCATTCATTAACGTGACTGCGGCAGCTAAAGATGTCCTGGCTCAACTTTCACCGGCGGTTTATTTCCTGTTGTTGCTCTTACTTGCCGTAGGTTTCTCACTGGCGGTGTTTCTGCCTGCAGTACCGTTCCTGTACTGGATGGTGGGGGTATTTAACTGGCTGGTTAGCGTCATGGTGGGCTGTGCTGCGGGGCCGATGTGGTCTGCAACTCATCTGGGGGCTGAAGAGGATAAGGGAAGCCGCAGTGCGTATGGCTATATCTTCCTGATCGATATGATGCTGCGTCCCTCTCTGATGGTGCTCGGGTTCTTCTTTGCATCGGTTGCAGTTATGGCAGGCGGAACACTACTTAACCTCCTGTTTGGAACGGCACTGGCCAATGCAAATGCTGACTCGCTAATGGGGCTATTTAAATTGGTTGGATGGCTTCTGATTTATGCGCGCATAGCGACCTTTGGCGTAACCCGTGTATTCGGGCTGCAGGCCACGCTGGCAGATTATGTCATCACGTTTCTGGGTGGCGCGGGGATGGCCGGCATCATGGGCGGGCTGGTTGATGACGTTAAAGGCATGTTTGCAGCGACGGGCGGAGGTGCCAGAAGAACGCCAGGGCTGCAGAAAGTCACTAACCCGGAAATGCCTGATAATAAAGACGGAGTTAAGTAATTACACCTGGTGTTAATTACAGTTAAGCGTATAATTTAATCAGAGGAATTACAGCAGGAGGATGCCATGAAAACTCTACAAAGAACTGAGACAGGGTTGGATTTCAGCTGGGCTTTAATAAAAACTGTGTATTACTTTATTTATCTACCCTGCGCGTTAATAACTGCAGCACTGACTCTTATTGTCTTCATGGGTAGTTCTTCACACAATTTATATGCGACTGACTACTTTCTGTTATCACTAATGTGGATATCTATTTTAGTGCCATTAGGGTATAGAAGATTTGTTATTGCAGACAAGCGTCAGAAGCTTTTAAAAATGGTTGCACTACTTACCAGTGATGCACGTTTTAGCCCGAACAAGCAGCATCAGGTACTGGATGCAGGTCAGGGTAAATACCTGGGTATTGATATTAAATCTGGCAATATTCTGTACATCCACATGGTCAAAAAGGGCCTTGTTGATGTAATTGGCCTCACCATGCGTGACTGGAAGGAACGCGAGCTGGAGGGCAATACGCTACGGATCAATACTAAAAATCCTGATGTGCCGGTGTTGAGTATTAATGCTCACCCTACCGTGGCGAAAGAGCTCTTTAGTACGCTGGGTGCGATGAGCCATAACAGCTACCCGGAATCGTTCCCTAATGAGCCCTGGCCGCTGCACGTGGGTATCCAGAGCCGCTTTGTTGAGTTTGAACACAACGTGGTGGTCCCGCAGGTCAACTGATCCACTCTGACATCCTGACGCATTTTCTCTGACACCGGCCCCGCGCCGGTGTTTTCTTATCTGCAGTCCGGCGGGCAGTCTGCTCCCGTCTCCGTTCCGGAAACTTTCCTATGCAATCCTATAACCCGAACGCCACCGGCAGTAACGAGCCGGCTATGGTGATGCTCACCTGTTGTGTTGTGCTCCTGGTCTGCTGGCTCTTTTTTGCCGACTTTGTGCGCTGGAGCTGCTGGTTCCTTTACTGGATGTGGCGCTTTGCTGACTTCCCGCACATTCACCGCTACGCCGCCGAACGCATAAATCTGCTGGCTGCGACCGGTAATGGTGCCGAATCAGTCGGACTCAGCCAATGGCGCGATGTCATGAACCTTACTGCCAGCATTCTGTTTGTGCCTATGGTGCCGCTGGTCTCCGTGACCGGCTGGGCGCTGGCGCGTCACCCTGCGCTGGGTTTTCGCAGCCGGCGAGCAATCGACATTCACACGCTGCCCCGCGTGATGGCCACCTTCGCCCCGTCAGTAATTCCCGTTCTCTCCGGACACCGCGGGGACGGGCTCATGAACGATACCACCTCGGAAAACGCATGGGCGCTGAAGCCCGAGGAGTTTGCGGAGCAGAACGGGCTGATTAAGCGCCGCGTACTTGATCGCGACGCTGCGGCTGCCCTGTTTGATGCGCAGACAGGCCCGTCAATGACCACGCCGAACCAGTGGCAGCCGCACGAGCAGGCGCTGCTGGCCGTCTTTGGCCTGCAGGTTTTTGCCGATGACCGTAAGGCTGCCACCACGCTACTGGACGACCTGAACCGTTCGTGTATGACCCGCCGCCTGTTCCGACCCCCTGAGTTCCGGAGCGTGCCCGACTGGCAGATTGCTGAAAAGCACGTGGTGCGCGTGCTGGAAAGTCCCGGCGTGAGTGAGTGGTTGGAGACGCACGGTACGGTACGGTCCGCGCTGGCCGGACTCTATGGCCGGGACCTCCGCCTGCCGCCTGCCCGGTTCCGCTGGCTTAAGGGCTGTGATCGCACCCTGTGGTACGGGCTACATACTGCCGACACCGCAAAGGTTTTCGTAGAAGGTGCGGGCATCGTAGCGCAGGCGCGCGCGGAGCAGATGGCCGTCAGGCTTGGGCTGCAGCGTCCGCCGCTGATGACCGGCGAGGCCGTGGACGGGCTGCAGTCTGAACTTGAGTCGCTGGGCCTGGTGTATCCGCGAGACGTGCGGCTTAAACGCAAAAAGCCGCAGCGGGATATGCCATTCCCTGACGCACTTTACCTGCCCGGAGAGGGCGAAGATGAATTTTCTGACGGCGCCGATGCGCGCTGAGATAAGGAGCACACCATGACTGTTTTACGCCGGGAAGGCCTTTTTGTGGCCGAAATTGCAGGCGGCCTGCTGAGTGCGCGCCGCTACGTTACTCAGGATGAGGCAAAGTCGGATGAAAAGCCTTTTATCAGCATCGAGGCATCCGCGCCGATTTTTGTCATTCCGGTAAGGCAGACGCCCTGGTTCGTGGTGCACGGTGACGGACTCTATGCACAGAACGCGCACGACGCGCTGACTCCGCTTTACAGGGGTGAGGATGCCGCGCAGCTGCTGCGCTGCATTACTGACCTTCTGACCACTGTAGAAAGTAAATTTAGCATCAGACGGATCCTGCGAGATTACGGTCATGGCATCGCATCGGCGTTTCTGGCCGCAATACTGGTTGTCGGTGCCTCATTCGCATATGACGCTTACACATCCTCATCCACGCATCTGCTGACTACAGTGGATGCCCATCCAGTGTTTCATCCGGAAACCGGAATTGCCCGTTTCACACCGACTGAGCCAGCCGGTGTGCCGAGAATGCCAGCTCCGGGTATGCGCACTGATTCCCCGACCGGGACATCAGAGCAGACGCCGGCTTCAGTTCCTGCCGACGGCTGGAGCCTTCCTGTGAGCGTGCGCGCAGAGTTGCCCGCCCGGCTCAGTAAGGCGGCGTCACGCGGGCTGTTTACCGTACCCCTGTCATCCGGCCATGCGCGCACGATTTATGTCTTTGCTGACCCGGCCTGCCCCAACTGCCAGCGTATGGAGCGCCACATTGAAACCGCGGCCGGCACCGTCAACGTGGTGATATTCCCGGTAACGATTGAAGGGCGCGAGGATTCACTGAAAACGCTGACCCCGGTGATGGCACTGCCGGAGGCCGAACGTCCTGCCGCCTGGAAGCGGCTGTTCGCCGCCGATACGGGTGTGGGCGTGCCGGGAAGTACAGCGGTATCACCTGCTGTCTCAGACGAAAATCAGGCCGAAACGGCGCGTGGGGCTATTGGCGTCAACGAGGTGGCTTTCCGGGCTTACCGCCTGCCAGGCACCCCGTGGACGATTTCTGACGACGGTCGTTACGTGCCGCAGAGCGTGCTGAGCTCACCGGCAGCACTCACGGATTTTTTAAACGGAGGTGGCCATGACGGACAATAAGTCAGTGATCGACAGTGCACGCGTTAACCGGCATGCAGGACGTTCGTGGCTTATTGACGTGCTGAGTGAGACCGGGACGCTCGCCTGGGGGATGCTGGCTGCCGTCGTCGCGGGCATCGTCTGGCCCGCCACGCTGGTGCTGAGCCTGCCGCTGCTGATGTTCTGGGCACTGGTCGTGGGGCCCGCCGGCCGCTGGAAGATGCCGATGCGCATGCCGGCGGACATGAACCGGGATGACCCCTCCACCGAGCGTAAGGTGCCGGCGAAGGTGCTGGGCTTCCTGCCGGTGGCCACCGTGCGCATTCATACCGGCAGGGCAGCAGGTATCCTTTACGCCGGCTACCTGCGCGGCAGGGATGCTGGCCGCGAGCTGTGGCTCTCCATGGACGACCTGACCCGTCATGTACTGATGTTCGGCACCACCGGCGCCGGTAAGACGGAAACACTGCTGGGATGGGTGTTCAACGCGCTGTGCTGGGGTAAAGGGGTTATCTTTTCTGACCATAAAGCGCAGAACGACGTGGCGCTCGCCATGATGTCTATGGCCCGCCGGTTCGGGCGTGAAGACGATCTGCGCCTGATGAATTTCATCACCGGCGGGCGCTCGCGTGCGCAGGAATTGCTGGAAGACATGAAGGGGCGGCCGCAGACGAACACCACCAGTGTTTTTGGTATAGCGCAGGAGACTTACACCATCAACCTGATGGATTCCATGCTGCCGAAAACTGGCGGCAGTGGCGGAGACTGGCAGGAAAAGGCCCGCTCTATGAATCAGGCGCTGGTGACTGCACTGGTTTATAAGAGCCGCCGCGAGGGTACGACCATGTCGCAGCGGACCATCCAGTCGCACCTGCCGTTACGCAAAATTGCGGAGCTCTATGTACAGGCTGTTGAGGAGCAGTGGCATGAGGAAATCCGCGTTGCGCTTGAGAACTATCTGACCACACTGGCCGGCTTTGACCTGAGCAAGGTGAACACGCCTTCAGAATGGGACCCTGAGGCGAATCGTCAGCATGGCTATTTGATGCAGCAGTATACGCGCATGCTGAGTCTGTTTAATGACACCTATGGACATGTATTTGCGCGCGACGCAGGCGATATCGATCTGCGCGACGTGGTGCATAACGACCGCATCCTGATTGTGCTGGTGCCGGCGCTGGAACTGTCCGCTGCGGAAAGCAGCACGCTGGGCCGTCTTTACCAGTCACAGCTGGCCATGATTCTGAGTCAGGACCTCGGCGAGAAGCTGGAAGGGCGCCCGGGAGATAACATGAAGGTGCGGAAGTTTAAGGACCGCTTTCCGCTGCTCTGGATAATCGATGAGGTGGGTGCAGGCTACAGCGAAAAGCTGGGCGAGCTGGCCACGCAGATCCGCTCGCTGGGCTACTGCCTGTTGCTCGCGGGGCAGGAGGTGCAGCGCCTGAAGACGGCGGCGGGCGACGCGGTGTGGACCCTGATTGCCAACATGGGCGTACGTATAACCGGCAAAATCATGGATCCGAAAGATACGCTGGAAATCCTGCAGCTGATGGCCGGCACCGAATACCGCGCGCATATGAGCGCGCTGGTACAGCAGGGCAGCATCCTCGGCAGCGGCCTGAGCGACGACCCGCGCCTGCAGGTGAGCGAAAAGAAAAAGGTCGACGTGGAAGAAGTTCAGGCTTTGCAGGAAGGTGAAAACGTGACCCTGTTCAGGGGGCAGGTGGTTCGCGGCAGTTCGCTTTACATCGCTGACGCTGACAAGTTCACGAATGAAGCGGTGCGAATTAACCGCTTTATGGAGGTCAGTCCGCCTTCTGAAGCTCGCCTGCTGGCTGCGATGCCGTACCGCCGGCGCCGCAGTTACGTGCGGGCCGACCGGGTACAGCATATCCTGCAGGTGCTGGACGCACCGCCGGGGGCGCAGCATACGGATAAACTGGTGCTGACCGATCCGGCGCTGGCCGCAGTCTGTGAGTTTGATCTCGAATGTGAGTACAGCTGGAAGCGCCCCCCGTCAGCAGCGGTGCGCTCTTCGGTACTCTGGCGTATGGTACTGGAAAGCCTGCCCGTAAGGGGCAGAGGTTATAAGGTCCGCCTGCGTGAACCCCGCCTGATGAGCGTTTCACGTGAGGCGATTGAAAACGCCTCACAGAATTACGTGCCGCAGGCGCCCGTAAAGACGGCGTCAGCAGCTGACTGATGAAGAGGAGGAAACGACGGTGTCGGGTGAAACGCCTTATCGGCCTTATCGCACTACGGCTGCGCTACCTGCGTCCATGCCGTAATCCTTCCGTCAGCGCGGCGTTTCTGACTTCGCGGCTGTCGGACGTTTAGGACGCAGAGCGCGACGTCGCGCGTCATGAGCACAAATCCGGGCACGGCTGACGTCACAAGGTGCCCTTACAACTAAGGTTCAGCCAGCGCTGACCGATGCCCTGTATCAGCCGGCATACCGGTGACATAACACGATACCGACATACTTTCCCCTGAATTAAGCTGTTTAGCAGGGCCCTCCGGGGCCCTCTTTTTTTTACCTTCTCTGTAAAAATCCACCTTCGGTTTTTCTCTGATGTAACTGCGTGCGCTCTCTGCGCCGCATACCTCTGTAAGGAGCAAATTATGACAACCGGACTCAGTACCGGGGATGATCGCTGCCTGCCCGGCAGGGACGTGGAATATGTTAAGGGCTGGCGGCATCTTCATGCGCTGGCCTGCATGGAGGGGCGCCTGATGGCCATTGCGGCGGCTCAGAGAATCCGTGGTCATCTTACGGAAAGTGAACGTAATGAAATTTCGTTCACAGGTATTGAATTTGTCCGTGCGGGCTACAGCGTCCGCACGGCACTGGATATCAGCTGCGGGCTATTAGCCGCCAGCGTTGAGCAGCTGGCCCTGCAGGTTGATGAGCGTGAATGGATCTGGGCCGTTGACTATGAGTCTGGTGCCTGGCAGATGGAGGATGAAGATGATGATGAAATCTGCACCGGCAGTACCTGCTTTGAGGGGATCAGGTATCAACTCGTCCCCCACCGCAGCAACGCTGTTGACGCACGTGTTTATGTGCCAGAGGAGGTTACCGGAAATGGCCACTTCAGGATTACTGAGCTCGATACCGGCCGGCAGGTGGCCATACTGCCGGCCATGAATATAGCGAGAAATGTTGCCAGTTATGCAGTCTCTAATTACGGCGGATACGGTGACGTGCTCATCAGCGAAACGTCAGAAAAACCCACGCACCTGAGCGCCAGCGCATGGCTGCTTGGCTGAGAGCTTTACCCCACACAACCCACCTGAATTATGACTTTTACGCTCACCTTAAAGTCCGGATTAACAAGGAACCGAAATGAAACTGAACCCGCGAATCGTGGCCACCGCGTTGTGGCTGACCTTATCCACCGGCGCGGCCGTTGCTGCTCCCTCCATCGATGCCGGATTTTCGCCCGAAGGCAGTGCGCAGCAGCTGGTCCTGCGCACACTGGATGATGCTCATGAGAGCATCCGCCTGATGGGCTACAGCTTTACCTCCCCGGAAGTGGTGAAGTCTCTCGTCGCGGCAAAACGACGCGGCGTGGACGTCAGAGTGGTTGTTGATGAAAAAGGTAACCGCAATAAAGCCAGCCAGGCGGCGATGAATGTGGTGGTCAACGCCGGCATTCCTCTGCGTACCAATGGCCAGTACAAGATCATGCATGACAAGGTGATCATCACCGACGGACAGAACGTGGAGCTCGGCTCATTTAACTATTCACGCAGCGCAGCTGAATCAAATTCCGAGAATGCGCTGGTCGTGCGGGAAGTTCCGGCACTGGCGCAGACTTACCTGGCGCACTGGCAGTCACGCTGGGAGGGGGGAACAGACTGGCACTCTTCTTACTGAGCCCTGCCTGCACGATTAATCACCTTTCCGGCCTGCCTGTCTGCGCGCCAACGCAGTCGTCCTGCCGTTTTAAAGTTAAGTCGCTGATTTGGGGGATATGTAGTATTCTCAGCAAATTCGTATTAGAAATGCTGGAGGCCCGTATGCCGCAGACTGAAAGCCGTACTCAATCTGAGGTAAAACCTTCCCGCCCAGCGCCTCTGAGCCCCAGAGAGCGTAAAATGCGTTCCGTTGCGCGTAAGCGTGAAACACATTCTCCATTGAACGTGTTTATTCATAACAGCACCAAGCAAAAGCTGGATGAAATCTGCAGAGAGTCTGGATTGACGCAGGCAGAAGCAATTGAACGATTAATTGAAGGCAACAAAAGTAGCGATTAATGAAGGTGACTATTCACGGAAATTGATTGTGCAAACCCGTGGTGATACATTAGCTCGCAATTAAGTTCCTGGTTTGCCACGCCGAAAGGTGGCAAAAGCCTGGCGTTGACTGATTAGTGAAGGCCAGAAAAAAGAAAACCCCGATAATCTTCCTTGAGTTTGGCGACCTAGGAGAAGACTAACGGGGCTCACTGAATCTGCATAGAAGCTGTTGCTCTATGCGGGGAGTATAGTTTCATGCCCGAAAAACTGCAATACCCTCGGTGCTTACTCCTTCTGTGCAACATAAGCGCAGGAAGGCGTGAATAAGCAACTTACTGAAAACAACTCATTTTACCGGCAGGTAAAAAATCCTAATCCGGAATTTATTCCAGAGAACGGAAAGAAAACACTGCCGTTCTGCGAAAAAATCCGCGAGAAAGCGGCAGGCTTCACCCAGCGCATGGAGTTCCAGTCGCTGGTTGCTATGTCTATAGCTCGGGGGGAGCGTAAACGCCGTCCCCCGGAATTGCGTATGCGTGCACTGGAAGCCTCGCTTCAGGCGCTCTGCCATTATTTCAACCCGCTGGCCAATCGCGTAGGCGCCTCACTCACTACGATGAGTATCCGCTGCGGGCTTGCCACCGAGAAGAAACGCCTTTCAATCACCCGTTTTACCGGTGCTGTACAGTTTATGGCCCAGCTGAAGCTCCTCACTTATAACACCGAATACGATAAAGAAATTGGCTGCAATATCCCTACGGACATCACCTTTACGCCGCTGATGTGGCAGGTACTGGACGTCTCCGAGGAAGCTGTTGCGGCCGCACGTCGTAGCCGCATCGAGTGGGAAAACCGTCAGCGCGAAAAGAAGGGCTTACCACGCGCCGACGCCGGTGAGCTCATCGGCGCCGCCTGGTCATTCGTTCGTGAGCGCTTCCGGGAGTATCAGAAGTCACGGCGTGAGCATGGCATGAAGCGTCACCGCGCACGCAAAGACGCACCGCGTACCCGTAAGGACATTGAGCAGCTGGTTCGCCTGCAGCTGCAGAAAGAAATCCGTAATGGCCGTTTCTTTGGCAGCCTGGATGCGGTCCGCATGGAAATAGAGCGCCGCGTCACAGAGCGGATGAAGCTCTCACGCGGACATTACGCTCGCCTCGGTAATGACCTGCTGGTCACAACCTGACGCGTCTCTGACGCCCTCCATCTAAGACTACTGGCGCACCGCGCCGGATGACCCCTGCCCGCAATCCGGCTTCAGGAGCCGGTACCTATGCATTTCCGTCCTCCCTTTATGTTATCCGGTTGACGCCGGAGGCCCAGGCACGCCTGGACAAAGTAAATTGCACAAACATTAATCACAACAGTCCCTTACTGGTAATTCAGAAACGAGACCCGGCGCACACAATTTACCTGCGAGCAGGTCCGCAATCTGTAATCCTGAGTTATCCACATTAACCACGAGAGGGTATGTGATTTATCTTCTGCCCGGATATCGCGTTAACCACTATTCGACCTTTTTACAAACCGCGATGATCCTTTTAAAAACCCGATCTCCTTTCTCTTAAAAAGAAGTTATTACTTACCTTTAAAGATAAAACCCAGTCAGCATCCGTCCTGTGGACAGATGAATAATGTCCGCCCTTGCTGCGGACTAACGTCCGCGCCGGTTCGGATAGGACGCTTCGCGTCAGGGGTAGCACCCGTCGCAAGCGCCGGGCAGTCTCCATAGTTACAACAAACTAATCACATTACATCACGATCACAGTGCACATATCAGCATCGAGGGGTACCCACCCTGAAAAGCGCCGCCGCCCCGGCCAAAGGCCGGGATGGAGTCGCTTTTATAGATGGATGATGTAACTAGAATCAAAATCGCTGTCAGTAGTTCTGCTTTTAGCAACGAGAACACACTCGTAAGCGGCCCTTACGGCCCGCTAACGCGGAGATACGCCCCGACTGCGGCTACGCCTTGCCGTGACCACTCCGACCGCGCAAAATGGCTCCTGTGCGACTAAAAGCGGGTTTGGCTTTGCAGGGCAGAGGTATGGTTAGGCAGAACCTATCAAACCGGAACCGGCTACGCCGGGCTACCGGCGCCATGTGGCCACTTTACCCTGGCTAACATCAGCTGGCGCCTTCATGCGCTGTCGCGCATCTAAAACTGTTAGGAGATTACAAACTGGTACGGAATATCATTGAGAAAATCAGTTTCGGCCCCATCGCTCTAAAGCGGGCCATCTGGAGCGGAAAACTTGTTCCGCAGCCATTAGTGCCTGTCCCACGTTCAGCCTGCCTGACGTCAGTGGTCAGATGGGATGAATGGCTTGATATCAGCAACTTCGGTAAAACTGGCTGCATTGAATATTTCCGTTTTCAGTCTTCCGGAAGTACGGAAAAAGTCCAGCTGGCTGTTGGGGAGGTCAGCAGCCTTGTTCAGGAAGAAACGCTTGTAAATCACAGGTGCAATCTCACCGACGTGATCGGAATGAGTTCATCGAAAAAAAAAGTTTCCTCCGCAAAAGACATGGAGACGTTTGCTCAGATGTTCTGTCCTGATTACATCAAGCCGGTTACTGAATCCAGAATGAGGGAAATGATAACGTATCCCTCAGTTAAACTTGATGATATGACATTCAGCGCTTTTTCCTGGACTGGCAGAGGCCTTTACTGGAACAATGATGATGGCTCACATCATTTGTCCGCAGCACGTCATATCGCACTGCAGCTCGGAATAAACTGGCCGCTTAAGGGCAGGCTGTCGAGGTACACCCTCAGTAAGCGCGGAGCAACCTTACTCAGTAGTCGCTGGCACCTCGTGCTGATACCCTTTTCTGCCGCTTATTCCACATTCATGGATGCAATGAAAGGGGACAAATGTCCGTTCGGACTGTCAGAAATGCCGGATAACCTTCACTATTACCACGGCGTTAACAAAGGACTGAACGTGGTATGGTTAGACCGGCACGACCCTAAGGCTGAACGGGCTGCGACTGGTCTTTTAAAGGCTGGATTTCCAGATTTAGGCCGCGTTCTGGAAGGGACAATAAACGACTGTATAGAAGAAAACCATTTCGACTAAACATCACTGTCCACTTCAGCCTCAACCAGTTCTTTTCCCTGGTTATGTATATTGCCTACTTTTTTGCTGACGGGATGCCAGGTAAATGCTTTTTCCGGAACGGCTGCGTCATGAGCAATTTCTTCTGCACGCGCTGGAGAGGTTTCATTGCTGAGCCATTCACGAACGGCATCAGGCGTAATCACCAGCGGCCGCCTGTCATGTATGTCGATCATGCCCTGATTACTGGCTGAGGTGACAATCACGAATCCCTCTTTACTGTGATCCTGACCGTACGGCTGCCTGCCGATTGCGGCGAAGAAAAGCGGTTCCTTTTTTTTGTGAAAGATGAAGAATGGCTGCTTCTCACCACTTTCTTTCTGCCATTCGAACCATCCGTCAGCAGGCACGATAGCGCGGCCATGATTCCAGAGAGGCTTAAACATGCGGCCGCTCGCAGCCGTCTCACCGCGCGCGTTGATAAGTGGCTGCTTATCCCACCATTCCGGTCCGTAGCCCCAGTACACAGGATCGAGGCGCAGCGAATCTTCCTGTTCGTTTAGAAGGAGTACTTTAGTGCCTGGTGCTACGTTAAAGCGCCCGATAGGTTCCGGATCAAATGTGATTTCATCCGGTGTCAGGCCGAGTGCATCAAAATAATCATCGCGGCTGCTGTACTGCGCAAATCTTCCACACATAGTTACCTCCTGCTGTTGATGTAAGGATAGCGACGTATACTGATATCAGGAGTATTAAATGCGCCCGCGCGACGGACACTAGGTCGTTATCTGGTTCACCCTAAAAGGCTGAAAAGCTGTAAAGAATGGAGTGTTTGCATGGCCTTTCAGAGTCCGGCCCAGAACTACACTGAAACGCGCCTTAATCTGGGCGATCTTGCGCATCTTTCCCCTTACTCAACCTATCTGATGCGCAGCGACAGTAATTTTCCCGATGCCGGTATTGTTAAAGGGTCCGTGCTGGCCATCGATCGCGCGCTGATACCCGCGCACGGTCAGCTTATCGTGGCTGAGCTTGACGGGGAGCTGACGTTAAGGCGTCTGCTGCTTAATCCGGTTCCTGCCCTGCAGGCGCTGGATGCGGACGAAACTGTAACGCTGCTTGATATAAGTCAGGCATTGCCCATATGGGGTGTGGTTGCCTATGCCCTCACTGACGTAGCCGGCGTAGGATTTAATGGATCTGCAGGAGAATAGGCATGTTTGCGCTGGCCGATGCCAATAACTTCTATGCCTCGTGCGAAACTGTGTTCAGGCCCGATTTGCGAGGTAAACCGATTGTCGTTGTTTCTAACAATGATGGCTGTGTGATCGCGCGTTCGGCGGAGGCAAAGCGCCTGGGGATAAAGATGGCGGCGCCGCTGTTTCAGAACGAGCGATTTTTCAGGCAGAACGGCGTGCATGTATTCAGTTCGAATTACGAGCTGTAGTAAGTTAAGTGGAATGCAACATTGGCTGAGTAAACTTTGAACAGCGAAACTGCTGACAAAGGTGAACGCAATGCTGATCCCGCCGGATGACCACGTCCTGTTACTGGCAGAGAGCTGGCTGAAACTGCTGTCCGACCTGGGGCGTGCGCCAGCAACGCTCACAGCCTACCGCAGTGCCCTACACCATTATTTTTCGTTCTGCAGCCAGAACAGTATCGAACCTGAAAAGGTCCGGTTTGAAGACCTGGCCGCCTACATCAGCCCCTAGCTGCCCGGCATGCTTTTACCTGCGGCCAGCGCCACGCTCCAGCTGCGCCTGTCGGCGATCCGTCTCTGGTATGATTTTCTGGTTTATCAGGATATATGCAGTTTCAATCCGCTACCGCGTGCGGGTTTACCCGGGGCCATCTATACCGGTCGGGGATTGGTCCCGCGTATTACCCGATTACCCGTAATACCTGACAATGAGCAATGGCTGCGATTTCTGAAACATGTTTCAGATGCCTCTCTGCGCGACCGGCTGATGCTTGCGCTTGCTTATTTTGGTGCACTTCGCCGGGCAGAGGTCACAGCCCTTACGCTTGAGGATATTGACCCTGCTCATCGCCTGATCCGCATTCGCGCAGAAACAACGAAAAGCCGGCGGGAAAGGGTTGTATGTTATGGCCCGGACGTGACGCCGGTACTGGCAAACCATCTCCGGCAGCTGAAGCAGGCCGGCCTGAAACAGGGTGCGTTGTTCTGCTCATTTTCTGATCGTAATTATGGTGCGCCTCTTTCTGTGTGGAACTGGAGTAAAACCGTACGCAGATGGGCTCTGGATGCCGGGCTTCCACACATTACAACCCATACTTTTCGCCATCTTCGTCTGACCCATCTGGCACGGGCCGGCTGGAAGCTGCATGAGCTGGCGACTTATGCAGGACACAGGGATCCGCGTACCACTCAGATTTATATTCATCTGTCAGGTTCCGACCTGGCTGGCCGGATAACCGCAGCCGTGGCTGAAACCGACAGAAAGGTTGCCGGGCTTATTTTTCGTGGGAGCTTTTCTGATGAATGAAGAAACGGCCAGAGTGACTTATGTGCCCTTTAAACGCACAGATTATCAACTGAGTGATGCGTTAAGCCCTGATGAAAGAGACGCAATACGCACATGCTACCGGCGGTCAGCTGCGCTCGATCAACCAGGTTCTCTGCCGTTTTTGCTGTTGCCCCTGCAGGACATAGCTTCGCGCAGCCGTATCAGTGCCAGGCTGGTCAGAATTATCATCCTTGCCGTTCTGGCAGAAACGCACCGGGCGGGGCAACCCTGCTGGATGTGGACGCAGAAAAGGTGGTTAACGCTCTGTCAGCAGCACAGTTCCGGCAGGCCTTTGCTTGTCGCCTTTGCCTTTCATCTCGGCCCGTTTCCCTCTGCGCTAAGCCTGCCAGTGCACGGTGCCCCATCGCTGTATGCCAGTGCTATCTATGGCCGGAGTATTGTCAGTCATGAACTTAACCGGCTGACAGACGTTCTGATCTCACTGGGATATGCCGGGCAGAATCAGAAACACAACCTGTCAGGTATGCTGGGTGTTCTGATGCTGATGAACAACGATCCACGTCTTGAAACATTCACGACAGAGCTGTTGTGGCGGGGGCAGAACTGCCACGACCGGGGGATCGCAAGAGTGACAGGAAAAATATCCTATGCGCTTGCTGCTATGGGAATTATAAAAAGCCCCCTGAGAATGCGTAATTATCAGGAATGGCATGAAAAGCCAACAGAAGGTATCGCGCCTGACTGGGCCCGGTGGTGCCGGAAGTGGCGGGAAACGTCGGTACTCCGTCCCCGCTCCAGAGAAACTCAGTACAGTTTTATTCTCCGCTGCGGCCTGTGGCTTGCCCGGGAAAAGCCGGAAATATGCGAGCCGTCTGACTGGACAATGGAAACCTGTGCCAGCTTTATTGCAATGGTCGGCAGACTGAAAGTGGACGGGCTGTCACTGGACACAGTTAAGGGGGGCCGGCGTTCAAACCGCTCAGGAGAGCCCCTGATGCCGAATTCCCGCAGCCGGTTTGTTTATGCCGTTCGCCGTTTTATGCTTGATTATGAAAGCTGGGGATGGGGCCGGTTAAAGTTCAGTCCGGACCGTCATCTGACCACGCCGGATACACCGCTGTTTCGTCAGGGCGTGAGTCCCCGTGTCATTGATGATCCGGTCTGGCTGAAACTGGTCTGGGCAAGCCTGAATCTGCGTCAGGAAGATCTGCTGAGCGAAATTCATTATCCCCTGACTATGCTTCAGGCTATGGCGGTTATCTGGACACATGCCGGGCTGCGACAGAACGAACTGATGCGCCTGACAATCAGCTGCGTTACTCCGCAGGCGGATGACATTCTGCAGGAAAACGGCAGCGCTATCCCGGCCGGCACCCTGTGCTATCTCAGCGTGCCGGCCGGCAAAACGTCTAAAGCTTTTGTAAAGCCGGTCTCGTCTGTTGTGAAAAAATATGTCGATATCTGGCTCAGTGAGCGACCTCAGGAGCAGGCAGCACTTACGGATGAACGCACCGGTGAAAAAGTTCGTTATCTGTTTCAGAACCGGGGTAAACCGGTGGGAAGAAATATAGTAAACCTCACTGTCATTCCGCTTCTCTGCGCCAGAGCTGGAATGTCTGCAGAAGATTCACGTGGTCCCATTACAAGCCATCGTGGTCGTGCTTCTGCCGTTACAGCACTGGCAAGTGTTGCCGGGGGTATGTCTTTATATGAGCTGATGCAGTGGTCAGGTCACTCATCCGCACAGTCGACAATGCATTATATCCGCATCCGCCCGACTCAGCTGGCAGCATCGTTCGTAAAAGCAGACAGGGTCACCCACATGATAAGCGTGCTGATTGACCATGATCCGGAAGCCGCGAGTCTGACCGGCCCCGCGACGTACTATGATCTGGGTGACTCATATTGTACGAACCCCTTCTGGAGCAGCTGTCAGCATCGGATGGCCTGCATCGGCTGCGATTTTAACCTGCTGAAGGAGAGCGCGCGCGGGCTGGTACTGGAAAGCAAAGCCTCTGTCAGACGTTACCTTGAGGACGTTCCGCTCACACCCGATGAGAGATCCATCGTTGAACAGGATGCAGAGAAAATTGAACAGGCTCTTAAAAGATTATCCCTTAAACCCGAATGATAAAACGGTCCGATTTTTGTTTGTGCCAGAAGCAGATATTGCTGCTGTGTTAATCGCTGCGGATAATCTTAATCACCGAATCCTTAACCAAACCGCACGCCGTAGCACCAAAAAATATGCCGGATGTTCAGCCTGGCAGGCTGAGGCCTCCGTTTTAAATACTGTGTGCCTAAGCATATATCGGCTATATCAACATCCTCAATGCGCTGTATATGAGAAAAAGAGCAAGAAGAGAGTTAATCAGCCGGGTGTGCCTGTAAAAAACGCGCTGAAAAAGATGCCCCGCCAGAGCCCATGTCATGTGACCAATATTGCCGATTATGGCCAGAATAAGGCTGACCATAAATATCACTGAAGATTCGTGTGTGTACGGCAGTACAAACGCAGAAAGAGCGGTAATGGCATAAAGGATTATTTTTACATTTGCAAACTGCAGCCAGAAACTGCTCCAGAATCCCATAACATTCTGGCTTCCGGTTACATCATCAGAGGTGCTGGTCGCAATCCGTAACGCCAGCCAGAGAATATACGCTGCACCCGCCCATGCCAGCCATTCGGTCACTGCCGGCAGTACCTTAACCAGTGTCAGTGCGAAGATACCACACAGTACCATGACCATCAGAAAACCTGCCCCCATTCCTGTCAGCACGGGCAGGCTGCGCTTTATGCCGTTTCCGTTTACCGAATTCAGTATAAGAATATTGTTGGGTCCTGGTGTAAGCGCTGTAATGAGTGTGTAGGTCATAAAAGCACTTATTACTTCGTGTGGCATCAGTATTACCTCTAGTTGAGTCTGATTTTATTCTGTAATTCGCTGACGAAAAAAATTAGACATCCTGTTGCATATTTATTACTCGCGGGCATTAACTTTCCACGGCTACCCGTTACACGATTTCCCGGAATGCTCAATTTTCACAGTTATCGTATGCCTAATACAGATCATGGGTTTAACGTCATTCCGCGCATGTTCCAGCGCTATGGAGTGAAAGACTGCCGGGGACGAGGCGTTTTCGGCCGGATTACAGACAGGGTTCTGCCGCCGGGTCAGTCTTCAGGTGGATCGGTATGAATCTGCAGTATTGGATCAGTGCAGACAGGAAATATCCTGCGACGGAATTCTGCATGCGTCCTGCAGAATAGCCACCTGAACGCTTCTGACCGCGGCATGTATAGCATTACTACGCGCGGCTTCATTGGCAAACGGAAGAAAGGCGTGCAGCTTGAGAAGCAACTGATCGCAGGTGACGGGGCTATTCTCATTAAGCAACAGCATAACGGCTTCACCCATTACTGTATGGAAAAGACTGACTTCTTCTTTGTACATATTATACCTGCCGGTCGTGGACGCGCTGCCTGAAATCAGCGCGGGGATAGATAAAATTGAGACAAGGCTTTTGTATTCCGGAGTTCCGGAAAAGCTTTAATTTTATATTTCAGTAACGGGGCTGCTGATAACGGCATTCCTGCTGGCTGAAGGTTAAGTTTACCGCTTACGCTTGTTATTCCGTGGATACCTTTTATCATTAAGCTCAGTTATAGGCGGCTCCGACTGATAGCGACAAAAATAAAAGCCACAAAAATTCTCTTTGACCGCCTGCAGGGCGGTTTTTTTTTCGTGTATCGCTTCAGTCAGGCAGGTGAACAGCATCCGGTTGCTTACCAAAGCGTCTGTCACCATCACAGCAAAAAATTTTCGGGCGGATCATAATACTGTGTTCAGCTTTACCGGAATACGCTGGAGTGCAGAGCGTACAGACACCGGGATGTGTCTTTAGTTTTCAGCACCCAGCCTGAACGGGACAACAGTGCATCTGTAGCGGTAATACTGGCCGTAACAATCGCGATCAGAGGTTTGAGCTGCACACCGTCCTCACCAAAGCATTCTGCTAAATCGGTTTCTTTAATGAAAAATACCGATGTTTTTGTGCCAGTTTTTATGCATGAATGCCACTGTTGGTCGTTCAGGATTCCGGATCGAATGCCAGTGAGTGACATGGCGTGTAAGGCATGCCGGATGCGAAATAAATCATCCTCTTCCAGCAGGTTTCCCCTGTTTGCACGCCAGAGATACGCCAGCTTGCCGGAAAGATTTGCCCGCTCCCCCTGCGTCTGGCCCTCATTCAGCAGCCAGTTAATATCTTCGGCCAGTTCCCGGCAGAAGAGGCGTTTCTTCCGTGCCGCCGCCAGCCATCTGCAGAGAAAGATATTTTCCTGAATGGTGGATTTAACCACGCCATCACTTCTCGCCAGACCCAGGGCAATAAGTCCGCACCATGCGAAGTGTGCAATATCTGTGTCAGATGCAGTCATAAATGGCCTGAAATGAAATTACCGCTGAATAATACATTTTTTTCTGAGACCTTTTCCCATACTGCTGTAAGGTCATTTTGACCGGTTCCGGAATAAGCTGACCGCCAGTATCTTCATTACGATGAAAAGCGGTCAGAATTATCAATAATCTGACTTTTATTCAGATTTTATCCGGACGACGACTTTGCCCTTCGCGCGCCCCTCAGCAAGATACTTAAGCGCGTCCGGGGCCTGACTGAACGGGAATGTCTTATCAATTACCGGCCTGATCTTCTGAGAGGCCAGCAGCTGGCCGATTTCTGATAACTGCCTGCCGTCCGGGCGCACAAATAAAAAGGAGTAAGCAACGCCGTGACGACCTGCAAGACGTCTGATCTTTCGGCTCATCATGCTGAACAGAAACTTCATGAACACGTTCATGTGCCGTGAGGCGGCAAAGGCGGCATCAAGCGGGCCCGTAAGTGAAATTATCTGGCCGCCCTTCCTGAGAATGTTAACCGATTTTTCAGTTTCTCCCCCGCGTAAGGTGCCGAGGACCACATCATAGTTGCTCAGGACTTTTTCAAAATCCTGCTTTTTATAATCAATCACCTCATCCGCGCCCAGGCTTTTGACAAGCGGGACATTACCGGTACTGGTTGTCGTCCCGACTCTGGCGCCAAGCTGCTTCGCGAGCTGTATGGCAAAAGAGCCAATCCCCCCCGCACCCGCAGGAATAAAGACCTTATGCCCTGGCCTGACGCGGGCCCGGACCTTCAGCGCCTGCCAGGATGTCAGGCCCACCATAGGAATCGATGCCGCCTGAACGAAGTCCAGATTTGACGGTTTGAGTGCAGCCGCGTCTTCAGGCACCGCAGCAAATTCAGCGAGAGAACCTGCCCCGAGGTCAAAAAGGCTGGCAAAAACCGCGTCACCCGGTTTAAAACGCGTCACCCTGCTGCCCACCTGACGCACCACGCCGGACAGATCACTGCCCATCGTGGCCGGAAGCGTGAAACGCAGTACGGGCTTAAACATTCCCGTCGGGATCATGTTGTCAATCGGATTCAGTCCGGCGGCATAGACCTCAACCAGTAATTCATCAGGGCGGATCGCTGGCAGTGGCACGTCCGAGAATCCAATGTCGGGAGATTTGCCATAGCGTTTAAATGTAAGAGCTTTCATCATCAGTGTTCCGGTGTTTTCAGGCGTTAAGGCTGCTATTGAAGTTTTTTGGGTAAGTCAGCCGGGGGTGAATGTCATACGCAGGGAAAAACGAGTCAGCCCTGATTCTGAGAATGCTGTACCGCACCGTCACCCTGACCGTCAGCCGGTGACTATCCGAGCCCAAACTGTTTGTGCAGAATGCGGTCGAACAGAGCCCGCGGAAGGAAACGCCTGGCAAATGCGCCCTGACGCGCCACCTTTCCTGAGGGATATTGCAGACGCGGGCTTCTCTCTTTTGCGGCAATCAGCACCGTATCAGCCACCTCGCCGGCTTTATCCGCAGACGACATCGCGTGATGAAATGCGACGAGGTATTTCTGACGGCTCCGCTCATATTCCGGGATGAGCCTGTCTGCAGGCGTTACGCTGGCGTCAAATGACGTCTGCGTCACGCCTGGCTGAATCACCAGAACGCGTATCCCGAATCCGCGTACCTCATGGTCAAGCGATTCTGAATACCCTTCAAGAGCATGCTTGGTTGCAGCATAATGTGCGTTAAAAGGCGCAGGAATAATGCCCAGTCCCGACCCTATGTTCAGGATGCGTCCGCCGCCCTGAAGCCGCATCACCGGCAGAACCGCGTTGGTGACCCTTACCGCACCGAACAGATTGGTTTCGAAAAGTGCCCTGACCTGTTCAACCGAACTCTCCTCTGCCGCACCCGCACCCAGGCCAGAACCGGCATTGTTGACCAGCAGGTCAATGCGTCCTTCAGCCTGCATCACCGTGTCTACTGCCCGCATGACTGACAGATCATCTGTGACATCAAGCACCACCGGGGAAAAGAGACACCCGTCAGCAGCGATTGCGCGCCGGCTTGTGCCATAGACCCTGTAACCCGCCGCCGACAGCTTCTCTGCGGTAGCCTTACCTATTCCGGACGACGCGCCGGTTACCAGGGCGACCATTTTTTTACTGCTCACAGGCATCTCCTCTGTATTGACTGACGTTTTCAGCGCGGGCTTTTTCGCGTTTGAATGCGCAATGACATTCGTCACTTATAACGCTCTGCAGCATATGACTGATGAAGATCACCCAGCAGCTGCTGACGCGCATGATCAAGAGAAGTCCAGTGTGCGGCATGGCGGAGTGGCGGAATGGTTATCCCTTCGCGCCGGTCAAAACCCACCATCGCAGCGTCAACAAGTTCCTGCGCATCCATCACTTCTGACAGAGAGTGGATATCCAGCCCGGCGCGTTCCCAGATCTCTGTACGCGTTGCAGCAGGGATGACAGCCTGGATATACACACCCTGCGCTGAAAATTCGTGCTGCAGTCCCTGCGACAGAAAAAGAACGAAAGCTTTCGTTGCGCCATAAACTGAAGCACCAAACTCAGGCGCCATGCCCACAACCGAACCAATGTTGACGATATTGCCCTGGCCGGAAGCAGCAAAACGTGGCGCAACAGCCGCCGCCAGCCGCGTGAGTGCCGTGATGTTCAGAGAAATCAGTCGTTCGATGCTCTCTGCAGTCTGATCGATAAAGCTGCCCGACTGAGCAATACCGGCGTTATTGATCAGGGTGCCGATACGACTGTCATCGCGCAGTCGGTTCTCAATCGCGGCGATGTCATCGGGCTGCGTGAGATCTGTTTTGATGACGTCTACCGCCACCCCCGTTTCCTGACGCAGGCGTCCAGCCAGCGCATGAAGTCTTACGTCATCCCGTGCCGCAATGACGAGGTCATGCCCGCGACGGGCAAATCGATCGGCATAGAGGGCACCTATTCCGCTTGAGGCTCCCGTAATAAGAACAGCGTCTGGTCTGGTCATCTCTTTTTGTTCCCCTGAACGGTTTTTGCATCATTTACTGGCCCGCGCTTATCGCGCTTTTCGTGCCCCAATCCGATGAGAGAACTCAACCGCACCGGGCTGCAGCAAAGATTACGCTCGAAATCTAAAATGTCAATCGGTTTGATTACAACCATAATCTATGTATAGTATGCAGAGCAGATTTCTCTGAACGCATAAACGGATGAGATATGAAAGTGACCAAAGCACAGGCGCAGGCAAACCGTACGCATGTGGTAGAAACAGCATCAACTCTCTTTCGGGAAAGGGGTTACGATGGGATTGGCGTGGCCGATTTGATGGCTGCGGCCGGATTCACGGTCGGTGGTTTTTATAAGCAGTTTGGTTCTAAAACCGATCTGATGGCGGAGGCGTCAAGCTGCGGACTTGCGCAAATCCTTGCGGCTTCTGACGGCGAAGATCTCTCCGTGTTCCTTGGCAAATATCTCTCCCGCGAACACCGTGACGCCCGCGCAACCGGATGCACCCTGGCCGCACTGGCTGGCGATGCAGCCCGACAGCCGGAAACGGTTAAAGCCGCATTTGCCGATGGCATTGAAAGCATTCTGGCTGCAATGAACAAGGCGTCCGGCATCGCGGATACTCATCAGGCGCGGGCACAACAGATCGCCCTGCTGGCGCAGGCGCTGGGGGCTATCGTCCTGTCGCGCGCGTGCCCGGACAGCGCTCCCCTTGCAGATGAAATCCTCGACGCATGCCGTCAGCGCATTCTGCCGCCAGAGATAAATTCCTGAGTCGGTAAACCGGCTCAGTCCTGTACCGGTATTCATCACAAAATATGAAGGCTTCCGGTTCTGAAGAGACGTTCATTGACGGAGAACAGATATGAAGTATTGCGCTTTAGGTAAAACAGGCCTGCGCGTTTCTCAGGTTGCACTGGGAACAGGTAATTTTGGTACCCGCTGGGGATACGGTGCTGAGCGGGATGCAGCCGGACAGATATTTAATGCTTACGCCGATGCGGGCGGCAACTTTATCGATACCGCTGATACCTATCAGTTCGGAGAATCAGAAGAGATTCTCGGGCAGCTCATGCAGGGACGCCGTGAAGAATTCATCCTCGCGACAAAATTTACTGACGGCGCCGCGCCGGATGCAGGCCGCCTGGTCACCGGCAACAGCCGCAAGGCGATGATTGCCTCGGTGGAAGCCAGCCTGAGACGCCTCAGGACGGATCGTATCGACATCTACTGGGCACACCGGCCCGATGGCATCACGCCGGCAGAGGAGCTGGTTCGGGGTTTCGAAGATCTGGCACGCGCAGGAAAAATTCTTTACGCCGGACTCTCTAATTTTTCGGCATGGCAGCTCGCCAGGACGGCAACGCTGGCTGAACTGACCCGTGCAGTCCCCATTGCCGCGGCCCAGTTCGAACACAGCCTCGTCCGCCGTGAACCCGAAGCGGACCTGTTCCCTGCCTCATTTGATCTGGGACTTGGCATCGTGACATGGTCGCCACTGGGCGGCGGCATGCTGACGGGCAAATACCGGCAGGGAGAAAAAGGGCGAGCGGAAGGCTTCGGTGGTCGCGTGTTTCAGTCGGAAAACTCGGCACAGCGCTCACAGATTCTCGATACCGTGCTGGCCATTGCTGCGGAACATCAGGCCAGTCCGGGACAGGTTGCTATCGCCTGGGCAGGTACGCACGGTGCGGTGCCGATTATTGGCCCCCGTTCACTCAGCCAGCTTGATGATAATCTGGGGGCGCTGGATTTACAGCTGACGCATGAGCAAATCCGGACGCTGGATGAAGTAAGCGCCCTTACAGCATCCGCTCCGGGCAGAGCTCCCTTGCTGTGGTGATCTGACATTTAGGCAACGTTCCGTCAGTTTCTTTTAGACATCAGAAAATCGTGTCACCGACATGATTTTCTGATAACCAGTCTTACGGGGCACTCCTGTTTTTCTTACTTTCCGGACAACTTCGATAACAGGTAACAGAAGCTTTTGACATCTGAAGATAACCTTACTCTGCACGAATCAGTTTCCTGAATGGGTCCATTCAGAATGCAGCCTGTGGTGCTTTCGCGTTTACCCTGGGCGTGCGAAATCTGACAGAGATTTGCATAGCTTCATTCAATCAAGTCTCAGGACCGGAAATTGACAGCATCAGTCTGGCGTTTTTAATCGGTACTAATACAGCATCCGTGTTTCGCTCATCGCAGACGTTGGCCTGACGTCAGTCCGCTCTGTGCCAGAAGCGGACATTAACTCTCGTATCTAAATAGGCTAAAGGTTACAGGCGGCGCTCAATATGTAACACCGGCTGGCGTCAACATGCTATTGATACGGCAGGTCTGACTGCCTTATTTATTGCATTTTGTTCACCAGAACAGCTTATCCTGGCTCGCCTAGCCCATTAAAAATGCAGACTTTGGTTGCTTCAGCCTCATTCGTAAGCAGACTGGTCTATCTACTGACTGCGTAAAGAGACAGATCATGACATTTTTATATGCAGGTTCTGAAATCGCCTTCGAAAAACTGTTTAGTGCTGCGTGCGTGCTTTTTTACAACCACGGCATGTGAACCGATAAGTCAGTTCCATTTGAGAAATACTGTCTGAGTATCTGTTTTTATTGTATGGGTCGTCCGGAGTGCCTCGCGGCGGGCGTTATTTTGCGCAATCATTCAGGCGTGAGACACCGGCACTAACGCACTCGCTTCGCTGAGGGTTTTGAGTTCAGCTAACGGATATGCCTTTTAGCTACCTCATAGATCTTCTCAGCGTGACGCACGTTAGCTCTGGCGGCTTGCCCAGCCGAAAGGCAAAGCCGGGCCAGAGTGCAGTTCCGTTACTGACGTAAAGCTGCATGCCTCCAACGTCGTAGCGTCCGGAGACATAGCCACCGTTGACCAATGCAAACAGACGATCCAGGACTGGTGCCAGGCCGCCATGAGTATGTCCTGAAAGCTGCAACGATATGCCCAGATCAGCCGCCACGCTTGCTCGTTTGGGCTGGTGATCCAGCAGCACGATCGGGGCATCCGCTGGCGCATTTGCAATGGCCTTGCGGACATCCGGGCCAGTAAAGCCTGTGTCGGACGCCGTGAGGTCAGTAACCCCGGCAAGTACAAGCGAGCCTGCGCCTCGCCGTAATACGACATGCCGGTTCTCCAACGCCGTCATGCCCAATGCCTGGACCTCCTCAAGCCAGTCGACATGGTCAAAGAAGAACTCGTGATTACCCGTGATGAAGTAGATGCCATCGCGGGCACGCAATTCTTTTAAGGGACTTACGTCCAGCTTACGATCCTGCAGCGAACCGTCGATGAGGTCTCCGGTCACCACGATAAGATCGGCACCGATCATATTTGCATCCCTGACCACAGCTTGAGCCCATTGCTGATCGAATAAACGACTGATGTGCAGGTCGGTCAGCTGCAGCACGCGGTAGCCGGAGAACTCCTCCGGCAGGCCCCTGACCGCGATCTCGATGTGTCGTACGACCGGCGAGACAATCGCGTTTCTTACACCAATCGCTGCGATTACCAGTAATCCCAGTCCCAAGCTGCAGGAGGACACCGCTGACGGTACCTGGAGAGTGATGCCTGCCGCTAGCTTTACGCTGATGTGCAACACATCGATCAGCAGCTGCAGGAAAAACAGCAGCAGGATTGAGATGAAGGCCCAATTGAATCCAATCACCGCACTGCGCGACATCTCGGGTGAGAAGACACTTCCTGAAGACAGTCGGCAAAACAGGTGATACTGCGAGCCAACCAGAATGGCCAGCCCAAGTCCTATCTTAATCGGCAGCGCAAGCGGCAAAGGCCACAGGAAGCGAGCGATGACATATAGGCCCGGCAACGAAAACATGATGTGGAACATTCGAAAGTCCTGTTGTCTTGCGGGATCGTTTGCTTAGCCTTCCTGGCGTGGTCGCAGGCCAGTGTCCATAAGGGCCTGACGCTCCGTGCTGCCGTTGGCGATCATCCAACCGGGATATTCCATCGGCAGCGCGCTGGCCTTATCTAACTGCGCGAGTTCCTCTGCCGACAGTTCAACCTCGGTACAGCCCAGGTTGGCTTCCAGCTGCTCAACCCGAGTGATGCCCAGAACGATGCTGGTCACCTCAGGCTGATGGCGAAGCCAGGCCAGTGCCACCGCTTCCATCGACAACCCGCGCGCGCCACATATGGCATCCATTGCCTCCAGCACCAATGTGCCACGGCCTTCATCGACCGGTGGGAACTGGATGGTCGAGCGCCGGCCGCTTTGTTTGCCGTCGCGATATTTCCCGGTGAGGTAACCGCCTGCCAGCGGACTGAACACGATCATGCTCAACGCTTCCGAAGCCAGCATGGGCAAGACTTCGCGCTCGGCATCACGGCCGACCAGCGAGTAGTAGCCCTGATAGGACTGAAGTTTCGCCAGATTTTGCTGCCCGGACACACCCATAGCTTTAGCTACCTGCCATGCGGCCCAGTTCGATACGCCGACATAACGGACGTAGCCCTGCGCAACCATATCCTCAAGCGCTCGCAGCGCTTCGTCTATAGGCGTCGCTGGGTCCCAGCCATGCAGCTGGTAAAGGTCGATATAATCGGTGTCCAGGCGTCGTAAGCTTTCTTTTACCTGGCGCATCAGGTGTCCGCGTGAGTTGCCAGCCTGGTTGGGACCGCGGCCGGTCGCGTGGCCTGCCTTGGTGGCGATGACCAGATCCGAACGCTTGGCGCCCAGTGTCTTCACTGCGCGGCCAATCAATTCCTCAGCCTGGCCACCAGAATACACATCGGCGGTGTCGATGAAGTTGACGCCCGCGTTGATTGCGCAGTCCATGATGGCCTCCACCTCACGGTATTCAAGGCCGCCCGCTGCGGCGTACTTTGCCTCAGGCTTTCCGAATGTCATCGTGCCAAGGCATAGCTCTGAGACAAACAGACCTGTGGTGCCAAGTCGGTTATAGCGCATGTTGATAACTCCTCTAAAATGAGGACTTATCAAGCCACAGAAATATGGAACTTGCAAGTTCCGTAACTAGGCGGTATCGTTAATCAACTCAATGAGGATAAGTAATGAAAAAGCAGGTTGCCGTAATGGCTGCTGATCAGGTTAAAAATGGGCCGGCTATCCAAGCTCCCGCTCGTGGACGCAAGCGTGATCCGGCGCTAGACGCTGCTATCCTTGATGCTGCGATCGAGGTCGTGGCTGAGGTGGGCTACGAGCGAATGACCATGGACATGGTGGCGCTGCGGGCCAAGACTGGAAAAGCAGCGGCCTACCGCCGCTGGAAGTCCAAAGCCAACTTGATCATCGATGCAGTGGCGCACCTGAAGCGTATGCAGGTTGATCTGGATGCGCTTCCAGATACCGGAACGTTGCGCGGCGACCTGCTTGGTTTGTTTAAACCTTCCAGTATGCAGGAGGGCGAGCGCAAGATGCGGATCATGGCCGGCCTGGCCTCAGTGCTCTCGCAGCATCCCGAGCTGGCCGAAGCTGGCAATGCCGCCATCGTAGAGCCATGGGCCAGCGCAAATCTACGGCTGATGGAGCGTGCAGTTAACCGGGGGGAAGTTCAGGCCGGAGCCGATATAAATACGGCCTCGCAAGTGATGCCATCCATGGCGGCCTATCGTGCATTGATCCAGCGCAAGCCCTTTGAACTGCAGTTCCTCACCAGCGTCATCGACGGCGTGCTGTTACCTGCCCTTGGTATTGCAACAGCTGTGACGTTTTCAATCCCATCCGAAACACTTAGAAAGGCTCATCAACATGAATAACGCGATAGGCCATGTGAGCGTGCTTACCGTCATTGTTGCTCCCCTCCGAAAGTCCCTAATGTCATAACCTATTTGTCTCAGGTATAGCTGCCACAACCCAAATGTCATGGGGTGGTTCGCACTAAGGGCATGCAGTACGCTGTCCTAATGCCGAAGCTAAATACTGCTGACCTGCCCCCAGGATTAGATACAACCTTCAGTTAGTAATGTCGGTTGGTTTTTCTTCATATTTCCCGTTTCGCCAGCCCGCGGCAAATTCAGCCGGAGTCTGGTAGTTCAGAGATGAATGTGGACGGCACTCGTTATAATCCTGCCGCCAGTCATTAATCGTTTTCCTTGTGTGGACTATATCGCTGAACCAGTGTTCATTGAGGCACTCATCTCTGAATCGTCCGTTAAAACTTTCAATAAATCCGTTCTGAGTCGGCTTGCCTGGCTGGATAAGACGCAGTTCCACGCCATGCTCAAAGGCCCATTGATCGAGCGCGCGGCAGGTAAATTCCGGGCCCTGATCGGTTCTTATTGTCGTCGGATACCCCCGAAACAACGCGATGCTGTCCAGAATACGCGTGACCTGAACGCCTGAAATACCGAAAGCAGCGGTGATCGTCAGACATTCCTTCGTGAAATCATCCACACAGGTCAGGCACTTGATCCTGCGACCGTTGGCCAGTGCGTCCATAACGAAATCCATCGACCATGTAAGGTTCGGCGCATCCGGGCAAAGAAGCGGAAAGCGTTCGGTCGCCAGCCCTTTACGGCGTCGTCTGCGTTTTACGCTCAGTCCATTAAGGTGGTAAATACGGTATACCCGCTTGTGATTGACGTGAAGGCCCTCCCTACGCAGCAACTGCCAGATGCGCCTATAACCAAAACGTCTGCGTTCAAGCGCCAGCTCAGTAATACGCCCTGATAAATGTGCATCGGCAGCCGGACGCTGAGCTTCGTAGCGGCAGGTCGACAGGGACAAACCTGTAAGCCGGCAGGCACGACGTTGCGACAGACCGGTCGCATCGCACATCAACACCACGGCTTCCCGCTTCTGGTCTGTCGTCAGTACTTTCGCCCCAGAGCCACCTGAAGCGCCTCCTTATCCAGCATGGCTTCGGCAAGCAGCTTCTTGAGCCTGGTGTTCTCTTCCTCAAGCGACTTCAGGCGCTTAACCTCGGGCACTTCCATACCGCCATACTTCTTACGCCAGGTGTAAAAGGTGGCGTCGGAAATGGCGTGCTTACGGCAGAGCTCACGGGCAGAAACCCCGGCTTCAGCCTCGCGGAGGATACTGATGATCTGTTCGTCGGAAAAACGCTTCTTCATGGGGTTGTCCTCATGTGGCTTATGAAGACATTACTAACATCGCGGTGTATTAATCAACGGGGAGCAGGTCACCATTAAAACCTGCTGGGTAAAAGCACTAAAAATTGTCGCTGTATAAATGCCAATCTGGCAGCAAGCGGAATTGCCCGAGAAAAGTGTATAAATAGTATCTACCTTGCATAAGAACTTTAGGCAAGGCGACCTGCTGAGCTAAGGTTATATTTCAGGATCGCCCTGAAATATAACCGCATTAAACACAGGCGCTCTATCGTAGAAAATACTATGAAAACTAAAGTTTATTTAAAAAGCCAAAGCTTTCACGCATTGCGTCTTTCATTGACTGTGCTTCATTAAGCTTTATTTTGTAAACGTTATCATTAAAATCAACAATAGTATTATAAAAGACTTCCTTATAATAATCATATATCCCATGAGTTATTAGGTACTCTTTATATCCAAATTTATAGCTCTCTCTCTGATTTTCCTCGGCGCCCATTACAGGAACTTTTTTTGAGTTAGGCGTGGTAATACTTTTTACATAAGAGTAAGCTGAAAGATCATCTTTATGAATATCTACTGTGATTGTATCTTCAAACTTTTCATCCATGTTATCAATGGAGAACGGATCCCTTTTTTCTCCATTAATTACTTTAAGAAAATCAACTTTTAAAAGTGATGTTATAGGCGAAAAGCGCAGTAATCTCACATGGGAATAATCTGCTGAGCTCTCTCCATAGAGCATACCATCTGATATTAGCTTATCAAATAGAGAAGTTACATGCTCATAAGGTTGGTTGGCAAATTTGTCATATCCAGATAGCCTGAAAGTTTCAATTGTAATCTCATTGATAAATGATGGCTTATCTAAATAGTATAAAAATTGCAATAAATTGTCGAATTTGGGCGATGAAATGAGTGAGGTTCTTAAGTGCTTATAAATATCGCTTTTGATATTATCATCATTAATAGCTGTAATAGAGCATGCAGCAAAGAACTCCTGTACAGACTTATGGAGAAAAACAAATCGGTCATTTCCATCAGACTGCAGCAAGCATGTTATTTTTACAAGGTCATTAGTAAATGATTCTGCAAGTTTTTTATCATACCCATGGCTACTAAGAGCACTTGTTACAAGTTGATGAAGCTTATGTGAATCGAGCTGATATTCTTCGGTTAACAATGATTTAAGGCAAATGTTAGAAAATAGCGTTCTTGCGGGTTCCGTCTCAATGCCTGACTCTCTTTCCCTGTCATTGTAACCTTTTGTTTTATCATGTCGTGCATATAAAACGCCAAACAGCTGCCGGTAAAAATCAGTGATATCTTTTGGTACTTCGTCCATATATGGAAAGCAATGGTATAGAAGCGTAACCATAATAGGATTATTAATGGTTTCTTCAAGATAAGTGTTCTCGATCAGTAGATCGCAAAGATTTCGAAATGTTGTTTTATTAGATCTGTTATCCTGTCGCTCAATCAGATTCAATATGTGCAGTTTATCAACTAAATCTATTGTTTCGACAAACATGTTTTGGATGCCAGGCATCTGGCAAACCTGTGTATTTGGCCTGCTTGTAGTTATAACTGGACAGGCATAGCTTTTATTCAGTTGCATAATTGAATTAAAGGCTTTAATTGTAGTTTCTTGGCGAATTTCGTCAAAACCATCTAATAATAAAACTACTTTTTTGGATTGAAGCAAAAATTCAACATTTGAGTCTGTGACATTAACGTGAAAACTTTTAAGTAGATCTTTAAAGTATGCCAGTACATCACCGTCAGGAACATTCCTAAGTTCTATAAAAAAAGGAACTCTATCACCTTTCGAGATCTCTTCAAGAAATAGCTTGCGTAATATTGTGCTTTTCCCTTGCCCGGCTATACCAATGATATTTACAACTCCGCTAAATGTAAGGGTAAAGCCATCTTTTACAGTTAATTTATCATCATTAGATGCAGTGGAAATTGTCATTGGATGATAAATATCCGAGAGCATTACATCATGATCAGGGTTGATGAGTGTGCGCATTTTAAGAGTCTGCTGAAAATGTTTCTCGGCAAATCTATTTTTAGAAAAATCGCTCAGTAATTCTTTAACTATCTCTTTTGCATCTTCAAACTGATTAGACCATGGAGAGTCTAAAACCTTTTTAAGCATTACTTCAACGACTTTTACTGCTACGAGTTGTAAACCCTTTGCAATAATTGCTTCTACCATAATATTACTCCTTAAAACTGCTAAAATATTTTCTGTTTGCCTGACTGGTTGGAACCACTATCATCCTGCGTTCTAGGAGGGTTTTTAGCTAACTACAAGATTTTAAGCAAATAATATGTGACGGAACTGTGCGCTGGGAAATCGAAGAATGAGGTCACGATCTGGCCGTGTCTTCAGAGAACACATCCGCCGGCAGAGCCAGCGCATAGCTGACGCCGTGTCTGAGCGCAATCCCCTGACGCGCCCGCTGTACTGTTTTCTGAGTATCCATGATCAAGAGTGACGCGCAGCAACGTTTGCGTGATAATGCGTTTTTGACTTAAGCAGAGGCACAAAATAATGCATACAGAACTGAATAAGCTGATCGATACCTGCACGCAGGCGTTTATGACGTGGATGCCGCACGACCTTGGCGGCGCGACGTCCGGCATCATCATTGCGGCCTTCTGGCTGGCGGGCGCCTACATGATAGGCCATGCGCTGACGCCTGCGCGCAGGTCCGCCTGAATCCACTCCGCATCCAGATACCCAAGCTGCCCGTTCATTAGCCCGCTATCCGTCACGCCCGTAACCGTTCCCTGTCGCAATGACCTCCCGCTGTGCCCTTTTGCTCTCTGTTTCTCCCGCCACTGCGGTTTAGCGGTATTCTGACCAACGGCCGCTCTGCATCCGGAATCCCTTATCTTGTGCCTTCAGCAGCTGATAGAACCACTACATTTAGTATCTTCGCCCGCTGCGGCCCCGCCGTACCTTCAGCGACCAGAACCGGAACAGGCCGCTGGGTGTTCAGAAGCGCGACGACCTGCAGGGCTGCCTGTGGGCGCGGTATGTGACAGAGCAGGCCGCCCACGGCAGTATGCCGCTAAACCGGCCAGAGTGGCTGCAGAAAACCCAGCTGGATGCGCGCGCCGCCGACAGTCAGCTCGTTGCTGCCTGGCAGCATCCGCGCACCGTGAAGGGGCCACAATGGAGACCGTGACTGTGCGTATTGAAGACCATCTGAAGGCGCAGGCTGAGGACGTGCTGGCCCGCCACGGCGTCAGCCCGACCGAGGCCGTCAACCACCTTTATCTGTATGTGGCCCAGCACAGCCGGCTGCCGTTTCGTGTCCGTCCGGTATCGGAATCCCCGGAGGATGTTTACCGCAGCCTGCTGCAGCAGGCTGCGTGCGGTCAGTCCGCTGCTCAGCCGCGTGGCTGGCATGCCAGCCGGTGCGCCGGAACGTCCTGAAATAATCCGGCACTGCCTGCACCGCTGCCGCCAGCTGCAGCAAGATATTGACCGAAACACTGAATTTATGGCTGGCGTCAGCTGCCGCGATACGCTGCCCTGTACAGGCGACGAAGACACCGGCGACTAATGGCGCTGGCTGACGATCCAGCTGAGGCGGGCTATTCTGGCGCTTGAAGACCCCGCGACTGATCTCTCCGCCACGCTGACTTCTGCTGAGAGCTAGATCGGTAGTTATTACTGGCAGCTGGCAACCTGAATCGATCTCTATGACGTCCCGGCATCTTACGAAACAGGACGTCCGGTATGATTGTTAATAAAATGGCAGAGAACTTCGCAGGATTCATGGGCGGTGACTTCTTATCCTGGCTGCTTGTCATTTTTGCCGTGACCGCATTTTTTTACTTCATCTTTGAGAACAGCCGGCGTCAGGCAGAAAGAAAGCCCAACGCCGTTCTGCTGTAGGGCGCAGACGTTAAGTTGAACCCGTACGAGGCTGTAATATGATCGCAACTCCAAGTCTGAAGCCTTCCTGAAAGCTCTATTGCTCAAAACTAGTGTATTTCACATGTAATACATTTGTATTTTATATCGCTTGATCTCTTGGGTGAAAGTAAGGATAGTAGTACTACAAATGTATTACTTTAGAATTACGCCTAGGAGGTCATAGATGGCTGGAAATGGGATTGAACGGCAGGCTTTTGTTATCGCAGCAATGAGCAACAAAGGCGGTCCGGGTAAAACATCCTCTACTACAAATACTGCAGTTGCTCTGGCGCAGATGGGGAAACGTGTATTGGTCATCGATGCAGACCAGCAGGCGAACGCGACAGAAGTGCTGACGCACGGCAGAAAGTTCTATGCTCAGTTTGGTCCGACAATCTGCGATTTATATAATAATCAAAAGTTCGACGTGCGTGATGTGATTATTCCTGCAAAAAACGGGGAAGAGGATATTCCAGACCTTTTCCTGATTCCGTCAGACCCCTCTTTTGAGCGCGTCATGGAAAACAGCATGGCAAGGCCACATCGCGAAAAGATTATGCTGCGTCACCTTAAACCTGTGATGAGTGAGTTTGATTTTATCCTTATCGACTGCTCGCCGGCGCTGAACCTGTCGTCAACCAATGCCGCGTATGTTGCCGATCACGTTATTATTCCAATTGATGGCGGTTCTTTCTCACTGACCGGAGCCGAAACCGTGCTCGACTATCTGGATGAGATAAAAGAAGAACAGTTCTCGCACTACAGTCTGTTCCGGAATGAATTCAACAGCTCAAAAAAGAAGATGAACACATTCCTGCAGGATGAGCTTGAAGGCAATGAGCGCTTTAAAAATAACGTGCTTGAGACCCGTATTCGCGCGGATGAAAACATTGCTCAGGCTCAAGTGGTATGCAAACCCCTCTATTTTTACAAGCGTGGTGCACTGGTGCTGAATGACTACCGGGCGATGGCCAAAGAAATCATCTCTATCAAAGAAGGAGCCTACTGATGGCCGGAAAACTCGAACGTCCACAGGTACAAAAGCCTGCAGCAGCAAAGCCAGAGCAGGAAAATCGCCTGACTAATGTCAGAAGTAAACGTAACAGGACGACCAGTGAGACGCCGAAAACGATTCGCCTGACGGCGGACGAAAAGCTAATGTGTGCAAAGCTGACCGGTGCCGTTCAGGATCTGGCGCCAAGCAAAACCATTACTGATTCAACCATCCTTCGCGCGGCACTTTATCTGGCCAACCAGGCAGGACCTGAAAAGCTGGTTAAAATGGTGAAAGAGTATCTCTGATTGCTTCTGGCCAGAAGCGCAGTTAGAGCGCTTCCGGCCAGACATTCCTTTTCGCTTTAATTACTGGTTAAAGTCATCCTAGTCATATTCTGGGCATTGAAATGGGTAATTTCACTTACCCTCTTTCCATCTACAATTTCCTGCATAAACACATTTTCGCCATAAACCTTCAGTAGTGCATATTTTTTACCGTTCTGGTTATATGTATCAAACGATGTGTTAGCTGCAAATGAGCTTCCGTAAATAACGAACGTTGTGCTCACAAGCAACAAACCCATGATGACGCGCACAAAACATTTTCATATCGCGATGAAAGCGGACGTGATGATGTTTAGTTAATGATAAAAGAGTTATTTTGCATTACATTTGTACGACAGTTTAAACAGGTAACCCCGAAAAGTTGGGGTTCATAATGAGGGAAAATATAAGATGGAAGTGATTCATGAATTTACAACAGCGCTGATTAAGGCGTTTAGTCCTGTAAAGGCTTACATAGACAACATTAGCGATAAACCTATGCTGCTTGTAACCACCCTTGCAGCTATATACACGGCGCGTGCCGCCATTGCTACATCAAACAGCACAAAAGTGTCAGAAGCAACGCTTCTTCACACGCAGAGAACCAGTCGCAGAGATGAGTTTATCAGCCGTTATAACCTTCTTCTTGAGCAGCATAAGGAGCAGCTGAATATTGTAAAATCCTACCTCGATACCAAAAAAGGTAAAGAGCTGCTCGACGGACTCATTGAGGAAACTGACCATCTGACAGCATTCAAAACGCTGCAGGGACACAACATCATCAGCCCGTACATGCGTGTGCTATACCATCTTTTGCGTCATATCGATGCGCACTACATCGATAATGCAACTGAAGAGGATAAAAAAAAGTATTCTTCCATTGTAAGGTCACTTATCAGAAACGACGTCCTGTTCCTTGTTGCGGTTAATGCGAGCTATGTTATCGAAGACAATAAGGAAAACGACTACGGAAAATATCAGAGGCTGTTGAGGAAGTTTGATTTCTTTGAACACGCTCTTTTTTTCAATGCCGTTGACGTTACTCCAGGGCTGGACAAGGATGCCGTCAGTAATGCCCAAAGTGATGTTCTTATCGGCCTGAGTGCGAATCACGGAGAGGAAATGAAAATCAGAGCGGTTAATCATGATTTGACGAATGCGAAATTCAAGATCCCATTTATAGTATCCTGTATTTTTGATAACCCCCTTAATTCTGAGTCTCTTGAATGCCTCAGAACGATAGTGGTGGATTTTGAAAATCAAGCAGGCGAGGACCGTGATGATTACTTGACTCGTAATGAAGACAATCTTAATCCGAGGACATTTATTTATGATTTATATGGAAGGAAATATATTAAATCATCGGATGATGCGGTAGTTGAAATGGAAAAAACCGGAAAGGCCGATTTGGATTTCTATAATCAACTGCCAGACGTTGATGAAAGCTATGTTAATAATTACCTGTCAATTTTAAAAGATAAAGACCCCTTAGCATTGACCGGTGACTGCTATATCAGAATATACGATGCTAATAATCATGTGAGTATTAAGGGACAGAGCGAATTCTGGGAAGGCTGTACGCAGTTTCTTGCCTGGCAAAAACATCTGGAATCGTTAGCTAGCGGTGATGCAGACCGTAAATACATTCAGCGTGAAAAGCAGCGGCTGTCAGATTTTCACAGTGCCGTACTGAGCCAGCGCCTGATGGCCTGACAGCGGGCGGCTGATAAAGCCAGCCGCCAGTGTCTCTTTTCTTAATGGGTAACAAAACAGGCATACGGTTACCCGCCCTCCCCTTCACCACCCTTCCGGCCTCAGCCCTGACACCACGCGGCCTGCAGGTCGATTCTGCGAATAAATCCCGTCCGATCGGGGCCGGAGCCGTGGTTTTGCTGCGTAACCGATACCGGAATACACTGGGTTTTGTTACCCTTCCCTTTGCACGCCCGCGATTTATTCCGGTGGCGGCAGCTTCTGTACGGGGGCAGAATAGACGTTAGAAGGACGATTTACGGATTTTGAAATCTGACGGGGTTTGCCCCTGCGAAATCGAAAAAATTCGCCCAGCGCACCGGTGTAGTACCTGTGTATTACATTCGTAACAAGGTGCCTGCGACCACTGACAGTCTCAGACGAGGACGATATTAATGACGGTATCACTGGAAGACATTCCTGCGGTGAGCCCGGGCGGGCTTACGCTTACCCCGGCAGAGCGCCTTACGCTCCTGGAGCGTGGCGTGCTCACCCTCGCACAGCGTGACGGGAGCACCCTGATTCTGTGGCTAAGCAGATCCGGCCATCTCTCTGAGCAGTACTATCCGGCAGCGCCGGCAGCCGCGCTGGACCGCTGGCGTGAGGAGTATCCGGATGCCCCGCCCGCTCACCGGGTTCATGACGAACCGGAACAGGATGACGGTTTCGCGCCCTGAAAAATAGGGTCCTGAGGTGTGTTGTGTATGACAAAAGTATTTCAATTGTCATACTTATGCGCGCCGGTTCACATTCTGCACCGGATTGCGGTAATACGACTTATGCAGTCCTTACGTGTTTCATCCGTAATACAGAGGTAATACAAATGCACGTCAGGAGTATGTCATGCTGATGCCTACGGCCGGCTCCACCGGTGTGGCTGCACAGAGCTGGGAAACGGCACTCGCCCTGCGTGGCATGGCGCTGCTACAGCACGACCTGCCGAAGTACCTGCTGGCGCCTGAGGTGGCCGTGCTGCTGAGCTGCTTTGACGACGAGCGTCAGCGCATGCTGTTTGCGTTTCTGTGGAATAGCGGCGCGCGCATTACCGAGGCGCTGATGGTGACCCCGGAAGATCTGCAGCTGGACGGTCCGCGTCCTTTTGTCCGCCTGCGTACGCTCAAGCAGCGCAGCCGAGGCCGGGGACGTCCGGCAAAGGACGAGAAGGTCGCACGCGTGGTGCCACTCCTCGATGGCGCCTTCGTCCGGGAATTGCATCGCTATCTTGCCACCTTCCGGCCCGGGCGGCGCACCCCGCTGTTTGCGGTAACGCGGAAAACGGCATGGAGCTGGCTGCAGCAGGCGAACGACAGAGCCAGTGCGGCCGGCATTGCTTTTGCTGTCACGCCGATCAGCCCGAGAACACTGAGGCACAGCTTTGCGATGCACCTGTTCCTGAATCACGTGCCGCCGAAAGTGGTCCAGACCTATATGGGACACGAGCGCTATGAAAGCACTGAGCAGTACCTTAAGGTTTTTGCGCTGGACGTGGCGCCGCAGCTGGGGATCCGCTTTAACCTGGATGCGCAGGATTTTGCGGGTATGCTAATACGAAAATGAAATTCATTTGTATTACAAGTGTAATTCACTTGGCCTGCATAAACGTATTGTCATCTTTGAATAGGCTGAAATTAACCTGACTCAATGGAGCGCTAAATGTCACATCCACTTTTCTCAAGTTTTCCATCTAATCGATGCCCGGCTTGGCTCTGTCCTGCCTGTGAATCAGTCTCGCTGGCTATAGATGCCAGCACCTTCAGATACGATATGAACAGATACACCAGGATGAACAAGCATCATGGCTGGTTCGATCCACGTGACTATACATACATCTTTAGTTGTATGGTTCAGTGTTCCCGACCTGAGTGTAGAGAAGTTGTAGCTGTTTCAGGCATTGGCTTTGTTGATGACATTTGGGAGCTTGATGTTCATGGCCATCCTGAACCGGAATACATAGAGTTATTTCAGGCCAGGCATTTTTATCCTCCACTTCCGCTGTTTAAGACTAACGAAAACTGCCCTGAAAAAGTTAAGACGCGTCTTACCGATATCTCATCATTACTGACTGCACATCCTTCCGCTGCAGCCAATGCTATTCGTTCGTTACTTGAGGTTTTGCTTGATGATGTGAATGTGCCTCGTGTGGTACTGACAAAATCTGAGAGACAGCATTTTCTTAAGCTGCATGCGAGGATTGAGGACTATCCTCATTTGCTCGGTACACACTATGATGCATTTATGGCGCTCAAACATTTCGGCAACGCCGGAAGTCATGACGGTCAGCCTATAATGCAGAGTCATCTAGATGATGCTTGTGAAGTGCTTGAGATTATTATTCAGCAGCTTTATCACAAGCCTGCTGACATATCAGGCCATATCGCCCGCCTGGATAAGGCGTTTGCCAGAAAGTAAATATACACGCGCTGCTATTGGTTTTTGTGTCTGACGTATGTAATGCATATGATTTGCGCAATTTACGTTGCAAGGAATTTTATGTGTGTTTCCTTTACTGTGTACCAGCAGGATGAAAGCACGAATTTATTTTAAAATGCATGATTATGTATTACAATTGTAACACATTTATTAGCTACAGGCGTTGAAAAATGGGAACTCCTCAGGAGCACAGAGAAAAAAGGGAATATGCACTCTCGATTGCCTACGAACGTATCGTTGATGAGTTTCTTGCAGATATCCCGGTTATAGAGCGCATCTTGCTTGAGAGAATAGAACCGGACCACTGGTCAATTGTACATCCGGCGTGGCGCAATCATCCTGATCGCGTAGGCTTGCGAATTGATCTTAACTGGCTGCGTCAGCGTAACAAACGACGTGATAAGCTTGATGTCAGCATATGGTGTGATGATAAATTGTGCGGTATGTTTTTAGCCAAATTATCTAGAAAGCGCATAAATGTTGCACTGCGCTACCTAGAGTCGAACCCTTACCCAAATCCTCTACTGGGGTATATGCTTCCTATTGGTTTAATCATCGCTGAAAGCTTTGCATTTGCCTATGAGGCGAAAGAAGTCGCTGTAAGTCAGCCTGATAAGTCTCTCGTACCACTATATCGTCAGCGAGGTTATGAGCTTAATGCTGCTGACCAATCGCGGGAAAAGCGAAATTGTGACATCCGTGCAAAGGTGTTAGTTAAAAAGGTTTTAGGCTACTAATCGAGCAATTAATGAGCATGCGTGGTATAATGCATGTCTCATGAAGGGGTACAAGACATGGCAAAAGTTAAAAGCATAAGAGCAAATTTTACCCAGGCCACTTCAAAGGCTGAAGCGTCATCACGCACAGATAAAGATGTTAGGCCTGCTGCCCTTTCTCTTGACGATTTCACGGGTGAGTATCGTGACGTTGTAAAAGAACTGGTTGCGATCAAACGTCAGATTTCTCAGGCATCCGGAAATCCAGCGAACCCGACATTAAATAAAATCGTAGAGCAGGCTGTTATGCGAATTGTCCATGTAGGCCAGAAGCAGCGCATAGCACCTTCAAAGGTCAAAAAAACCGTTATGGCTAGTTCTGCTCAAACTCGCACTACTCCCGAATGGAAGCCCCAGCCAGATTTAGAACGGCGAGCGGGTATGCTTGCGGGTTCTGCTAAACTGCGTAAGATAGGTTAATTCAAACCCGCTTCGGCGGGTTTGATTCTTTTATTAGTGCAATAAAACGCACCTGTTAGATGATATTGTATTTCTTTTGTATTACGTTTGTATTCCAAATGCCGTGGTTTTAAATCTGTGCTTAAGGTGAATTAAATAATTTTCGCAACAGGAATATCATCCCACCTTGTTGTCCACGCCGGTGAAAGCATCTCCCGTTTCATCTTCCACTCCGTGCTCACCCCCTGTCCTGCAAACCACACATTACCCAGCCCGGACTGATTGATACCGTCCAGTACCTTCATCAGCTGCGCACTGTTGGCCCGCGGCTGCACATCATCAAAGAGATTCAGCTGACTGACGCCATTTGGGGTGAAGTCATCGAGCATAATGCCGGCTTTCATGTACCGGCGGTCTTCTAACCAGATGCGGTCAAGCGATCGCATAGCGGCCTCGATAATATCGCGTGTATCCTGAGTTGGCAGGCTGAGCTTCTCGCCGGCACTGTTACCATAGAAAATCTCATTCTCAGCGTGAGGTGATGTCCGGATAAAAACGCTGATGCGCCTGCAGAACTGACGTTCCCCCCTAAGTTTCTCAGCGGCCCGGGTCGCATACTGACAAAGCGCCTGCTGCATAAGCATTTTTGAGGTGATGCGCTCACCAAAAGACCTTGAACAGCAAATCTGCTGCTTAGCAGGTGGCAGCTCTTCAAGTGGGATACAGGATTCACCGTTAAGCTCACGGACAGTACGCTCAAGCACCACGCTGAAATTTTTCCTGATAAGGGCAGGGTGCGCGCGCGCCAGCTGCAGAGCATTACTGATCCCCATCAGGCTAAGCCTTTTACCGATACGCCTGCCAACTCCCCAGACCTCTTCCACTGGCTGCTTTGAGAGAAGGGTTTCGGTACGCCGGGTATTTCCCGACGTCAGCGCCAGCACACCACGGAACTGTGGCCATTCCTTACTCGCCCATTGAGCACTTTTTGCGAGAGTCTTAGTCGGACCCATGCCCACGCCAACTGTCAGGCCGGTCGTAGCCAGCACATGCGTGCGCAGGCGCCGGCCAAAGTGTTCAAAGTCTTCGCAGCCGTCGATGCCGGTCAGGTCCAGGAACATTTCGTCGATTGAATACTGCTCCACGCGGGGTGTCATTTCTTCCAAGGCCGTCATAACGCGCTGGCTGAGACTATGGTACAGCGCGTAATTTGAACTGAAGACATGGACCCGCTCTGAATAATCCTGCCTCTTAATCTGAAACCAGGGATCGCCCATTTTTATGCCAAGTCTTTTGGCGCCGGCGCTGCGGGCAATGACACAGCCGTCGTTGTTGCTGAGCACGATGACGGGCTTGCCACGCAGATCGGGCCGGAATAGTGCCTCGCAACTTGCATAAAATGAGTTGACGTCGGCCAGTCCGAACATGTGCATGGGTTACCTCCCACGTGCACGCGTACTGCTGAAGAACCAGGTGACGACGCCGAGCAGCTGCAGTTCTTCCGGATAGATAATGGCGTAAGCCGGATTCATGGGCAGTAACGCAAGGCGCGGGCGAAGCTGCAGCCGCTTAACTGTGAATTCGCCGTTAACCTCTGCGATAACGATATCACCGTGAGAGGCCTCTTCGGCGCGGTCGACCACCATGACATCACCATCACAGAGGCCAAGATCCTGCATACTGTTACCACTGGCCCGGACGAAGAAGGTCGACGCCCTTCTGCGAATACATAGCTCATTGAGATCAAGTTCTTTCTCAACATAATCCTGAGCCGGTGAAGGGAAGCCTGCGGGGCAGTATTCGCCATATAAAGGGATTTTCACAGGCGGCGTGAAAAGAGCTGGCCATAAAACCGTCAGGCCCTCAGCATAGATTGCCGGTCTCATAGTCCCGTATTCCTGACGTAACGAGACGCTGTAGTAATCTGTTTGCATAGATAACGCATAAAATTCCTCCTTTTCTTTTACTGTTTATTTGTACAGTATTATGGAGGCGAATTTGCGTGACAAGCAAAGCGAAACATTTATCCCTTTTTAAATTTTCATGTTATTGAAAATATTAATATTTTATTTTTCATCTACGGTGCTGACCATCTGGTTAACCAAATGCACCATGCTCTCTTTACTGATCTCATGATTTAGCAATGATGGCAGCATGTGAATAAGTTACAGTGTAACGGTGGCCAGTGCTATTGAACGTTTTACCGTATCCGCGTTTTCATAATCCTTGTAAGTACGCAGGCTGACACCAAGTTCAGCTGCTGCACGTTCTCTGCTCCATAGCAGACTCCTGCGCCAGAGTTTAAGCTGCCAGCCTGTCATTAAGCTCCCTCCCTTTATTAAAATAATAATCTACAAAAAAGTGCAGAAATTGCACTTTTTTAATAAAAATTTTTTGCTATCTCACTTTTTGCCGCCGATTTTCTTTTCTGGTTCTGCAGATAACTATTCAGCGTCGCCTGACAACTGTTATTGCCTTGAAATCCCGGAGTACCTCCCTCCTTGTCGTCGGGCAGCGCCGTGCCTTCACGTTAGCCGGGCCGCTTCGCCTGCAAGGGACGCTGGCGCTCTTCATCCTCACCCGTTCCCCGCCGTGCGCGGGACATTCAGTCCGCTCCGGCGGCGCATGCGGCTTCCGGTGTCGCCCCTGCCGGCTTCACTTTGCGCCCGGCTGCTGTGTCGGCACGGCGCAGGTGAGGCCGTGCAACCATTTACTGAGGAGAAAATCATGCCGAACTGGTGTGCAAACAGGCTGCGTGTGATCGGTCTGGCGGAAAACGTGAGTCAGGTGCGGGCGCTGATGCAGGGAGAGATGCGTCCTGCATATGCACGGGCGGAAAGAGAGGGTATCCAGCTGTTCCTAGCGGGCTGTGCCGGTCTGCTACGCCCGGTAACGAACGAAACGTATGAGCCTTTCCCGGCACTGACGGCGGCGGGGCAGGGTAAAGACACACCGGAAAACCGCGCCTTTACGCAGTGGCTCGCACAACTGCGCGGCGGCGCAGAACTGACGGACGAAAACTGTGCCCGGCTGCACGACCTGTGGCTGGCCACCGGACTAAGCAGCCGCACGTGGGATGGGCTGGATGATGAGGCACAGGCGGTGATGAACAGTTTATGGAAGCGCAAGTTTTTTGACTGGTCAGGCGTGCGTGGGAGCCGTGTAAGTGAGTTCTGGATCCGCACGAATGATAACGATGCTCTTGCAGATGGCTCTGCAGAGTTTGACATGCACCTGCTGCTGCCTACCCGCCTTGATGTGGAAATCAACGGCTTTAACGGCGGCCTGCTGGACAGTGTGCCTGGCGGCTATGAGTTCTATATCGCGCAGTACGGTGTGAAGTGGCCAGCGGGCTATGCACTGGAGGTGGGGGATTGCGGGCCGGACTTTATGGAAGTGCATTTTGATACACCCTGGTCTCCCCCTGATGGGCGGGTATTTCAGGCCCTGAGCAAGCGTTTCCGCGTGACTGCCGAGCACTGGTACGCGGAAAGCGGCTGTAACTTCTGCGGATTCGCCGCCTACAGCGACGGCGAACTGACCGACAGTTGCTGTGGTGAGCTGGAGCGGGATGAAGAGGACGAGGACGGAATTGCGTGTGTGATCGGGCCGGACTGGATAGTAAACAACATCGGCCATTATGGCGGCTGACAGGAGGCGGCGGGGGAAGCCCCGCCGGAAAGAATGATGAAAAGAGAATTTACCCTTGCAGGACTGATAGCCAGCCTGTCGGCATTTTCACCGGACACGCCGTGCGTGGCCCACGTCTGGCTGGCGGACGACTTTGAGGTCATTGACCCGGAACTTACGCCTGGTGAAGTGGCTGCCGCGATCGAACTGGCGGACAGAATGCTCGATGCTGACATCAGCCTCAGCTGGGGATTTATGCGCGACTGCGCAGAAAGCGTGAAGGCCCGGCGGGAGACTGAATGAACATCTGGCTGATCAGTTATCAGGAAGAGACAGGCAGCACCTCACACGAATACCACATGCTGCTAAGCGGGCAGGACTTTACGCTGGCCGAAGCCGCATGCGAATGGATGGGGGAAACCTGGTGGCCTCCGGAACGTCCCGTCTGTTCGCAGGGCTGCTACTGGCAGTTTGACCGGGGCAGCGTCTGGCTGAAGAGCATCGTTCTGCTTGAAGAACGTGAGGCACAGACGCTGACCGGCCTGCGGTTCCTTGATGAGTGGACGGTGAACGGTTCGCCGGATGCGCCCGTCATCTGCGACCGCAGCGACTGCCGGTGGGAAGATTACCGGCCCTGATATTCAAATCCGATGCCGCCCCAACCGGCGGCATCCTTTCAGTAAGGGATAAGATACCCTCTTAGCTTGCAAGTGGAGAGCAGAATTTAGAAGGCCATTTTCGAGGGACAGGAAAAGTGAACGTCTGCTTTGAGCGAAAAGCGGACGTTGCTAACAGCATCCTGTGTGAATCAATACGATCAGGTCAATGACGAGATAGGTACAAAGCAGAAAAAGGGCCTACTGACTAAGTAGGCCCGAGTTCCAAATATTTCGCAAAATTCAGAGAGTTTCTAAGATGGATAACAGTGTTGGAAGCTGACTCTCTCTCACACGGAATCTCCCCGTCCTAGATAATTCCGTTTCAATTCCGTTAACAAAGAAATGTACTGAATCAAAAACGGCTGAACTATTCATATATTTATTCTGATAAATTTCTTGGAGATTCTTTGAACTTACTATTTTTGTCTTTGCTAAAGTAAAAGGATCCACTGGGATGTTAGATAAAGACATGGACTTTATCTTAAGGTCAAACCCCTCAGAAAGACCATTTATAACTTTTCTCAGATCAAATTCTACTGGTTTCAACCCACTATCTTCACCAAATATTTTTTGCACCATAGTATAAGGCACTTTCATGCTCAAAGGAGGGTTAGTGGCATACAATATAATTTTCTTTCCTTGTCTGACGCCAAAGTCCACATTTAAATAAGTTGCTATTTCAACCTCAGAATGTTCGCCATTAGCATATTCTAAGCTTTGCTTACTTATACTTCTCATGGTAAATCTCAGCTCAAGTACTTCAGAATTGCTAGTGATTCTAAAACCATATCCTTTATCATCATCATAGAGGTTGTCATTTACTTTTTTTAATAATTCACTTTTAGTTATATCCTTTTCAATTTTATAAACTTTTACCTTTATCATTATCCAGCCTCCTGATTCAAAGTCTCGCAAGACATAGCTTTCGTTACTGGGTATCGCTTAGTATGCTCTTCAATGATAAAGTCATTGATCAAAAATATTTTTTCTTCTAATTGCTTCATGACTTGATCAAAATCTGCATCACTAAGTTTTTCTCTCTCTGTGGATGCAGAATTACTTTCTTTATATAACACTCTGAATTTTATATTTCTCCCAAGATATTTATCATCAAAACTGAGTTCAAAAGTTATAGTATAGTTCTTAACTGCTGAGGAAAATGATTTCCATCGAATTAAGCTCCGATAAAAACCATCACTGCACAACTCCTTAATTTGAGGAGCATTCACTAATGATAGGCCATCATAGGCGGCATTATTAATGTTAAAGGTTAGATTTTCATCGTCGTCAGATGCCATTTCCTGATTATTAATGTCATCATCATTTTCGTTATCAGTAGAAGATAAAAGCTTGCTTGATAATTCTTGTTTTTCTTCTTTAGGGTTCCCTTCAAGATTATCTCCATTAATATCCAGAGGTGTTTTTATTCTGCTTACTCGAACCTTTTCAAGGCCAGCATATTCAAATCCTGTTTTTTTATAATTTCCATCAAAATCATAAAGATGAACAGCGAAAGTATTTCTAAGATCAGTATCAATGATACTTGACAAATCTATTTCGTTGACAAAAATTTTGTCACAAACAGTTGATGAATATGTATGAATTATTTGGTTGAGAATCTCTGAAATGCGTGGAGTGTAGTTATATCTCACTGAAACATAGCCGTTTCTTACTATAAAAATTATACTTCCACTATACAACTTTTTCTGCTGAAATTTCCCTCTTCTAAAATCAAATTCAGTATAATCAATAGAGATGTGGTAGGTTTGCAATCCTGAGTAATGATCAATTTTCTCATGCCCTAGCAACTTGGGTCTATTTTCTTTAACTTTGTTTACAACGTCATATAGTTTCTCAATATCAAATTCTTCGTATATCCGTTTCACTGAGAAGACGTCTTGGCTGGACTTTGTTGCCAGTCTATCTTGTACTTCTCTGATATGATTATATGAAAATGGCAGATCTGATATTTTTTCTATCAATACCTCTTTTGATAAGTTAGATGGGAAAATCAATCCTCGGTTGAAAGCGATTTTCCTTAATGTAACATCTGTGATTTTTGCACTATTAGAGTGGAGGGCGGTATAAATGTCACTTTCGTTTGAAAACAACGTGGCTTGATATTTATTCATGTCATACTCCTTATGAAAAGTGACATTTTCTATTCACTTGCTTGCTGGCAACTTGGTACTCAAATATAGATAACTTTTGATTAACAAAAGGAATGGATACTATTTTATTCCTTAACATCTCGATATGAGATTGAGTGAAAGAATATATTCCTATGTAATCATTAATGGCAGATTGCAAATGAATACTTGAGTGTAGTGAGAATGGAGTTATAACGAATATTTTGTCAAATTGATTGAGTAATTGATAATTAAATATATACTCTAAAAGAAATATAAAATGATTACTGGAATCAACCTTTTCTTTCCAGAAGATATTCAATATTTTATTTCTTATTCTATCGCCACCATCATTTCTAATGTATGCGTGTTCATATGAGTAAAAAACCATACCAGATGTTATCATTTCAATTGTTGCTGGAAGGATTTTCCCTTTCGTTGCTATTTTATTATGTTTATCAGGGTAGAAATATGTGCAACTCTCTATTTCCGGAATTTTTTGCCATAACATATTTGTTTCTTGTGTTACTTTGTCAGTAATTCCTCTTCTAGTCTCAATGTGTTCTGTAACATCTAGTAAAAACCTGATCATAGTTGGGTCAAACACTGCAATCACAGCGTTCTCTGGGAAATCATAGCTTGCTGTAGCTGCTCCATTTAATTTATCAATTAAATCGGAGTCGTATTCATTATCATGATTATATATAAAAAGCAGGCCGTTAACTTGGTACGGCTCATTTGAGTTGTCAACAAATAGACGCCGCCACTCTGGACTTCTTGGCGCACAAGATACCTGTTGTGATAAACTCCGCACAGTGCTCAATATTGATTTTGTGCCGTCAAGCGTGCTGGCACAATAAGATTTCAAATCTGTTTGTATATACTGAGTTATATCTGAATAAGGGTCTTTATATTTGAAGACCACATCCGTAGGGTGAGTTTTTTTTGGGTTTTCAGATAAAAGTTGTTTAGCGTTTAGATGAGATCTTAAACAACAGTCCCAGCTTATATCCGTTGTATTTTGGGTTTTCCAGCCTAACTCATCAAAAATCCTACTGGAAATGATACCTGCAATCTCATCAATATTCTTAGTTTCTCCGCCCACACTTCCTCCATAGTTCTTTGTTTTATATAGCTAAAAATTGATTCATGCCGTTTTGACCCATTACACAATACGACTAATCAAATAAGAATAATCTTAATTAATTTAATCTTTTTTTTTTGAATCATCAAGAGCCCCACTACTGATAGCCATCAGTAGTGGGCATCACTGCTCATGCTTCAGAAAAAATACTGTTAGCAACGTCCGCTAT
>NZ_JBLWSJ010000011.1:0-114284 GCF_048452665.1 Pantoea graminicola | reverse complement strand
CGCGATTTACTGCGGCGCGGGCTGCGTATATTACGCTTTCCGCATTGTCAGTCAAGCATTTATTTTCGCTTAACTCACTGGTTCGTATGATTTCGAACCTACTTAACCCGGCGCTTCGTAAGCCGTTGTGCCGTGTCAGTGGAGGCGCATTATAGGGAGTTCTCGGAGGCTGACAAGTGCTAATTTCAAATAAAATTCTGAGTGCTGTTTTTTTCAGCGAAAAGCCGCTAAAGCGCCAGTTTTTCCAGCAACGGGAAGCCATAACGCTGTAAAACGGGTGATAATTGTACGGCTTCATCATCCAGCGCCGTGCAAAAAGCGACGTTCTGCTGCGATGAGCGCACTTCAGGCGCTTCATGCTCCAGCAGCCAGGCCGTGCGTCGTGCTATCGCCGCACCGGAATCGATCAGGCGCGTGCCGTCCGGTAACACCTGCTGCAGCTCTTCGCGCAGTAAAGGAAAGTGCGTACAGCCTAAAACGACCGTATCCGGTGGCTCAGCCATCCGCAGCCACGGCTGAACGATGCGGCGTACTTCTTCCAGTGCCACCTGTGCGCCGTGGAGTTTAGCTTCGGCCAGCTCCACCAGCTCCGCTGATCCCAGCATTTCGATGTGGCAGGAACCGGCAAACTGCGCCACCAGCTCATGTGTATAAGGACGACGTACCGTCGCCCGCGTTGCCAGCAACCCCACCACGCCATTACGCGTCAGGCGCGCAGCCGGTTTAATTGCAGGCACCACACCTACAACAGGAAACGCAAAGCGTTCCCGCAGCGCGGGCAGTGAAACCGTGCTGGCCGTATTGCAGGCGATGATGACGAGTGAGAGCGGATAGCGCTGAGTAATCGCCGCAACGATGGCAACCACCCGATCGACAATGAAGGTTTCGCTTTTCTCCCCATAAGGGAAACCGGCGTTATCAAAGGCGTAAAGATAATGAAGGTCTGGCAGGAGCTGCCGGACCTCATCATAGACAGAAAGCCCGCCGACGCCGGAATCAAATACCAGCACCGTGGGGCGTAAATCAGAAGGTGTAGCTGCCGCTGAGGTAATACTCTCGTCCTGGAGTCTGATAGCCATACGCTGTCTCGTAATCTTTATCGAACAGGTTGGCAATTCTACCACGAACCGTGAGTTGTGAAGTGACAGGATATGAGACCGCGAGATCCCACAGGCTGACACCGCCTGATTTCACGCGACGGCTGGGCGTGCTGTTGAAGTCGGTGTCATAACGGTCACCCAGATAGTGATAAGTCACGGACCAGTCAAAGGTATACAGCGTCCAGTCGAGCTGATACTTCACCTGCTGTTTAGCCCGGCGAATGAGCGGCTGGCCGGTGGTGCCATCCCGCGCATCGACATAATCGTATGAGAGCTGATGCGTCAGCGGACCGGTGTCGAATCCGGCTGTGGCCTCAACGCCCTTAATCCGCGCCTGCTTAATATTGTAGTAACGGAAGGTCTGGGGATCGCTATCAATCAGGTTATCGATGTCGTTGCGATAACCTGACACGCGCCAGTTCACCGGTCCGCTCAGCCCTTCAACACCCCCTTCCCACTGCTTACTTTTTTCCGGATCGAGGTCGCGATTGCCATAAAACGGGCTGTAAACCTGGGACAGGTTCGGTGCTTTAAAGGCCGTGCCATACGATGCAAAGAGGCGATAGCCGGAGATAAACTCCCATGACGCCGCGGTCTGCCAGGTGTTATGCCAGCCGAACTGATTGTTGTCGTCACTGCGAACCGCGCCTTCCAGCGTGACGCTGCCCACCTGCTGCTGACCGGTGAGGTAGAGACCGGTGTTGCGCTGCTCATAACCGTCAGACAGATAGTTAGTGCCTGGCTCGGTTGTCTCTTTCTGCCAGTCGATACCGGCGCTAAGCGCGCCCTGCCCCAGCTGCAGGGTGTTACCCCACTGCAGATTGTACTGAGTCACATCATCAAAGGTGGATGCCGCGCCGTAACGGCCATTGCGTGGGTCGTAGTTGATGTCTTTGGTATGACCGTAACTGGCGATGAGTTGAGTAGAGTAAAGGTCACGGCTGAAGCGTAACCCGGTGTCCCAGGTCTGGCTGTAGAGCTGCCGGGTATCCGCCAGCCCGACGACATTCGTGAAGCTCTGATCGTAGCTGTAAGAACCATCGTAGGCGGTACGGTTATCAAACCCATAGCCGCGCACAAAACCAGTGAGCTCATCGCTGAACTGATGCTCCAGATTGCCATACAGCGTTTTGCTCATAAAGCCGTCGCGATCGTGCTGGGCCGGGCCATAGTCATTCGGGTAGCCCGCCACCACATCATACCCCCGGGTATAGGTGTAGTTGCCGGCCAGCGTCAGTGTGGTCGCCTCGCCCAGCCTCTGTTGAGTGGAGCCATCGTAAGATTGATAACCCCGGGAGCCCATGCCCGCCGTCAGCGTAGAGCCCGGCTGCGCACGACCGGTGATGATATTGACGACGCCGCCAATCGCATCGGAACCGTAAACTGCCGAACGCGCACCGCGAATATATTCGATACGCTGAACCAGTGACAGGGGGATCTGGCTGAGGTCAGACGAACCGCTGATACCCGCCTGATTAAGCCGGATGCCATCAATCAGGATCAGCACATGTCGGGATTCGGTGCCCCGGATAAACAGCGAACTCTGCTGACCTAATCCGCCATTCTGCGCCACATAGACACCCGGCAGGCGACGCATGACATCCGTCAGACTTTTGGCCTGCCAGCGATCGATCTCATCACGCGTAACAACCGTTGTGGGCGCCAGCACGCCCGAAACAGGTTCAGCAAAGCGGTTAGCGGTGACGATTTGCGTTTCATCATTTGCCTGCGCGTAACCGTTTTGCGCCCAGAGAGAAATGGCCGTGGCGCCCAGAGCGCACAGCGAAAGCGTTTTTTTTGTCATTTATTCATGCATCCATAAGACCCAGCAGGATGCCGCAGGCCGACAATCGATAGCACGCGATGATTGTACGAGTAGCGACGTTACACCGGCAGGTCTTCGGGCTGGGAACCATAAGTGATGATGACTTCCCATCCCGGAGGACAGTGTCTGCAATTGCACACATCACGACATTCCTTACCGCTGCGCGTCAGCTCCAGATTTGCACTGGATTCCCTATTAACTCGGGCATGAGGCCGGCGTCAGCAGTCTACGGAGTGGGGATTGGGAAGTCCAGATAGCCAGATATCTTCTCGCTGCAGGACTGGACATCAGCAAGTGAATGCCTACAATCGCCCGCTGGTAAGCTATTAATCAGGATTACTCATGACACCCGAACATCTCCCTATTGAAGAGTATGACGCCCAGCTGGCGGAAAAAGTCAGTCGTTTAGAGACGATGATGACGCCATTTGCGGCGCCCGACGTGGAGGTGTTCCGTTCGCCGGTCAGCCACTATCGGATGCGCGCCGAATTTCGCCTGTGGCATGACGGCGATGACATCTATCACATCATCTTCGATCAGCAGACGCGCGAGCGGATCCGCGTTGATCAGTTCCCGGCGGCCAGCCAGCTGATCAATCAGCTGATGCCGAAGATGATCGCCGCGATCCGCGATAACCGCATCCTGCGCCATAAACTGTTTCAGATCGACTATCTCTCGACCCTGAGCAATCAGATTGTGATTTCGCTGCTTTATCACCGCAAGCTGGATGATGAGTGGCAGCAGGCAGCCGCGGCGCTGCGTGATCAGTTACGCGCCGAAGGGCTGGATGTGCAGCTGATTGGTCGCGCGACCAAAACCAAAATCTGTCTGGATCGCGACTATGTGGATGAGTGTCTGCCGGTGGCAGGCCGCGAGATTATCTATCGTCAGGTCGAGAACAGTTTTACCCAGCCGAACGCCGCGATGAATATTCAGATGCTGGAGTGGGCGCTGGATGTGACACGGGATTCACAGGGCGATCTGCTGGAACTCTACTGTGGCAACGGCAACTTCTCGCTGGCGCTGGCACGCAATTTCCGTCGCGTGCTGGCCACGGAGATCGCGAAGCCGTCCGTCGCTTCAGCTCAGTACAATATTGCGGTAAACCAGATCGATAACGTGCAGATTATTCGTATGGCGGCGGAAGAGTTTACGCAGGCGATGAATGGGGTGCGCAGCTTCAATCGTCTGGAAGGCGTTGACCTGAGCAGCTACGACTGCGAGACGATTTTTGTCGACCCGCCGCGCAGCGGACTGGATGAAGAGACGGTGAAGATGGTGCAGGCTTATCCGCGCATCCTTTATATCTCCTGTAATCCGCAGACCCTGAGCGACAATCTGCAGACGCTGGCGAAAACGCACGATGTGACGCGGCTGGCGCTGTTTGATCAGTTCCCCTATACCCACCATATGGAATGCGGCGTGTTGCTGACGCGAAAAGCGTAAAAAAAACGGGAACCCTGCGGTTCCCGTTTTTTTATGCTTAGTGACGTTTGCGTTTAAACCGCGTCGCAATCCAGAACACCAGCGCCACCATCAGGACGGTCGGCACAAAGTTCGATCCGATATCCGGATACTCTGCCCGCACCAGCGCGCTGTAGACCAGAATGCCCAGCAGGAAAAAGGCGGCCGCCAGGCCTGGCATACCATCCGGCATATTGGTATTGAGATAACGCTGATGCAGACACCAGGCTGCCAGACCCAGTGAAATCAGCGGAAAAATCGAAAAGGGAACAAAGGCGCTGAACAGCACCGAAAAGGAGCCGTTAATCGCTAAGCCGGTAATAAAAGCCAGCGCCAGCGTGCTTTTATCGCGAATACCTGGGTGGGTCATGGAGGGATCCTTACTCATTGTTCTTCGGGTTTTTCCAGGGTAACCGCCAGCCGCTCCTGCTCACGGCGGTACCAGTAATAGGCGCCTTTGGCGATCATGCGCAGCTGTAGCACCAGCCGATCCTCAAGCTTTCGTCGCTGCTCCGTATCAACGTCGAGTGCTTCTGCACCGGCGCTGAAGACTATCGTCACCATCGCTTCAGCCTGCGCTTCGGTGAAACTGCGCGGCATGCGATTTTCGACCTCAAGATAATCCGCCAGTTCAGCGATAAAGTGCTGAATTTCACGCGCCACTGCGGCACGAAAAGCAGCAGAGGTGCCGGAACGTTCGCGCAGCAACAGGCGGAAAGCGTTGGGATTGTTGCCGATAAACTCCATAAAGGTCGCGACCGACGTTTTGATAATGCTGCCGCCTTTGGCAATTCGCTGGCGCGCCTGGCGCATCAGCTGGCGCAGCATCAGACCGCTTTCATCCACCATCGTCAGGCCGAGTTCGTCAACATCCTTGAAATGACGGTAAAACGAGGTAGGTGCGATACCGGCTTCGCGGGCAACTTCCCGCAGACTCAGGCTGGCAAAACTGCGTTCGGCGCTGAGCTGACTGAAAGCGGCTTCAATCAGTGTACGTCGTGTACGTTCTTTCTGTTGCGCTCTGACGCCCATTCTCTCTGCCTTTAGCGGTGTTATGGGGCCACTATATCAAAATTTTCAGCGTACAGAGTGGCAATCTTTGTCACCGTCTGTGAACCTCACTCTTTGCCAAACTGTGATGAAAATCGCTGATAGAATTCAGAAGTGCGCGACGAGATGTTAGAATCTCGTTGTAAAAATGTATAAATAATAGGACGTATCGGTATGCAAAAGTCTTACGATTACGATGCCATTGTGATTGGCTCAGGGCCCGGCGGTGAAGGTGCGGCGATGGGGCTGGTAAAACAGGGAGCGCGCATCGCCGTGATCGAACGCTACCACAACATCGGTGGCGGCTGTACGCACTGGGGTACCATCCCCTCCAAAGCCCTTCGCCACGCCGTCAGCCGCATTATCGAATTTAACCAGAACCCGCTCTACAGCGATCACACCCGTCTGCTTCGCTCCTCCTTTGCCGACATTCTCAACCACACGGAAAACGTGATCAGCCAGCAGACAGCCATGCGCCAGGGTTTCTATGAGCGCAACCGCTGCGAGCTTTATCAGGGCGATGCGCATTTCGTGGATGCCAATACGATCGAGATTGAACAGCCGGATGGCACCCGCGAGACGCTGACGGCAGAGAAGTTTGTTATCGCCTGTGGCTCACGTCCTTATCATCCTGCGGATGTGGACTTCACCCATCCGCGCGTCTATGACTCCGACTCGATCCTCAACCTGCACCACGAACCCGGCCACGTCATCATTTATGGTGCAGGCGTGATCGGCTGTGAATATGCGTCGATTTTCCGTGGCCTGAACGTGAAGGTTGATCTGATCAACACCCGCGATCGCCTGCTGGCGTTCCTGGATCAGGAGATGTCTGACTCCCTTTCGTATCACTTCTGGAACAGCGGCGTGGTGATTCGTCACAACGAAGAGTTTGAGAAGATCGAAGGCGTGGAAGATGGCGTGATCATGCATCTCAAGTCGGGCAAAAAAGTAAAAGCGGATTGCCTGCTGTATGCCAATGGCCGTACCGGTAACACCGACTCGCTGTCGCTGGAGAATGTCGGCCTGGAAGCCGATGGCCGGGGCCTGCTGAAAGTAAACAGCATGTATCAGACCGCCCAGCCACACATCTATGCCGTGGGTGACGTGATTGGCTACCCGAGCCTGGCGTCTGCCGCCTACGACCAGGGACGCATTGCCGCGCAGGCGATCATCAAAGGGGAAGCGTCAGCGCACCTGATCGAAGATATTCCGACCGGGATATATACCATTCCTGAGATCAGCTCTGTGGGTAAAACCGAGCAGCAGCTGACGGCCATGAAGGTGCCTTATGAAGTGGGCCGCGCACAGTTTAAACATCTGGCGCGCGCGCAGATCGTGGGGATGAACGTTGGCAGCCTGAAGATCCTCTTTCACCGGGAAACCAAAGAGATTCTGGGGATCCACTGCTTTGGCGAGCGTGCCGCCGAGATTATTCATATCGGTCAGGCCATTATGGAACAGAAAAATGGTGGCAACACGATTGAATACTTCGTGAATACCACCTTTAACTATCCGACCATGGCCGAAGCCTATCGCGTTGCCGCGCTAAACGGGTTAAACCGCCTGTTTTAAAGTGGCGTCGAAATAGTGCTCCATATGGGCTTTGATCGCCTCTGCCAGCTGTTCATAACGGCTGCGCAGAGGGGAGCCCGGACGGTAAACCAGCGCGATCGTCCGTCTGGGAACCGGCTTGTAACAGGGCAGATAGCAGACCCCATCCCGGATGCGTTCCGGCGGAACGGCCAGCGCCGGTAACAACGTGATGCCGCTGCCTGCCGCCACCATGTTGCGCAGCGTCTCAAGGCTGGTTGCACGGAAATGGGTATCTTCATCCGCTCCCGCCTCAAAGCAGAAGCCCATCGCCTGATCGCGCAGGCAGTGCCCGTCCTCCAGCATCAGCAGTTTTTCACCTGCCAGATCGGACATCGGCACCCGGTCGCGGTCACACCACGGGTGATCAGCGTAGACCGCCAGCTTCATCGGCTCGTCAAACAGCGGGACTTCGATAAAGGCCTCGCTCTCTTTGACCAGCGCGACAATCGCGCAGTCCAGCTTGCCGCTGTCCAGTTGCGCCAGCAGCTGCAGCGTCTGCGCTTCGTGCAGATACATCTCCAGTTTCGGGAACGTCTGGTGCAGCGTGGGGATAATCTGTGGCAGCAGGTAGGGCGCGATCGTCGGGATCAGGCCGATGTGCAGCGGACCGGACATCGCTTCCCCTTGCTGACTGGCCATCTCTTTCAGCACCTTGACTTCCCGCAGCACCGTTCGCGCCTGATCCACCAGCAGCAAACCGGCCTGGGTGAACAGTACTTTACGACTGGTGCGCTCCAGCAGCATCACGCCCAGCTCATCTTCCAGCTTGCGGATCTGCCCGCTTAACGTGGGCTGACTGACATGACAGGCATCCGCAGCACGACGAAAGTGGCGGTGTTCAGCAAGCGAAACCAGATATTCAAGATCACGAATATTCATTATTACCCTCCAGACCACGATAGCCCGTGGCGATAGATAGAATAGCAATGAACGATTGGCCCTATCAAGCGTGGTTGGGAATAATGCGCGCATCAAATGGAACGTGGTTGATCAGGAGTAAGAAATGTTGGCAGGTCAGGAAGGTAAAGCAGTCCCCTCAGTGACTTTTCACACACGCCAGGGCGATCGCTGGGTCGATGTCACCACCGATGCGCTGTTTAAAGATAAAACGGTTATCGTATTTTCACTGCCGGGAGCGTTTACACCCACCTGCTCATCTACTCATCTGCCGCGTTACAACGAATTAGCGGGACAGTTTACCCGCCTGGGTGTGGACAGCATCCTGTGCGTCTCGGTGAATGACACCTTTGTGATGAACGCCTGGAAAGCGGAGCAGCGCGCAGACAACATCACCTTTATTCCTGATGGCAACGGCGAATTTACCCGTGGCATGGAGATGCTGGTCGAGAAAGCTGACCTCGGCTTTGGACCCCGCTCCTGGCGCTACTCCATGCTGGTGCGCAATGGCGTGGTAGAGAAAATGTTTGTGGAGCCGAATCGGCCTGGCGACCCGTTCGAAGTGTCTGATGCTGACACCATGCTGCGCTACCTGGACCCGGCCTGTAAAGCTCAGGAGTCGGTCGCCATCTTTACTAAACCTGGCTGCACCTTCTGCATTCAGGCAAAACAGATGCTGGTCGATCAGGGGATTCAGTACGAAGAGATTGTGCTGGGCCAGGATGCCACAACGGTCAGTCTGCGCGCCGTTACCGGCCGGGCGACGGTGCCGCAAATCTTTATCGGCGGTCGTCATATTGGCGGGAGTGACGATCTGCAGCAATACTTGCTGTCAGCGTAAAAAATCTGAGGGTCAGCCGGGAGAGCTGGCGCTCTGATGATGTGCCTATAAAAAAAGTAGTTGTTATGAAGCTAGAGGTTGGCGGGCATCTGAAATGCCCGCTTTTTTTTATCTGCAGATTACGCCAGACGCTGTTTTGCCTCATTGATGGCACGCGCAACCTGCTGCGGAGAGACACCGCCCTGCGCATTACGCTTATCCAGACAGGATTGCAGCGCCAGGATCGGATAGACATCCTCACCAATTACCGTGCTGTACTGCTGCAGCGTCGCCAGCGGCAGGGCCTCCAGCGCCACACCCTCGCCAATCGCGGCCACGACCACTTCGCCAACGATATGGTGCGCTTCACGGAACGGCACCCCTTTGGCAACCAGATAGTCCGCCAGCTCGGTGGAGTTTGCATAACCCTGTTCGGCGGCCTCCTGGCAGCGCGGACGTTTAACCTGCAGACCATCCAGCACCAGCACCGACATATGCAGACAGTCGAGCCAGGTGTCGAGTGCGTCGAACAGCCCCTCTTTGTCTTCCTGCATATCTTTGTTATACGCCAGCGGCAGCCCCTTCAGCGTCATCATCATCCCGGTCAGCGCGCCCTGCACCCGACCGCACTTGCCGCGAATCAGCTCCAGCGCATCCGGGTTTTTCTTCTGCGGCATTAAAGAGGAGCCAGAGGTGACTTTATCTGACAACTCGATAAAGCCCGCTTCGCCGGTATTAAAGAAAATCATATCTTCGGCAAAGCGTGACAGATGCACCATGCCAATCGCGGCATCGGAGAGCAGCTCCAGCACATGGTCGCGGTCTGAGACGGTGTCCAGACTGTTGCGTGTGGCGGACGCAAAGCCCAGCCAGCCTGCCAGCTGCTGACGGTCGATCTCGTAAGCGGTACCGGCCAGGGCGCCGCAGCCCAGCGGGCTGACATCCAGCCGCTTCAGCGTATCCTGCAGACGGCTCTCATCGCGCGCCAGCATTTCCACATAGGCGAGACACCAGTGGGCAAACGTCACCGGCTGAGCACGCTGCAGGTGGGTATAGCCCGGCATCACCGCATCCTGGTTGGCTTCCGCCGTCACCACCAGCGCCTGCTGCAGATCGCGCGTTGCGCCCAGCAGCGCCTCAACCTGCACCTTGCACCAGAGCTTCAGATCGGTCGCGACCTGATCGTTACGGCTACGGCCGGTGTGCAGTTTTTTACCCAGCGCGCCGACCTTGTCAATCAGTTGACCTTCCACCCAGCTGTGAATATCTTCGGCATCGCTCTGCAGGATCTGCTCAGGATTTTCACGCACGTCCTGCAGTAACGCATTCAGGGCTGCTTCCAGCTGCTGCTGCTCATCCTGAGTCAGGACATTCACCGTTACCAGCGCTTTGGACCAGGCAACAGAGCCAATGATGTCCTGCTCTGCCAGGCGGTAATCGAAGCGCAGCGAGTCGTTGAACTGTTTGAAACGTTGATCTGCTGCCTGAGTAAACCGTCCACCCCAAAGTGCCATGTGAAAACTCCTCTGAATCGTTAAACAAGAGGCGGCATAAATGCCGCCCCTGAAGTGAAACTGTGGGGCGGGGCGTACCCCGCCCGAAAATTACTTCTTCTGCTCGTTCAGGGCACGAATGCGCGACGAGAGTGAGAACAGACGGATGAAGCCGCCCGCATGACGGTGATCGTAAACTTCATCTTCACCGAAGGTCGCGAACTCTTCTGAGTAGAGGCTGTTCGCAGAACGCTTCTGGGTCGCGGTTGCCTGGCCTTTAAAGAGCTGCAGAACCACTTCACCGTTAACCTCTTCCGCCAGCGATTCGGCAGCCGCCTGAATCGACTTACGCAGCGGTGCAAACCAGCGACCATCATAAACAACGTAGGACATTTCATGGCCCAGCTGCTCACGCCATTTGAAGCTGTCGCGATCCAGAACCAGCTGCTCTACCGCACGCAGGGCGTTGACCATGATGGTGCCGCCAGGCGTTTCATAGCAGCCGCGCGATTTAATGCCGACCAGACGGTTTTCAACGATATCGATACGGCCCACGCCATGCTTCGCGCCGAGCACGTTGAGTTTTTCCAGACACTGGAACGGACTCATTTTTTCGCCGTTGACGGCGACCACACGGCCTTTCTCAACGGTCACGGTCACATCTTCAGGCTGATCGGGCGCCTCCAGCGGATCGACCGTCCAGACCCAGCAATCTTTGTTCGGTGCATTGGCCGGGCTTTCCAGCACGCCGCCTTCGGTGGAGATGTGCCACGCGTTTTCGTCACGGCTGTAGATTTTTTCCAGCGACGCGGTCGTCGGGATGTTGCGCTCTTTCAGGTAGTCCAGCAGGGCTTCGCGTGAACGCAGATTCCACTCACGCCACGGTGCCACCACTTTCAGCTGCGGAGCCAGCGCGGTGTAGGTGGTTTCAAAACGCACCTGGTCATTCCCTTTACCGGTTGCGCCGTGGCACAGCGCATCGGCACCCACTTTCAGCGCCAGCTCAACCTGCGCTTTTGCGATGATAGGACGCGCCATTGAGGTGCCCAGCAGGTATGTGCCTTCATACAGGGCGCCGGTCTGCAGCACCGGATAGACATAGTCGCTGATGAACTCTTCACGCAGGTCAACCACATGGCACTCCGAGGCGCCGGACTGCAGGGCTTTCTTCTCCACACCTTCCAGATCGCCGCGCTCCTGACCGATATCCGCCACAAAAGCGACCACTTCACAGCCGCCGTAGTTCTCTTTCAGCCATGGAATGATGGCTGAGGTATCCAGACCGCCGGAGTAAGCCAGAACGATTTTTTTGATGTTTTGCGTTTGCATTTCGTAATCCTTGAATCAGAGTCGTTAAGCGAGAATCCGGGTGCCAATCGACACGCCGTTAAACAGGTCAGGCAGCCGCTCGGCGTGACGCCAGCTGGCAATATCCACCGGGCGGCCCAGGGTACGCGCCGCATCAAGCGCAGCGTGTACCTTCACAATCATGCCATCGGTGATAATGCCCTGGGTAATCAGCTGTTCAGCTTTATCGGCCGTCATCTCTTCAATGCGCTGGCCTTTACCGTCGAGAATACCACTGACGTCAGACAGCAGAACCAAATCCGCGCCCAGCGTCGAGGCGAGTGCGGTCGCCGCCTGGTCCGCGTTGACGTTCATCAGTTCACCGCTGTCAGTAATACCGATTGAGCTGACTACCGGCAGATAACCGGCCGCCAGCAGGGTGTTCAGCAGAGCCGGATCGCCCGGCATCGCGTGGCCGACATGGCCGAGCTCTTCGTCAAACGGAGTGACGTTGACGATGCCCGCATCACCCAGGCAGAGGCCGACCGCGCGGATGCCCGATTTTTTTGCCCATGCCAGCAGCGTTTTGTTAGCGGTTCCCGCCAGCGCACCGGTAATAATGTCGATCTGGTCGGCAGGCGTGACACGCAGGCCGTTTTTCTTCGTCACCGGCAGCGCCAGCTTTTTCATCAGTTCGTCCACCAGGCAACCGCCACCGTGGACAATGATCAGCGGACGCTGATGGGCGCTGCGCCAGGTGAGCAGCGCGTCAAACAGGCGGGCCAGCGCTTCTTCGCTGTCTAACAGCACACCGCCCAGCTTGATAATCAATGGATTGGTCATGGTTTAGTTATCCGTTAAATCAGTGACTGCGTTTCAGGGAAGCCGAACCGGATGTTCAGGCACTGTACCGCCTGCGATGCCGCGCCTTTCAGCAGATTATCTTCGGCGGCCACTACAATCAGATGCTCGCCCTGCATCTCAAAACCGATATCGCAGAAGGGCTGGCCCACAACGGCTTTCAGCGCAGGTACGCCCTGCTCATAGAACCGCACCAGCGGTTTATCATCATAGGCACGATGGAACACTGCGGCGACATCATCACGGCTGACACCCGCTTTCAGACGACAGGTAATGGTCGCCAGAATACCGCGAGGGAAACTCCCCAGATGCGGCGTGAAGATCACCGGCGTACCGAGGTGCGCGACAATTTCCGGATGATGGCGATGATTGAACAGGCCGTAAGGCTGCAGGCTGACCTCGCAGAAGCTGGTGCCGACATTGGCTTTACGCCCGGCACCGCTCACGCCGCTGGTGGCATTGATGACCGGCCACTGCGCGTCGTTTAACAGTCCGGCATCCACCAGTGGCTTCAGTGCCAGCTGAGCGGCAGTCGGGTAGCAGCCGGGCACGGCCACCAGCTGCGCCTGCTGAATCTTCTCGTGCTGATATTCCGCCAGGCCGTAAACGGCCTTATCCAGCCACTCGCCATGCTGATGGGTGAAGCCATAGAAGCGGGTGTAGAAGTCGGCGTCGTTGACGCGGAAGGCGCCCGACAGATCGAACACCACGCAACCGGCCTTGAGAAATTCGGGCGCCAGATCGTGGCTGACTTCATGGGCGGTCGCCAGGAACACCACATCCACTTTGCCCGCCCACTCCGCCGCGCTGCTGAGCGGCTGCAGCGGGAGATCCACCACGCCTTTCAGCTGCGGATGGAGGTCGGACAGGCGCTTGCCGGCATCAGGGCTTTGCGCGGAAACCGCCAAAGCGGTTATGTTGATATGTGGATGACGATTCAGGAAGGTGGCTAGCTCTGTACCAGCGTAACCACTGGCACCAACGATCAGCGTATTCAACATCAGGCTGTAACCCTTTTTACAGTCGCACATTCCGGGTCGCGGCCTTGCCCCGTTACCCACCCTGTCATCTGCAGCGATTTAAGGTTCCCTTGCAGAGGACGTTAATGTATTTTTATTCACTATTACTGCATGAATATGGATACATCCTAACCCAAGGACCGCCAACAGTGAAGACAAAATTACCGCCTTTTATTGAACTGTACAGCCAGTTAATCGCCACACCCTCGATCAGCGCAACCGATGCCGCACTGGATCAGAGTAATGAAACTTTAATCAGTTTGCTGGCAGGCTGGTTCCGCGACCTCGGCTTCAGCGTTGAAGTGCAGCCGGTGCCGGGAACGCGCAACAAATTTAATATGCTGGCGCGCACCGGTAGCGGCGCGGGCGGCCTGCTGCTGGCGGGTCATACCGACACCGTGCCCTTTGATGATGGCCGCTGGACACGCGATCCTTTTACCCTGACCGAGCACGACAACAAGCTCTATGGTCTGGGCACGGCCGATATGAAAGGGTTCTTCGCCTTTATTCTCGATACGCTGCGCGATGTGGATGTCAGCACGCTGAGTAAGCCGCTCTATATTCTTGCCACGGCGGATGAAGAGACCACCATGGCCGGAGCCAAATATTTTTCTGAATCGACGCAACTGCGCCCCGACTGCGCCATCATTGGTGAACCGACCTCGCTTAAGCCGGTCCGTGCGCACAAAGGCCATCTGTCGAACGTGATCCGTATCGAAGGAAAATCGGGCCACTCCAGCGATCCGGCGCGTGGCGTTAACGCTATCGAGCTGATGCATGAGTCGATCACCCACCTGATGCAGCTCCGCACGACGCTGCAGGAGCGCTATCACCACGATGGCTTTGCCATCCCCTATCCCACCATGAATTTCGGTCATATTCATGGCGGTGATGCGGCGAACCGTATCTGCGCCTGCTGTGAATTGCACATGGATATCCGTCCGCTGCCCGGCCTGTCGCTTGGCGATCTCGACGGGCTGCTGAATGAGGCGCTGGCCCCGGTCAGCGCCCGCTGGCCAGGGCGTGTCACCGTGGCCGAGCTGCATCCGCCAATCCCGGGTTATGAGTGTCCGGCTAATCATGAGCTGGTCAGTGTGGTCGAAAAACTGCTGGGCACGCCTACCGAAATCGTTAACTACTGCACCGAAGCGCCGTTTATTCAGCAGCTCTGTCCGACGCTGGTACTGGGGCCAGGTTCAATTAATCAGGCACATCAGCCAGATGAGTTTATCGATACGGCATTTATTAAGCCGACGCGGGCGCTTATCAGTCAGGTTGTGCAGCATTTTTGTCACTGATTAACAGCAAATGGGGCATTTCACTGCAATAACAGCAAAATGCCCCCTCAATCTGCGGGATTTAACAATAAGAATAACTTATCCCGCTTCACTCCCCATAAATACCAATAATTCCCGTTATTTAGCCGCTACTTCGCCGCACTTTATCTCATTTGACGAATGCAACATTACGTGGCTAGATACAAGACGATGTTATACCCACCGGGTGATTATCCAGAGCGTTTCAGAAAGCGGACAGGCGGCAACGGCGCCGGTTCCCCTCCGTGTGCCGGGAACAACACGTTGCTGATTTTCGGCTGCCTGAAAGGTCGGGTGTAGAAGTTTTTCAAGACGATAAGGGTGTCAGGGTCCAATGAACGAACAATATTCCGCAATGCGAAGTAATGTCAGTATGCTCGGCAAACTGCTCGGGGATACGATTAAGGATGCACTGGGCGAGAACATCCTCGACCAGGTGGAAACCATCCGTAAGCTCTCCAAGTCATCCCGCGCAGGCAATGACACTCATCGTAAAGAACTGCTCAATACGCTGCAGAACCTCTCCAACGAGGAGCTCCTGCCGGTGGCGCGCGCGTTCAGCCAGTTCCTTAATCTGACTAACGTAGCGGAGCAGTATCAGACCATCTCGCAGAGTGGCGAGGGTGAGAATCATCCTGAACTGCTGAAAAAGACCTTTGATACCCTGAAGCAGCAGAAAGATATTCGCGAAAGCGACATCCTGACGGCGATTGAGTCGCTGTCGCTGGAGCTGGTGCTGACTGCCCACCCGACCGAAATCACCCGCCGCACGCTGATCCACAAGCTGGTTGAGGTCAACAGCTGCCTGAAACAGCTCGATCACAGCGATGTCTCCGACTACGAACGTAATCAGATCATGCGCCGTCTGCGCCAGCTGGTCGCCCAGGCATGGCATACCGATGAGATCCGTAAATATCGCCCTACCCCGATCGACGAAGCGAAATGGGGCTTTGCCGTGGTGGAAAACAGCCTGTGGGAAGGCGTTCCCGCCTTTCTGCGTGAACTGAACGAGCAGGTCGAAGAGGCGTTCGGCATCAGACTGCCAGTCGATTTCGTGCCGGTTCAGTTCACCTCCTGGATGGGCGGTGACCGCGACGGCAATCCGAATGTGACGGCGTCGATTACCCGTCATGTGATGCAATTAAGCCGCTGGAAAGCCACCGACCTGTTCCTGCGCGATATTGGCGTGCTGATCTCTGAGCTGTCGATGTCAGAGTGCAGCGAAGAGATCCGCGAACTCAGCGGCGATCCGGAGGCGCTGGAACCCTATCGAGTGATTCTGAAACGCCTGCGCAGCCAGCTGATGAACACGCAGTCGTTCCTGGAGCATCGCCTGAAAGGGGAACGCCTGCCGCGTCCGGCCGACCTGCTGGTGTCTAACGACCAGCTGTGGGATCCGCTGTTCGCCATCTATCAGTCCCTGCAGAAGTGCGGCATGGGCATCATCGCTAACGGCCAGCTGCTCGATACGCTGCGCCGCGTGAAATGTTTTGGCGTGCCGCTGGTGCGTATCGATCTGCGCCAGGAGAGCACCCGTCACACTGAAGCGATTGCAGAAGTGACCCGCTACCTGGGCCTGGGCGATTACGAGAGCTGGTCCGAAGCGGACAAGCAGGCTTTCCTGATCCGTGAACTGAACTCCAAACGTCCGCTGCTGCCCCGCAACTGGGAACCAGGCGATGAAACGCGTGAAGTGCTGGAGACCTGTCGCGTCGCGGCCGAAGCGCCACAGGGCTCTATCGCCGCCTATGTCATTTCGATGGCGAAAACCCCCTCTGACGTGCTGGCCGTTCACCTGCTGCTGAAAGAAGCCGGTATCAGCTATGCGATGCCGGTGGCGCCGCTTTTCGAAACGCTGGATGACCTGAACAACGCTAACGACGTCATGAGCCAGCTGCTGAGCATCGACTGGTATCGCGGCTTTATTCAGGGCAAGCAGATGGTGATGATTGGCTACTCTGACTCGGCGAAAGATGCCGGTGTGATGGCCGCCAGCTGGGCGCAGTATCAGGCGCAGGATGCCCTGATCAAAACCTGCGAGAAAGCCGGGATCTCCCTGACGCTGTTCCACGGACGCGGAGGCAGCATTGGCCGTGGCGGTGCGCCTGCTCATGCAGCACTGCTGTCACAACCACCGGGCAGCCTGCGTGGCGGTCTGCGCGTGACCGAACAGGGTGAGATGATCCGCTTTAAGTATGGATTACCTGAGGTGACTATCGCCAGCCTGTCGCTCTACACCGGCGCGATTCTGGAAGCGAACCTGATGCCGCCGCCGGAGCCGAAACGCGAATGGCGCGACATTATGAATCAGCTCTCGGCTGACTCCTGCGCGATGTACCGCGGTTACGTGCGTGAAAATGCTGATTTCGTGCCCTATTTCCGTTCGGCCACGCCGGAACAGGAGCTGGGTAAACTGCCACTGGGTTCGCGTCCGGCCAAGCGCCGGCCAACCGGCGGCGTGGAGTCGCTGCGTGCTATTCCCTGGATCTTCGCCTGGACGCAGAACCGCCTGATGCTGCCCGCGTGGCTGGGGGCCGGTGCGGCTCTGCAGCAGGCGATGGCGGCAGGCCATCAGGATCAGCTTGAGGCGATGTGCCGCGACTGGCCGTTCTTCTCTACCCGTCTGGGGATGCTGGAGATGGTCTTCTCGAAAGCGGACCTGTGGCTGGCGGAATACTATGATCAGCGGCTGGTGGATAAATCGCTCTGGCCGCTGGGCAAACAGCTGCGCGATCAGCTTGATGCGGATATCAAAGCAGTGCTGACCATCGCCAACGACTCGCACCTGATGGCTGACCAGCCGTGGATTGCCGAGTCGATCGCGCTGCGTAACGTCTATACCGACCCGCTTAACGTCCTGCAGGCGGAATTGCTGCATCGTTCACGCGCCCAGGAAGCGCGCGGCGAAGAGCCGGATGCCCGCGTGGAGCAGGCACTGATGGTCACCATCGCCGGTGTTGCCGCCGGGATGCGTAACACCGGTTAATCCGGCGCTGATGAGCGTCGGCGGGCAGTGATAAAAAAAGTCGGGCGATGCCCGACTTTTTTATTGTCTGCGCGTGGCGCGATTATGCCGCAGCAGCAGCAGGCCGTACGCCCAGGGTGTGGCAGATGGCGTAACTCATTTCAGCCCGGTTCAGCGTATAGAAATGAAAATCTTTCACCCCCTCGCGCGACAGAATTTTCACCATATCCATGGCGATATTGGCCCCCACCATTTTGCGCGTCTCCGGATCGTTATCCAGCCCGGCAAACATTGCATGCATCCAGCCCGGCACACGCACATTAGTCAGTGTGGCAAAGCGTTGCAGCTGTCTGAAATTGGAGACCGGCAGGATGCCCGGCACGATTTCCACATCAATACCGGTCGCCACACAGCGATCGCGAAAACGTAAGTAGCTTTCCACGTCGAAGAAGAACTGGGTGATCGCCCGGCTGGCGCCCGCATCAATTTTGCGCTTCAGGTTAATCAGGTCAGCCTGGGCGCTTTTTGCTTCGGGATGCACTTCCGGATAGGCGGCGACGGAGATATCAAACTCGCCGACTTCTTTCAGCAGCGACACCAGATCGCTGCCATACATCTCCGGTTTGCCACTGCCGGGCGGCAGATCGCCGCGCAGCGCCACAATATGACGAATGCCATTGTTCCAGTAATCCTGTGCGATAGCGCGCAGCTCGTCACGCGTGGCATCGACACAGGTCAGATGGGGCGCTGCCTCCAGACCGGTACGATCTTTAATGCCTTTGATGATGCTGTGGGTGCGGTCGCGTTCCCCGGAGTTCGCGCCGTAGGTCACAGAAACGAATTTCGGCTTCAGGCTGCTCAGGCGATCGATAGAGCTCCACAGGGTCTCTTCCATTTCGTGGGTACGAGGCGGAAAGAACTCAAAGGAAACATTAATTTGCCCGTTCAGCTCTGCCAGGCTCTGGTTTAGCGCTTCGCGCTGATTAGCATGAAAGAAACTCATCCTGCATCCTCATCGATTAATAACCGGCCTGTAAACATCTACACGTTTAGACGTCCAGAAGTTCAAAATGACGCAATCTGCGTCTGCCGTCAACTTAAAAATAATCAACAGACGTGCGTCATTGTCAGCCAGCGTGAAGGTGGCTGCGCAGGGCAGAGGTAACGCATTGAAAACAGGCGCCGAAGCGCCTGAGGAGGCGTTAAAGCAGTTGGGCGAGGCGATTAATGTCTGACTGAATAGCGCCTGCGGTGACATCCCGGCCCGCGCCAGGCCCGCGGATCACCAGCGGGTTATCCCGATACCAGCGACTCTCAATTGCGAAGACGTTATCACACGGCAGCAGCGAGGCCAGCGGATGCTCCGGACGGACCGCTTCGATGCCCACGCGCGCCTTGCCGTTCGCGTCAAAGCGGGCGACGTAACGCAGCACCAGATCCATCTCCTGCGCGGCTTCCAGTCGCTGCAGCATCTGTTCGTTCAGCTCTTCGCCGTTTTCAAAGAAGTGGTCAACCGAACCCTGCTGACAGTTGTCAGGCACCAGCGACTCCACCCGCACCTGATCCGGCTCGATGTTATAGCCCGCCTCACGCGCCAGGATCACCAGCTTACGCATCACATCCTGACCTGAGAGGTCAGCGCGCGGATCGGGCTCGGTTAATCCCTGCTGCCACGCCTGATCCACCAGCTCGGTAAAGGGCACGGTGCCGTCAAACTGCAGGAACAGCCAGGAGAGCGTCCCGGAGAAAATTCCGCTGATGGCCAGAATGGTATCGCCGCTGTCGCGCAGATCGCGCACGGTATAGTTGATAGGCAGACCCGCGCCCACCGTTGCGTTATAGAGCCAGTGACGCCCGGTTTTGGTAAAAGCATCCCGGATCTGCCGCCATGTCTGACTGTCGGAGGCCCCCGCGACCTTGTTGGCACTGATCACATGGAAACCGTGGCTGGCGAAGTCGAGATATTGCTGCGCCAGCGGGGTGCTGGCGGTGACATCCAGCACCACCAGATCATCAAACGGATGGGCGCGCATCCAGAGGAACAGCGACTCCTCATCGCGCTCCACGGCCTCGTCATCAAAGAAGGCGAGCGCCCGGCTGGCATCCAGCCCCTCATAGCTCAGCAGGCTGCGACGGCTGTCCGCCACGCCCGCCAGCAAAAATTCAAAGCCGGTACGCGCTGACAGTGTCTCCTGCTCACGGGCAAACAGCTCCAGCCAGCGCGAACCGATATTGCCTTTGCCAAACAGCATCAGGCCGATGCGCTTTTCAGCACGGAACAGCGACTGATGCAGCCCCTGGATCAGATGCCGGGTCGGCCCGACGCGCAGCACTGCCACCACGCTGATGTGCTCTTCTGACTGCCAGATGAACTCGATCGGCTGATCTTTTAACTGCTGCCAGAAGCGATGGGTATGCAGCGGGTTGCGGGTGACGCCTGCGCCAACCAGCGCCACCAGCGCCAGCCCGTCGCGCAGCTGCAGATGACCCGGTAAACCCGCGTCCTGCAGCAGCGCAAAGGCGCTGTTGACCACTTCGGAGGTATAGCAGAGTTGCAGAAGCTGGCGATCCGGATGCACACCAAATGCCAGCGGACGCAGCTGCGCTCGCTTCAGCAGCAGGTCGATCTCTTTATGCAGGATCGCGAAGTCATGCTGCTCCGGGAGCTGAATCTCGATCAGGCAGACATCGTCGTGGCTGGTGACGATCCGCGCACCGGTACCGGAAGCCAGGACGCGTTCAATACGGGTAGACCCCTGCTCCGGCTGATAACTGCAACGCAGCTGCAGATCGATATCGCTGCCGGAGACCGGCTGCAGGGTGCGGGTGTGCAGCACCGGGGCCGCCAGGCGCGCCAGCTCGCTGGCTTCATCCAGCCTTAACAGCGGCAGCAGACAGGCGTCCGAAACTTTACGGGGATCGGCGCTGTAGACGCCCGCCACGTCGCTCCAGATGGTGACACGGCCGACACCCGCCAGCGCACCAATCTGTGTGGCGGAGTAGTCGGAGCCGTTGCGGCCCAGCAGCACCGTTTCACCGGCGTCGTTGCGGCTGATAAATCCGGTGACCACGATGCGCTTGTGAGGATGCTGCGCCAGCAAGGTCTGCAGCAGCGGCCAGGACTTGCCCTCATCCACCTGCGGCTGAGCTGCACGTTCAGCCCGCAGAAACTCGCGTGCATCCAGCCAGCAGGCCTGCAGATCGCGCTGGCTCAGCACCGCAGACATCAGGCGCGCCGACCAGATTTCACCATGTCCGACCACTTCGGCGTAGACCGCATCGGTGATCGGCGCATCCAGCAGGGCAGCCAGCTTCTCCAGATCGCGAATAAACGCGCCGATCAGCGGTTCCGCAACTTCAGCAGGCAGGAGCGCACTAATCAGCTCGCTCTGGTAGCGCCGTAACGCCTGTTGCACCTGGTGCGCAGAGAGGCGATCGCTCTGGCTCAGCGTCAGCCAGCTTATCAGCTGGTTGGTGGTTGAGCCAGCGGCAGAGACCACCATCAGGTCGCCCGGCTGGCTGTAGTCCGCCATAATGCTGGCAACGCGCTGGTAGCAGCGTGCATCGGCCAGGCTGCTGCCGCCAAACTTGTGCAACTGCCGGATATCTGGCGTTCCTGCGCCTGCTGAAATCATCATGCTTAACCCTCGGCTGCGACCCGGAATGCATTATCCAGATCGGCTATTAAATCTTCGTGATCTTCGATGCCGACAGAAACCCGCAGCAGCGTATCGGAAATGCCCGCTGCCGCGCGTGCTTCTGCTGACATCCCCGCGTGCGTCATGGTGGCGGTATGGGAGATCAGACTCTCCACACCGCCCAGCGATTCGGCCAGCGTAAACAGCCGCAACGCTTTCAGGAAGCGACGCAGCAGCGCCTCATCACCCTCGACCTCAAAACTCAGCATGGCACCAAAGCCGCGCTGCTGACGTACGGCATATTCGTGTCCGGCGTTCTCCGGCAGCGAAGGATGATACAACTTTTTCACCAGCTTCTGCTGCTGCAGATATGCCACAATCGCCAGGGCATTACGTTGCGCCGCCGCAATACGTGGTGCGAGAGTACGAATCCCGCGCAGCAGCAGATAACTGTCAAACGCCGCGCCGGTCACGCCGATATTGTTCGCCCACCAGGCCAGATCGGTCGCGTGCTGCGGATCGCGGGCAATCACCGCACCCGCAACCACGTCGGAGTGACCATTCAGGTATTTGGTGCAGGAGTGAATAACCAGGTCGGCGCCCAGCGCCAGCGGGTTCTGCAGGGCCGGACTCATAAAGGTATTGTCGACAACGCTGACGGCACCCGCCGCGCGTGCCGCCGCGCAAATCCCGTTGATATCGACCACGCGCAGCAGCGGATTGCTGGGGCTTTCAATCAGCACCAGCTTAGGTTTTTCATCCAGCGCCGCCTGCAGCGCCACCGGATCACCCTGATCGACAAATTTCACCCGATACGCGCCGCGTTTGCTCAGGCTGTCAAACAGCCGATAGCTGCCGCCGTAGCAGTCGTGTGGCGCAACCAGCAGATCGCCAGGCTTCAGGAACAGCGTACTCACCAGATGAATCGCCGACATGCCGGTATTGGTTAATACCGCACCCGCTCCCCCTTCCAGTTCCGCCAGCGTACGCTGAACAACATCACGCGTCGGGTTACCACGACGGGAGTAGTCATGCGCGCGCGGCTCATTGAAATCCAGGAAGTTATAGGTCGTCGAGAGGTGAATGGGCGGGACAACGCAGCCATACTGTTCGTCATCATTCAGACCGCTGCGCACTGCGATAGTTGCCGGTTTACGCGTCATGAGCGAATTGTTCCTGAAGAGTGAAGAAAATGTAGCACACAGGATATCACCCCTTAATTAGACGTCAATACATCTGGACATCTAAATGTCTTTGCGTATAGATTGAGCAAACCCGCAATAACCGCTAAAATTATGCGTCATCGCCTGGCGTTCCCCTCTGTGCAGCAGAGGTTGTGAGCGAAGAAAACCCGCCATATCAGGGGTCAGGCAGGAAAAAATCAGGCATAATCCGCTGATTTCCTCACATTTAACGTTTATTAATTAAGGTAACCCATGGCTGAATGGAACGGCGAATATATCAGCCCGTACGCTGAGCACGGTAAGAAGAGCGAGCAGGTCAAGAAGATAACGGTTTCTATCCCCTTGAGTGTGCTGAAGATTTTAACGGATGAGCGTACCCGTCGTCAGGTGAACAATCTGCGCCACGCGACCAACAGCGAACTGCTTTGCGAAGCTTTTTTACATGCTTTCACGGGCCAGCCGCTGCCGGATGACGTTGACCTGCGCAAAGAGCGCAGCGATGAGATCCCGGAAGAGGCAAAAGCGATCATGCGCCAGATGGGCGTCGATCCGGACACCTGGGAATATTAATCCGTCAGGCTCCTTCGCTTTACCCGTTTCAGAGAAGCAGGCTCCGCTCAGGGAGCCGCTTTCCTGACCCGCCCTGCTCCGCTTATGCCCGCTTCAGTTCACAATATTCAGACGTTCACGCTGTCGCCGGCCTGGTCAGGCTGCCGGGAGAGGGTTTTCGCCATCACGCAGACATAAAAAAACCCAGCCGAAGCTGGGTCTTTTCTGCCGCCGAACCCGCAGGTTCAGGTGCCTTTTAATCTTATTTTTTAGCGCCTGGCACGCTGAAACGCTTGTTAAAGCGGTCAACACGGCCACCAGTTGCCACTTCACGCTGCTTACCGGTATAGAACGGGTGGCATTTGCCACAAACGTCCAGGTTCAGTTCGTGAGTCAGAGTAGAACGGGTGTGAATCTCGTTGCCGCAGGTACATTTGATAGTAACTGCTTCGTATTTCGGGTGAATACCTTGTTTCATGGGAAACCTCATAAAAGGCCGTGTCGCTCTCCGTGCCAGGCGTTAACCTGCACAGCACCACACGCGGTTGAACGTAAAAGTGTATACTCCGGCCAGATCTTTCTCACCGAAGGCCGCATATTATACAGATAACTTTTGATTGCTGCAAATCTATCCTGAGATACCCGCCAGCCGGGTACAGCGTGTACACTAGCTTCCCCGATGATTGAGCCGGAAAGAGAGAGTTATGCCCGTCGTTCAGGTTGCCCTGCCCGTCCCGTTGCCCCGCCTGTTTGATTATCTGCCGCCGCAGGGCGCGCAGCCGGTCATTGGCGGCCGCGTGAGTGTGCCCTTTGGCAATCGAAAAATGATCGGCATCGTGGTCGCCTTCCGCGACAGCAGCGACCTGCCGGAAGCGCAGCTCAGGCGGGTCGGCGAGGTGCTGGATAGCGAGTCACTCTTTCCGCCCTCGCTCTGGCGCATTTTGAACTGGGCCGCGCACTACTATCACTCGCCGCAGGGCGAAGTCCTGAGCCACGCAATTCCGGTGCTGCTGCGTCAGGGGAAAGCGGCGCAGGATACTCCGCTATGGCGCTGGGAAATCACCGAGCTGGGCCGGGCGACCGCGCCAGAGAGCCTGAAGCGGGCGCCTAAGCAGCAGCAGGCGCTGGCGGCACTGCGTCAGCAGCCGCTCTATCGTCATCAGACTGGCGATCACGATCTCACCGACGCGACCCTGCAGGCTCTGCGCGCCAAAGGGCTGTGCGAACTGCATGCGCATCAGCCGGACCGGCATGACTGGCGGTCAACCTATGCCGTCAAAGGCGAGCGTCTGCGCCTGAATACCGACCAGGCGATGGCCGTCGGCGCCATTCGGGCCGATGATGAGAACTATGCGGCCTGGCTGCTGGCGGGGATTACCGGTTCCGGCAAAACCGAGGTTTACCTCAGCGTACTGGAGAATGTGCTGGCGCGCGGTAAACAGGCGCTGGTGCTGGTGCCTGAGATTGGCCTGACCCCGCAGACTATCGCACGCTTTCGTGAACGTTTTGATGCCCCCATCGATGTGCTGCATTCCGCCCTGAACGACAGCGAGCGGCTGGCCGTCTGGTTGCGTGCGCGACGCGGCGAAACGGCGATTGTCATTGGAACCCGCTCGGCGCTGTTTACCCCGCTGGCGCGTCCCGGCGTCATTATTATTGATGAGGAGCATGACAGCTCCTACAAACAGCAGGAGGGCTGGCGCTATCAGGCGCGCGACCTGGCTGTCTTCCGCGCGCATGAAGAGAACATCCCGATTGTGATGGGCTCCGCGACACCGGCGCTGGAGACGCTGCACAACGTGCGCAGCGGCAAATATCGCCAGCTCGACCTGACAAAACGTGCCGGTAACGCCAGACCGGCGCTGCAACAGCTTATCGATTTAAAGGGCGTGCAGCTGATCGGCGGCCTGGCTCCAGGCCTGATCGCGAAAATGCGCCAGCACCTGCAGGCCGACAACCAGGTGCTGCTATTTCTCAACCGCCGGGGGTTTTCGCCCGCCCTGCTCTGTCACGACTGCGGCTGGATTGCCGAGTGTACCCGCTGTGACCGCTACTACACGCTGCATCAGCATCATCGCCAGCTGCGCTGCCATCATTGCGACAGCCAGCGTCCGCTGCCCAATCAATGCCCGCAGTGCGGTTCGACCCATCTGCTGCCGGTCGGTGTGGGCACGGAGCAGCTTGAGCAGCAACTCGGCACCCTCTTCCCCGGCGTGCCGGTGTCGCGGATCGATCGCGACACCACCAGTCGCAAAGGGGCGCTGGAGCAGCATCTGGCCGACGTTCACCGCGGTGGCGCACGCATCCTGGTCGGCACTCAGATGCTGGCCAAGGGCCACCACTTCCCTGACGTCACGCTGGTGTCGCTGCTGGATGTCGACGGTGCGCTGTTCTCCGCGGACTTTCGTGCGGCGGAGCGCTTTGCCCAGCTCTACACTCAGGTCGCCGGGCGGGCTGGCCGGGCGGGCAAACAGGGCGAAGTTCTGCTGCAGACGCATCATCCGGAGCATCCGTTACTGCAGACGCTGCTGCATCAGGGCTATCCGGCGTTCGCCCAACAGGCGTTACTGGAGCGACAGGCGGTTCACCTGCCGCCCTGGAGCCGCCATGCGCTGTTCCGCGCCGAAGATATGGATAACCAGCAGGCAGCAGAGTTTCTGCAACAGCTTCGCAACCTGCTGGAGGCGAGTCCGCTGAATGATCAGGCGATGTGGTTTATGGGGCCTCTGCCCGCGCTGCAGCCCAAACGCAGCGGGCGCTGGCGCTGGCAGCTGCTCTTACAGCACCCCTCCCGCCAGCGTCTGCAGCAGTTGCTGAGCAGCTCGTTACCGCTGGTTTCAACCCTGCCCGCCGCCCGTAAGGTTAAATGGACGCTGGATATCGACCCGACGGAAAGCTGATTTTTTCTGACACTGCGAGCGGGATCGAAAATTGTCGCTTAAGTCACAATTTTTATGCAAATTAAGTAACAACCGGCCGGGCAATCGTTAACAATGTTGCCCGGTTTGCTTTTATGTCAGGCAAAAACAGAATCGAACGCGCCATAACGCGTCAGGAGCATGTGTTGGAGCAGAATCAACAACCGCCCGCCGCCACGATGAAGGATGTCGCGGAACACGCGGGTGTCTCAACCGCCACCGTATCGCGTGCGCTGATGAACCCGGAGAAAGTCTCTGCGGCCACCCGCCAGAAAGTCGAGCAGGCGGTTGCCGCCGTTGGCTATTCGGCTCACGGTCCCGCGCGCAACGCACGGCGTAACGAGACGCGAACTATCCTGGTTATTGTCCCTGATATCTGCGATCCCTTTTTCAGCGAAATTATTCGTGGCGTTGAAGTCGCCGCTGCCGAAGAGGGCTATCTGGTCCTGATTGGCGACTGCGCCCATCAGAATCAGCAGGAGAGAACCTTTCTTAATCTGATGGTTACGCGGCAGATAGATGGCATGGTGCTGCTCGGTTCCCAGCTGCCCTTTGACGCCAGCATTGATGAGCAGCGCAATCTGCCGCCGATGGTGATGGCGAATGAGTTCGCGCCGGAGATGTCCCTGCCCTCGGTTCACATTGATAATCTGACCGCCGCCTTCGAAGCGGTGAATCATCTGCTACAGTTGGGCCACACGCAGATCGCCTGTATCGCCGGGCCGCAGGAGATGCCGCTCTGCCAGTATCGCCTGCAGGGCTACGTACAGGCGATGCGTCGCAGCGGGCTGACGGTCGATCCTGCCTATATCGTGCGTGGCGATTTTACGTTTGAAGCGGGTGTGGCTGCCATGAACCAGCTGATGACGCTGCCGCAGCCTCCGCGCGCACTGTTCTGCCACAGCGATATTATGGCGCTGGGCGCGATGAATCAGGCCAGACGCTGCGGCGTGCGGATACCGGAGGATCTCTCTGTGGTTGGCTTCGATGATATTGAGCTCTCCCGTTACTGCGAGCCGCCGCTCACAACGGTCACGCAGCCGCGTTACCAGATAGGCCGCGAAGCGATGCTGTTGCTGCTGGATGAGCTGAATGGCAAACGGGTGATCAGTGGCTCGCGGCTGCTGGATGCCGGTTTAACCATTCGGGGCAGCACAGCGCGCGCAAAAAAGCGTGAAAAATAAGCCTTTTCGTCTGATTCTTTTCAGTAGATTCTTAAGGCGAACACTGCTGGTCAAAGTTCCGACCCTTAAGTAACATGACGGACTCCTTGCCGGGCGCGTAAGCATCACTATTTCGCCCATCAGGCACTATTTTTGAAGGGTATAAGAACGAGAGTGGCACAAAAAGATTATGTAGGCCGCGGGCGTTCAACAGGGACGCGTCGCAAAAAAAGCCCCAGCCGTGGCAAAAAGAGCAAAGGCGGCTCGGGCATTTCTAAGTTGATGATTGTACTGGCGGTCGCAGTGCTGGTGACCTTTGCCGGTGGTTTATGGTTCCTGGCGCATCATAAAAAAGAGGACGTGCCGGTCATTACGGATCATAAAGCCAACGGCAATGGCTTACCGCCGAAGCCAGAAGAGCGCTGGAAATATATTAAAGAGCTGGAAAATCGTCAGATTACCGTGCCGACCCCTATCGAGCCTTCATCGGGTGGCGAAGTGAAGTCGCAGACACAGCTGACCGATGAGCAGCGTCAGCTGCTGGAGCAGATGCAGGCTGATATGCGTCAGCAGCCGACTCAGCTCAACGAAGTGCCGTGGAACGAACAGACGCCGGCGCAACGCCAGCAGACGCTGCAGCATCAGCAGCAGCTGCAACAACTGCAACGTCAGCAGCAACAGGTTCAGCAGCAACAGCAACGCCAGCAGCAGCAGGTTCAGCAGCAGCAACGTCAGCAGTTGCAGGCTCAGCAACAGCAGCAGCGTCAGCAGCAGTTACAGCAACAACAACTGCGTCAGCAACAGCAGCAGGCACAGCAACGCCAGCAGCAGCAGCAGCAGCAAAATGTACAGCGCCAGACGCAGCAGGCCGCGCCGATTACGCGTGAACCAGAGGCGCAGTCAAAACCGCAGGAAACGGCAAAAGTGAAACCGGCTGAAAAGGCCTCTTCACAGCGCTGGATGGTGCAGTGTGGTTCGTTTAAAGGCACCGACCAGGCTGAATCGGTCCGAGCCGGCTTAGCCTTTGAAGGTTTTGAAAGCCGGATTACTACTGGCGGCGGCTGGAATCGTGTGGTTATCGGTCCTTATAAAGATCGCGCCTCGGCCGACAGCACCCTGAAGCGCCTGCGCAGTTCCGGACACAGCGGCTGCATTCCACTCTCCATCGGGGGTTGAAACCCGTCAAACCCGCCCCATATCTGTTGCATGATACTCCGCGCCCGGTGCGCGGAGTCCTTTTCCGACTGCAACAAGGGGTCTGCCCGTGACAACAATAGTAAGTGTACGACGCAACGGCCAGGTAGTGATTGGCGGTGATGGCCAGGCTACGCTCGGCAATACCGTGATGAAAGGCAACGTCAAAAAAGTGCGTCGTTTATACAACGATAAGGTGATTGCCGGTTTTGCTGGCGGCACCGCAGACGCCTTCACCCTGTTTGAACTGTTCGAACGTAAGCTGGAAATGCATCAGGGCCATCTGGTCAAAGCGGCGGTGGAACTGGCCAAAGACTGGCGTACCGACCGTATGCTGCGTCGTCTGGAGGCCTTACTGGCCGTTGCGGATGAGTCCGCATCGCTGATTATCAGCGGTAACGGTGACGTCATCCAGCCTGAAAACGATCTGATCGCTATCGGCTCCGGTGGGCCTTTCGCTCAGGCAGCGGCACGCGCGCTGCTGGAGAATACCGAACTGGGCGCACGCGACATCGTTGAGAAGTCGCTGAACATCGCGGGTGATATCTGCATCTACACAAACCACAACGTTAATTTCGAAGAATTAACGTCTAAGGCGTAAGGGTATAAATATGTCTGAGATGACTCCACGCGAAATCGTCAGCGAACTGAACCGTTTTATTATCGGCCAGGACAGCGCCAAGCGCGCCGTGGCTATCGCACTGCGTAACCGCTGGCGCCGCATGCAGCTCGACGAAGAGCTGCGCCACGAAGTGACCCCTAAAAACATCCTGATGATCGGTCCGACCGGTGTCGGTAAAACCGAGATTGCCCGTCGTCTGGCGAAGCTGGCCAATGCGCCGTTCATCAAGGTTGAGGCCACCAAGTTTACCGAGGTCGGTTATGTCGGTAAGGAAGTGGACTCTATCATTCGCGATCTGACCGATTCGGCCATTAAGATGGTGCGCAGTCAGGCGATTGAGAAGAATAAATATCGCGCCGAAGAGATGGCTGAAGAGCGCATTCTGGACGTGCTGATCCCACCGGCTAAAAACAACTGGGGTCAGTCAGAACAGAGTGCTGAACCCTCTGCGGCGCGTCAGTCATTCCGTAAGAAGCTGCGCGAAGGCCAGCTGGATGACAAAGAGATTGAGATCGATCTGGCGGCCAGCGGGCCGGGTGTTGAAATCATGGCCCCTCCGGGCATGGAAGAGATGACCAGCCAGCTGCAGTCGATGTTCCAGAACCTGGGCGGCCAGAAGCAGAAAGCCCGCAAGCTGAAGATCAAAGAAGCGATGAAGCTGCTGATCGAAGAAGAAGCGGCAAAACTGGTCAATCCGGATGAGCTTAAACAGGACGCCATCGACGCCGTTGAGCAGCACGGTATCGTATTCATCGATGAGATCGACAAAATCTGTAAGCGTGGCGGCCAGAATTCAGGCGGCCCGGATGTGTCACGCGAAGGCGTGCAGCGCGACCTGCTGCCGCTGGTTGAAGGCTGCACCGTCTCCACCAAGCATGGCATGGTGAAAACGGACCACATCCTGTTTATCGCCTCCGGTGCGTTCCAGGTAGCCAGCCCTTCCGATCTGATCCCGGAACTGCAGGGTCGTCTGCCGATTCGTGTTGAGCTGCAGGCGCTGACCGTGAACGATTTCCAGCGCATTCTGACCGAGCCGAATGCCTCGATTACCGTGCAGTACAAGGCGCTGATGAACACCGAAGGGGTAAACATTGAGTTTACCGAAGAGGGGATTCGTCGCATCGCAGAAGCCGCGTGGCAGGTCAACGAAACCACCGAAAACATCGGTGCGCGTCGTCTGCATACCGTGCTGGAGCGTCTGATGGAAGATATCTCCTATGACGCCAGCGATCGCTCCGGTGAGTCTGTGACCATCGATGCGGAGTATGTCGGCAAGCATCTGGATGTGCTGGTGGCAGACGAAGACCTGAGCCGCTTCATTCTCTGATTCACCGCTTTATGCTTTTCAGAAGCCCAGCCCACCCGGCTGGGCTTTTTTGTGCATGTTCTTGATCGAACGATGCTTTTTTCATACTGATGATTTTGCCAACAATCTGCATATAGCGATATACTTACCTCTCCTGTGGCAAACAGACGAAACCCTTATGAAATACGATACATCTGAACTCTGCGATATCTACCATGAAGAAGTGAATGTTGTTGAACCGCTTTTTTCAAACTTCGGTGGGCGCACTTCATTCGGTGGTCAGATTACCACAGTGAAATGCTTTGAAGACAACGGCTTACTTTACGATCTGCTGGAAGAAAATGGCCGGGGTCGGGTACTGGTCATCGATGGCGGCGGCTCTGTCCGTCGGGCGCTGGTGGATGCGCAGCTGGCGCAGCTGGCGGCGGCCAACGAGTGGGAAGGGCTGGTCGTGTACGGTTCGGTGCGGCAGGTGGATGAGCTGGAAGAGCTGGAAATTGGCATTCAGGCCATTGCGGCGATCCCGGCTGGCGCAGCGGGTGAAGGGATTGGCGAAAGCGATGTGCGCGTCAATTTCGGCGGCGTCACCTTCTTCTCCGGCGACCATCTCTACGCTGACAATACCGGTATCATTCTGTCAGAAGACGCGCTGGACATCGAATAGCGCAGACATGAAAACGGGTGCCAGAGCACCCGTTTTTTCACGTCAGCTGAGGCTTCAAACCTCTTCCATTTTTCCCAGCAGCGCACGCAGACGTTCCTGCCACACATGCTGCTCTTCTTTCAGGTGCTGATTTTCACGCATCAGTGCATCGTGGTTGCCCGCAACCTGTTGCGCATCGTTACGCAGTGAGTTGTTCTGCTCTTTCAGCTCTTCGATTTCCATCTGCAACAGGGTGATGGTATCAATCGCCTGCTGTACTTTCGCTTCCAGTTTCTCAAACACTTCAAATGACATCTTTCTGACCTCTCCTAAATTCTGCAAGGCGTTGATGATGCCAGCTTAAGCCAGCAACGTTGTCCCGATTGTATGTAGCCTCACCCCGCAAGTCCAGCAACGTGGCCGCCGCGCGCGCAGTCTGTAACACTTTTCAGTCAATCCCTGAAACCGGGCGTCGCAGAGGACAGCCGTGGTCCGATCCCACGGCAACAGGGCGCGAATTGTGGTTAAAGAAAGCCGGAATACGCGAAATCGCGCATTTTTATGACACAGTACACAAAAAATGATTTCGCTATTTCTCGTTTATGTTCGTTAACGATAAATTCACATCAGCCCTACATCAAAGCTGGGTGACTCATGGACTGAGAACAAAAACTGATAAAATTTAACCTCGCTTCAGGAACCACTATTATGAGTCAGACAACTAACACGCTCAAAGGTCAGTGTATTGCCGAATTTCTGGGGACAGGCTTGATAATCTTCTTTGGCGCAGGCTGTGTGGCTGCTCTGAAACTCGCCGGTGCCGCATTCGGTCAGTGGGAAATCTGCATTATCTGGGGCTTAGCCGTCTCAATGGCGGTGTATCTGACCGCAGGCGTTTCAGGCGCACACCTGAACCCTGCCGTGACGGTCGCGCTCTGCCTGTTCGCCAGCTTCGACGGTCGTAAAGTACTGCCCTACATTCTGGCGCAGGTCGCCGGCGCATTCTGCGCGGCCGCGCTGGTTTATGGTCTTTACTACAGCCTCTTTTTCGATTACGAGCAGAGTCATCAGATGGTGCGTGGCACCGTTCAGAGTCTGGATCTGGCGGGCATCTTCTCTACCTATCCTAACCCGCACATCAGCGTCGGTCAGGCGTTCCTGGTCGAGATGGTCATTACCGCTGTACTGATGGCAGTGATTATGGCGCTGACCGACGATGGCAACGGCGTTCCGCGTGGCCCGATGGCACCGCTGCTGATTGGCCTGCTGGTTGCCGTTATCGGCGGCTCGATGGGTCCACTGACCGGCTTCGCCCTGAACCCGGCGCGTGATTTCGGACCGAAGCTGTTCGCCTTCATCGCAGGCTGGGGTAACGTGGCGTTCACCGGTGGTAAAGATATTCCTTACTTCCTGGTCCCTGTTTTTGGCCCGCTGGTCGGTGCCTGCCTGGGCGCAGTAGGATATCGCACTCTGATTGGTCGCTACCTGCCAGGTATCGCGCAGGCACCTGCAAATGCCCCGGCAGACAAACCCGTTGCACGCGCTCAGCAGCGTAAAGCGTAAGTTTCACCTTTTATCATCAGGACTGAATTTATGACTACCACAACAGATAAAAAGTATATTGTCGCGCTCGATCAGGGCACAACCAGTTCGCGTGCCGTGGTCCTCGATCACGACTCAAATATCGTCGCGGTATCGCAGCGCGAATTTACCCAGATCTACCCGAAAGCGGGCTGGGTTGAGCATGATCCAATGGATATCTGGGCGTCGCAAAGCTCGACACTGGTAGAAGTGCTGGCGCACGCCGACATCCGCTCTGATGAGATTGCGGCAATCGGTATCACCAACCAGCGTGAAACCGCGATTGTCTGGGAAAAAGAGAGCGGCAAGCCGATCTACAACGCCATCGTCTGGCAGGATCCGCGCACTGCGGACTACTGTAACAAACTGAAGAAAGAGGGTCTGGAAGAGTACATCCAGCACACCACCGGCCTGGTGATTAACCCCTACTTCTCCGGCACCAAAGTGAAGTGGATTCTGGATCACGTTGAGGGTGCGCGTGAGCGTGCAAAACGTGGCGAGCTGCTGTTCGGCACCGTGGATACCTGGCTGGTCTGGAAAATGACGCAGGGTCGTGTGCATATCACTGACTACACCAACGCCTCCCGTACCATGATGTTCAACATTCACAAGCTGGAGTGGGATCAGCGTATGCTGGATATCCTGGATATCCCGCGTGAAATGCTGCCGGAAGTGAAGTCCTCCTCAGAGGTCTACGGCCAGACCAACATCGGCGGTAAGGGCGGCACCCGTATTCCAATCGCCGGTATCGCCGGTGACCAGCAGGCCGCGCTGTATGGCCAGCTCTGTGTTCAGCCTGGCATGGCGAAAAATACCTACGGCACCGGCTGCTTTATGCTGATGAACACCGGGACTGAAGCGGTAACCTCCACGCACGGCCTGCTGACCACCATTGCCTGTGGTCCGCGCGGTGAAGTGAACTATGCGCTGGAAGGTGCAGTGTTTATTGGCGGTGCCTCTATTCAGTGGCTGCGCGATGAGATGAAGCTGATCAGCGAAGCCGCTGACTCTGAATACTTCGCGATGAAAGTCAAAGATACCAACGGCGTCTACATGGTGCCGGCGTTCACCGGCCTGGGCGCGCCTTACTGGGACCCGTATGCCCGTGGCGCGATCTTCGGTCTGACCCGTGGTGCTAACTCCAACCACATCATCCGCGCGACGCTGGAGTCTATCGCTTATCAGACGCGCGACGTGCTGGAGGCGATGCAGAACGATGCCAACACCCGCCTGCAGGCGCTGCGTGTGGATGGCGGTGCGGTCTCCAACAATTTCCTGATGCAGTTCCAGGCTGACATTCTGGGCACCCGCGTTGAGCGCCCGGAAGTCCGCGAAGTGACCGCGCTGGGTTCTGCTTATCTGGCCGGTCTGGCCGTGGGCTTCTGGCAGGATCTGGACGAAGTGCGCGCGAAAGCCGTTATCGAACGTGAGTTCCGCCCGAGCCTGGAAACCACCGAGCGTAACTTCCGTTATGCCGGCTGGAAAAAAGCGGTTGCCCGCGCTCAGGCCTGGGAAGAACAGGAGTAATATCGGGGCCCGCGGCGACGATCGTCGCGGGCCTTTCCCCGCCCCACTGCCCCGCTGTGTTACACTGCCTGCCTGTTTTTTGTCAGGTAGATGCCATGAAACGAGAACTTGCCATTGAATTTTCCCGCGTAACCGAAGCTGCCGCCCTGGCGGGCTACCACTGGTTAGGACGCGGCGACAAAAATGCGGCCGATGGCGCGGCTGTCCATGCCATGCGTCATGTCCTGAACTCCATTGAAATCGACGGTCAGATTGTGATCGGTGAAGGCGAGATCGACGAAGCGCCGATGCTTTACATCGGTGAAAGCGTCGGTACGGGTCGCGGTGACGCGGTCGATATCGCGGTCGATCCGATCGAGGGCACCCGCATGACGGCGCTGGGTCAGGCGAATGCACTGGCCGTGATGGCCGTGGGCGACAAGGGAAGCTTCCTGCACGCCCCCGATATGTACATGGAAAAACTGATTGTCGGCCCGGCGGCGCGCGGCGCGATTGACCTCGATCAGCCTCTGGAAACCAACCTGCGCAATATTGCGATCGCGATGAACAAGCCGCTGTCGCAGCTTACCGTCTCCATTCTGGCAAAGCCCCGCCATGACGCGGTGATCGGCCAGCTCCAGCAGCTGGGTGTGCGGGTGTTTACTTTCCCGGATGGCGATGTCGCGGCCTCGATTCTGACCTGCATGCCGGACAGCGAAGTGGATGTGATGTATGGCATCGGTGGCGCGCCGGAAGGGGTGGTCTCTGCGGCGGTGATCCGCGCGCTGGACGGCGATATGCAGGGCCGGTTGCTGGCGCGTCATCATGTGAAGGGCGACAGCGCCGAAAACCGCCGGCTCGGTGAGCAGGAACTACAGCGCTGTGCAGAGATGGGCATCGAAGCGGGTAAAAAACTGACGCTGAGTGAGATGGCGCGCAACGACAATGTGGTGTTTGCTGCCACCGGCATCACCAGTGGCGAGCTGCTGAAAGGCATCACGCGTCAGGGCAATATCGCCACCAGCGAAACCCTGCTGATCCGCGGTAAATCACGCACCATCCGCCGTATCCAGTCGATTCACTACCTCGACCGTAAAGATCCGGCGCTCCATCCGTTTATCCTGTAACCGGCTGGTTGCCGCGCTCCGGCTGACGAGAAAGCGGCAACCAGCAGAGCAGCATCACCAGCGCGGTGAAGAACATCAGCATCCCCAGGCTGAACTGATCGCGCTGCGGCATCAGGGCAGAGAGCCAGGCCACCAGGCCCGATCCCAGGTTCTGCATCCCGCCAATCAGCGCGCCTGCACTCCCCGCCAGCCAGGCATAAGGCTCCATCGCACCGGAGGTCGCCAGCGGGAACAGCATCCCGGCCCCGAAGAAGAACAGCGCCGCAGGCACCAGCAGCGTCCAGATATTCATGATGCCAAACCATGCCGGGATCCACATCAGGATGCCCGCCAGCAGGCAGCTGTTCACACCCCACCACATCAGGCTGTGCCAGGAGCCCTGCTCGCGCCCGGCGAACCAGGCACCAAAGAACGCCGCCGGAATCGGCAGAATGAACAGGATGCTGACGGTCAGGCTGGGCAGGCCAAGCACGCCGCCGAGCAGTACCCCACAGCTCGACTCAAAGACGGCGATCCCGGCCAGTGCGCCAATCAGCAGCACAATGTAGCGGACGAAATTGACGTCACTCAGCAGGCGAACGTAGCGCCTGAAGAAAGGCGTGACTTCCCCGCTCTGAGGCCGGGTTTCCGGCAGCCAGCGCGCCATCGCGCCGGTGACGGACAGACAGAGCAGCAGCAGGAAGGCAAAGCAGGCGTGCCAGCCAAAGAGCTGGGTCAGCAGCGCGCCAATAACCGGCGCCAGCAGCGGGCTGACCAGAATCCCCATGTTAAGCAGGCTGTTGGCGCGGCGCAGCGCGTGCCCCTCATAGAGATCGCGCGGCATCGTGCGCGCCATGACGCCCGCCACGCCGGTTCCCAGCCCCTGAATCGCGCTGCCCAACACCAGCATGTCGAGCGATGTCGACATCAGCGCAGTGACCGCGCCGATCATAAAGATCAGCATGCCCGTCAGGATCACCGGACGCCGCCCGACGCTGTCCGACAGCGGGCCGTAGATCAGCTGGGATCCGCCATAGGTCATCAGATAGGCAGCCATCACACGCTGCAGCGCACCATCCCGCACATTCAGGGCATCCGCCATTACCGACATCGCCGGGACATAGATCGTCTGAGCCATCTGCCCGACGGCCACCAGCACAATGAGCATCACCAGCAGCGGGCGATTTTCCAGTTTACTAATCATGATTCTGCAAAATATCTTTCTGTGAAAGGAGGTTTAAGCAGCGGTTCACCCGCTGGTCACCAGATTATGGCGGGCAAAATATCAGGATTGCGTGACAAAGCGAGAGGCGGGCAAAAAGGGCCGGGGTTGCGGCTGTCAATTTTATGGGCCAGCCTGTAAAGACAATGGAACAGTTTGACGATTAGAGCCTTTGCCGCTCCGCAGACTGGCATTCTCAGCGGGCAGTCGCGAAAATAATGACCTGCCTGAATAATCAACAATCCGGGAGTGATTATGGCTGAATGGGTCAATGCGGAAGTAAAGGAAGTGAAAAACTGGACGGATGCGCTGTTCAGTCTCCGGGTCAACGCGCCCATCGATCCCTTTGTCGCAGGGCAGTTTGCCAAGCTCGCGCTGGAAATCGACGGTGAACGGGTTCAGCGCGCCTACTCCTACGTCAACGCCCCCAGCGATGATCTGCTGGAGTTCTATCTGGTTACCGTGCCGGACGGCAAGCTGAGTCCGCATCTTCAGGCGCTCCGGCCGGGCGACCCGGTGATGATTACCAAAGAAGCGGCAGGATTTTTTGTGCTGGATGAAGTGCCGGATTGCAAAACCTTGTGGATGCTGGCCACCGGCACCGCGATTGGTCCCTATCTGTCGATGCTGCAGCAGGGCGAGGGTCTGGATCGCTTTGAAAACATCGTGCTGGTCCATGCCGCGCGCTACGCCGCCGACCTGAGCTTTTTGCCGCTGATGCAGCAACTGCAGCAGCGTTATCCCGGCCGGTTGCGTATTCAGACAGTGGTAAGCCGCGAAGCGATCGCCGGATCGCTGACGGGCCGGGTGCCGGCGCTGATCGAAAACGGTGAGCTGGAGCAGGCGACCGGACTCACCCTGGATGCCGACAGCAGTCATGTGATGCTGTGCGGTAATCCGCAGATGGTGCGCGATACCCAACAGTTACTGAAAGAGACGCGCGGAATGCGCAAGCATCTGAAGCGTAAACCGGGTCATATCACCAGCGAACATTACTGGTGAGGCGCTGGCCGGTATCGCACCGGCTGGGTCGCGGCACCAAACCGGTTAGCGCCGGGGGTGCCGCGAAAGACGCCGAGATCGAGCAGCAGACCCGCCAGTAAGACAAACGGAATCGCGCGCCCCAGCAGCCAGGGCAGAATTCCAGGCAGCATGCTCCAGTTCCCCGCGACCAGCAACCAGGCCACGATCACCAGAAAGCCCCAGTAGCCGCGACGGTTACGGTCGTGCAGTCGTTTGACGATGACTGCGCTGGCGGGCCACAGCAGACAGACCACGCCGAAGGCCGCCATCTGGGTATCAAGCCAGTCGTTAGCGGCAAAGACAAACAGAAGCGTGGTGGCCAGCAACCAGACCGCCTGCCAGATCCAGAAATCCCGGCGCCCCAGTCGGCCACGCCAGGAAAAACACCATTGTTGTAACGTCATGCATTATTATCCAGAGAAAGAGAACCGCCGCGCTTTTGACCTCGCGGATAAAAACCGTTTTAATTTGCGCCTGAGTTTACGGGTTAGGATCGACAAAATGAAGAATTTGCCTGGCGCACTGCTGTTATCCTTTGCGCTGACGGTTCCGGTATTTGCCGCCGACCCGCCACCACAGGAGCGGGCCGATACGCTGCCTGCTGCCCCCTATCTGCTGGCGGGCGCACCCACTTTTGATATGACTATCGGCCAGTTTCGCGAAAAGTATAATCAGGCCAACGGGACGCTGATGCTGCCGGAGTATCGTGCCATCGATAATCGTGGGGATAAAAGCAACCTGACGCGTGCCGCCAGCAAAATCAATGAAACCCTGTACGCCTCGACGGCGCTGGAGCCGGGTACCGGCAAAATCAAGACGCTGCAGATTACCTGGCTGCCCCTGCCCGGCCCGGATCAGAACGCCTCACAGCAAAAGGCGCTGACCTACATGACCGCCATGCTGCGCTTCTTTGTACCGGGATTAAGTGCCGATGAGGGGCGGAAAAAGCTGGAGGCACTGCTGAAGGAGGGGAAAGATCTTCCCTACTTTGCCCGGGTGGAAGGCGCACTCCGTTTTGTGGTGGCGGACCACGGCGACAAAGGGCTGACCTTTGCCGTTGAGCCGGTCAAACTGGCGCTCGCCAGCCCCTGAGGAAGTGGCTGAAAATGACGAAAAGCAAAGCCATCGCAACATTTGATCTCTATACTGTCTGGCAGTCAACGCTGCCAGCTGGCAGCGATTTTTCATGTATCGCGTTATGCGGAGGATAGAATGCGACATCCACTGGTTATGGGTAACTGGAAGTTGAATGGCAGCAAGCAGATGACAGCTGAACTGATCGCCGGTCTGCGCAAGGAACTCTCTGGCGTTGAAGGTTGTGGCGTCGCGATTGCACCACCAGCGCTCTATCTCGAGCAGGCAAAACACGCTATCTCCGGCAGCCACATCGCCCTGGGTGCGCAGAATGTGGACGTTAACCTGTCTGGCGCCTTCACCGGTGAAGTCTCCGCAGAGATGCTGAAAGACATCGGTGCGAAATATATCATTATCGGTCACTCAGAACGCCGCACCTACCACAAAGAGAGCGACGAATTCATCGCGAAGAAATTCGCCGTGCTGAAAGCTGCGGGTCTGGTACCGGTGCTGTGCATCGGCGAAACCGAAGCGGAAAACGAAGCGGGTAAAACCGAAGAAGTCTGCGCGCGTCAGCTGGATGCTGTGCTGGAATCCCAGGGCGCAGAAGCCTTTAAAGATGCGGTCATCGCGTATGAGCCGGTCTGGGCTATCGGCACCGGCAAATCTGCCACCCCAGCGCAGGCACAGGCTGTCCACAAATTCATTCGTGATCATATCGCGAAGAAAGATGCGGCCATCGCAGAGCAGGTCATCATTCAGTATGGCGGCTCAGTGAACGACAAAAATGCGGCTGAGCTCTTCACCCAGCCTGACATCGATGGTGCGCTGGTTGGCGGTGCGTCACTGAAAGCGGACGCTTTCGCTGTCATCGTAAAAGCGGCAGCGGCGGCCAAAAACGCCTGAGTCTGAGGCGCTGAAGCAGAGGCGGCTCAGGCCGCCTTTTTTGTCGGCGCAATCAGCTGACAGCTGTGGTCCTGTAACTCCTCCGCCGATCCCCTGTTCAGCAGCAGCCAGTTCTGCTCAATCGTCATCAGCACCAGTCGCCCATCCCGTAATTCCGCCAGAGCCAGCCCATATTTTCCCATCTCTGCCCGCGCGGCAGGTTGTTCGTCTGCCAGCCGGATAAACGCACTCTGCTGCGCCAGCGCCTCCGGCGTCAGGGTACGCAGCCAGTAGCGGTGACTGCGCAGCGTGACGCGCTGCCACTGATCGCTGCGCGGCGGTGTCAGCCGGTCGAGCTGCTGACGCACATCGGCCCGCAGGCAGGAGAGATGAATGTGCAGCTGATTCTGCGTGCGCCCATAGTGGGCATTAATCGCCAGTGAGAGCACCCGGTCATCGACAGGCGAACCGTGACGCTGCGCCAGCAGGGAGCGTTCATGCCAGGCAAGGGCAAAATAATTGGGCGTGCCGGGATGGAGTAAGGTCGGGCTTTCGATGCCGCTGATCCTGTTGGTCGGGATCAGCAGATACTGCAGCGGCCCGTTGCGGTCTTTCAGCATCGCATAGTGCTGGCTGAGATCGACGCGCTGACAGGGTGCGGGATCGCCATGACGCTGCTGACCGGGCAGACATTGTTCGCTGACAATCTGCCACAGCGCATCGCTGTTCTTTTTGAAATGCATGGCAGCCGCCAGCATTCCCGCAATGACCAGCACCAGCAGACCGGCAGCCAGACGGGCTGCACGACGTTTTATCGGCATGATGACGCTTCCTGAATGGCTAAGCAGCCTGCATCCTCGCCTGGCAGGAAAAGAATGTCACGGGGTATTCGAATCAGAAGGGATCATCGGGGCGAAGAGGAAAGATCAGCGGTCAGCGCCAATCGGCGCTGACCGCCAGAGATCAGGGTTTCATGACCTTGTCGTAGCTGCCGCCATCGGCAAAGTGCGCTTTCTGTGCCTGCGCCCAGCCGCCAAACTTATCCTGAACGGTAAACAGCTTCACCGGCGCAAAGGTGCTGGAGAATTTCTTCGCGATTTCAGCATCACGCGGGCGATAGTAGTTCTGTGCTGCAATCGTCTGACCTTCCGGCGAGTAGAGATACTTCAGGTAGGCATCGGCGACTTTGCGCGTCTCTTTTTCGTCCACCACTTTATCGACCACTGACACCGTCGGTTCCGCCAGAATGGATTCGCTCGGGGTGACAATCTCAAACTTATCTTTGCCCAGCTTATTCACCGCCAGGTAGGCTTCATTTTCCCAGGCGATCAGCACATCACCAATTCCGCGCTCCACGAAGGTATTAGTTGCGCCGCGTGCCCCGGAATCCTGCACCTCAACGTTTTTAAACAGCGCTCTGACGTACGCCAGGGCTTTTGCCTGATCGCCATTGTTGTGGTCCAGCGCCCAGCCCCAGGCTGCCAGGTAGTTCCAGCGTGCACCGCCGGAGGTTTTCGGGTTGGGGGTAATCACGGAGACGCCGGGTTTCGTCAGGTCGCTCCAGTCATGGATCCCTTTCGGGTTCCCTTTACGCACCAGGAAGACAATGGTCGAGGTATAAGGCGCAGAGTTGTCCGGCAGACGCTGTTGCCAGTTTTTATCGATACGTCCCCGCTCGGCAATGGCATCGACATCCGATTGCAACGCCAGCGTGACCACATCGGCACGAATGCCGTTGATGACGGAGGTCGCCTGCTTACCGGAGCCGCCATGTGACTGACGTACGACAACATTATCGCCGGTTTCCTGTTTATAGTGCGCACTGAACGCTTTGTTGTACTGTTCGTACAGCTCACGCGTTGGGTCGTAGGAAACGTTTAACAGCTGAATGTCTTTCGCCAGAACGCTGGTCGAGGCCAGCAACAGGGTAACACCAATACTCCACTTGTTCATTACGCACTCTCCCAATGTCGTTATGGGCTAAGCGTGACATAAACCAATTGAGAGATTAAAGAATTAAAAATAAGCGGTTATAACTGCGAGGAATATAGAGCCAGACTGCCGGAGCGTGCTGTGCAGCACGCTCCGCCGTATGATCAGTAGAGTTTTTTCGCGGTGTCGAGCCAGTCACGCTTGAACGGACGCTTCATGTTTTCAATCGCGTCAATGATGTCGTGATGGACCATCTTCTCGTTCTGAATACCGACGCAGCGGCCGCCATAACCCTGCATCAGCAGTTCAATGGAGTAGGCACCCATCCGCGACGCCAGAATGCGGTCATAGGCGCAGGGCGCACCGCCACGCTGAATGTGACCCAGTACGGTCGAACGGGTTTCACGTTTGGTTTCTGTTTCGATGTAACGCGCCAGATCGTCGATATCGCAGATGTGCTCGGTAATCGCCACGATGGCATGTTTCTTCCCTTTGGCGATGCCCGCTTTGATCTCCGCCACCAGCTCTTCGCGGGTGTAGGGGAACTCTGGCAGCACGATGAACTCACAGCCACCGGCAATCGCCGCCGCCAGCGTCAGATCGCCACAGTAGCGGCCCATCACTTCAACGATAGAGATGCGCTGGTGCGAAGAAGAGGTATCACGCAGGCGGTCAATCGCTTCCACCACCGTTTCCAGCGCAGTGAAGTAACCGATGGTGTAATCTGTTCCGGCAACGTCGTTATCGATGGTGCCGGGCAGACCGATGCAGGGGAAGCCCATCTCAGTCAGTCGCTTGGCACCCATATAGGAACCATCACCGCCAATCACCACCAGCGCATCGATGCCGCGCTTTTTCATGTTCTCAATGGCGACCTGACGGATATCTTCGTTACGGAACTCAGGAAAACGCGCCGAGCCCAGGAACGTGCCGCCGCGATTGATCATGTCAGAGACGCTGTAGCGATCGAGGTTGATCATGCGATCTTCGTACAGTCCCAGATAGCCGTCATAGATCCCAAAAACTTCCAGTCCTTCACTCAGCGCGGAACGTACCACTCCGCGAATAGCTGCGTTCATGCCTGGGGCGTCACCGCCGCTGGTTAATACACCAATTTTCTTGATCATGACAACCTCTGGATTGTTCAAACTAAGGGTTAATCCTGCCTGTCGATCGCGGCAGACGGCCATTTATGACTCGCGCGACATGTGATGGCAGATAGTATATCAAAGGCTTGCTGCTGAATTGATTCAGGTCAGACAACTTTTCACTAATTTTTGCAGCAATGTTAACGCCAGGTCATACCTTGCGTATCAAATTGATTCAGTTGGGTTAAAAACCGGCAGAATCCTGTTTCTCGAACGGTACCACAGAACAGGGATCCTGATGGATAATTACGTCCGATCCGGGAAATTCTTTACGTAGCGCCTTCTCAACCTGATCGGCAACCCGATGCGCCTGTACCAGCGGCAGCTGATCCTCCAGCTCCAGATGAAGCTGAATAAATTTAGTCGGCCCGGACTGACGGGTGCGCAAATCGTGAACGCCCTGCACCTGCGGCCAGGTGGTGGCGAGGGTCAGGATCTGCTGCCGCTCCTCTTCCGGCAACGCGCGGTCCAGCAGCGACTGCACCGCCTCGTAGCCCATACGCAGCGCGCTGTAGAGAATAAACAGGCCAATCCCCAGCGCGAACAGGGCGTCTGCGCGCGCAAAGCCATAGCTGCTCAGCACCAGCGCAATCAAAATGGCACCGTTCATGATGACGTCCGACTGGTAGTGCAGCATATCGGCCCGGATTGCCTGACTGCAGGTTTTGCGTACCACCCAGCGCTGAAAGGCGACCAGAATCAGCGTCGAACTCAGTGCCACCACGGTCACCGCAATCCCGACGTCCGGTGCGCGCAGCACATTGGGGGAGGCCAGATGCTGCAGGCCGGTCAGAAACAGGAACAGGGCCGAACCGGAAATAAACATACTCTGGGCCAGCGCGGCCAGTGACTCCGCTTTGCCATGGCCGAAGGTATGATCTTCATCAGCCGGCTGCAGGGCATAGCGTACGACCAGCAGATTAGTGAGCGAGGCGGCGATATCGACCAACGAGTCCACCAGAGAGGCCAGCAGACTCACCGATCCGGTGTACCACCAGGCAAAGATTTTCACGAGTAACAACACAGAAGCAAGAATGGTAGCGGCAAGCGCAGCGCGCTTTACCAGTCGGCCATAAGAGGGTTGCATGCCAGTTTTCCTGTAGCGCATCGATGACGATACGCACTCAGATGAAAGAGTGGCTGCAGTTTAACACCGGGAAGCGGAGCGTGCTCAGCAGGTCGCTCAGCCGGTCAGTTTCTTTTGACAGTGACAGGGTTTGAAAGGGAGAAAAAAACAAGCCCCGACCTCACAGAGGACGGGGCAGAGTGTCATACACATCAGGATCAGGCCATGCTCAGAGGCAGGCCCGCCCTAAGGAAGAGAGGCGATTACTTCTTGCCGCCTTTTTTCCCGGCTTCTGATGCTTTTTCACGATCGTTTTTAAAATTTCCGCCGCCGCTGTTCTGGCCGCCTTTTTTACCGGCTTCAGACGCTTTTTGCGGATTATCTGCGAAATTACCTGAACCACCACGATGCTCTGCCATAACTTACTCCGTTAATAGATTCATTCAGGACTACATAATGTGGTTGCTGCTCCCTGAGACTTCGCAAAGACACTGCATTTCCCTGCAGTGACAGAACTAAGTGTAGAGGGTGCGCCTAAACCGGCAAGCGTAACGCGGGATAAGCAACCCATTGATTAGTTGAATGAAAATCAAGAGGCGGGTCAGTAACTTATTGTCTTTCAGCAGGTTAGCCGGTTTCATCCGTCTGAAAAACCTACCGGTACGCTTAACGCGAAAGAGTGGCCCGTAAAGTCATAAATCGGCAGGACTGGCAAACAAACGTTAAACAGGCGCTAATAAAAAGCGGCTTTTGTTACAGAGTGATGATTCCTGTCAAAATAAAAAAAGTGAAAAAAAGATAAAAAAAACCCCCACCATCATGGCGGGGGAAGACAGGGATGTGTCTATGGCAAGGAAAACAGGGATACTATGTTACTGGTTACTGCTGGTACGACTCACTGCCTGCAGCGATGACGCTGGCTGCAATTTCGAAATATGGCGCAGCTCGTTAAGCCGCTGCTGATAATTCTGCTGAACCCTGGCCTGCTGGGCCGGCGTCAGCAGCTGAAACATCTGATTCTGTACGCGGGCCAGCTCAACCTGCTGTTCAACCTGAACACGGGCGATAACTTCCGCCTTTTCGCGGATGGCCGCTTCGTTAAACTGGTCTGCAGTGACTAATTCATGCAGTGCTGCAATATCGTCAATGTGAACGACCGGGCGCTCATGCCGGGCCTGTTGCATCAGGTCACGCATCTGCTGACGCTGCTCTTCCGTCAACTCGATGCCATCGAACATGTGGCTTTGCGGATTTTGCGTCATACTGCCTGTCGGCAATCCGCCATGATGCATTTCGTCAATCGTCGTCGCCTCCCGGGCACCTGCGCTGGCACCACTCAGCGCCACCGCTGAGGCAAGGACGACGGCGGTTAATGTGCGCATCGTGTACTCCAGTTCGTTCCGTTTTGCGATTCAACGAGAGCCAGTGTACGGCGACAGCTGCAAACATCCGTCAGGGGGTGTAAAACTACGTAAAGCGATGGATAGGTGCGCCAGGAACACGGTATTTTGCCTGCGGAGGGCTACAAAAATGAATAAAATCCTGTTGGTAGATGACGACCGCGAATTAACTTCGCTTTTAAAAGAATTGTTAGAAATGGAAGGGTTTGAAGTGGTGGTCGCCAGCGATGGCGAACAGGCACTGAACCTGCTCGATAACTCTATTGATCTGCTTTTATTGGATGTCATGATGCCGAAGAAAAACGGTATCGACACCCTGAAAGAACTGCGTCAGCAACATCAGACCCCCGTCATCATGCTAACCGCGCGCGGCAGCGAGCTGGATCGCGTACTGGGCCTCGAACTGGGTGCAGATGACTATCTGCCTAAACCCTTTAACGATCGCGAACTGGTGGCGCGTATCCGCGCTATTCTGCGCCGCTCGAACTGGAGTGAGCAGCAGCAGCAGCACGACAACAGCTCTCCTACGCTGGAAGTCGACTGCCTGCGCCTCAATCCGGGTCGCCAGGAGGCCAGCTTTAACGATGTGACGCTGGAGCTTACCGGTACGGAGTTCACCCTGCTCTACCTGCTGGCACAGCATCTGGGCCAGGTGGTATCGCGTGAGCACCTGAGTCAGGAAGTGCTGGGCAAGCGCCTGACCCCTTTTGACCGCGCCATCGATATGCACATCTCCAATCTGCGTCGCAAACTGCCTGAGCGTCACGATGGTCATCCCTGGTTTAAAACCTTGCGGGGCCGCGGCTATCTGATGGTTTCAGCGTCATGATAGGAAGTCTGACCACCCGTATCTTCGCCATCTTCTGGTTAACCCTGGCGCTGGTGCTGATGCTGGTGCTCATGGTGCCCAAGCTCGATTCACGACAGATGACCTCGCTGCTGGAGAGTGAACAGCGGCAGGGCATCATGATCGAGCAGCATGTCGAAGCTGAGCTGTCGCAGGATCCCCCTAACGATCTGATGTGGTGGCGTCGTCTGTTTCGGGCCGTGGAAAAGTGGGCACCGCCAGGTCAGCGGCTGCTGTTAGTGACCAGCGAAGGTCGGGTGATCGGTGCGCAGCATAATGAAATGCAGGTGATCCGTAACTTTATCGGCCAGTCTGACAATGCCGATCATCCGCAGAAAAAGAAGTATGGCCGTGTTGAGCTGGTAGGGCCTTTCGCCGTCCGGGATGGCGAAGATAACTACCAGCTTTATATGATCCGCCCGGCCAACAGTTCTCAGCTCGATTTCGTCAATCTGCTGTTTGACCGTCCCCTTCTGCTGCTGATCGTTACCATGCTGATCAGCTCGCCGCTGCTGCTGTGGCTCGCCTGGAGCCTGGCGCGTCCGGCACGTAAGTTAAAATATGCGGCCGATGAGGTGGCCAGCGGGAATCTGCGCCAGCATCCAGAGCTGGAGTCGGGGCCTCAGGAGTTTCTGGCTGCGGGGTCGAGCTTTAACCAGATGGTGAGCGCGCTGGAGCGGATGATGACCGGTCAGCAACGGCTGTTATCCGACATCAGCCATGAACTTCGTACCCCGCTGACCCGCCTGCAGCTGGCGACCGCACTGCTGCGCCGGCGTCAGGGCGAAAGTAAAGAGCTGGGCCGCATCGAAATGGAAGCGCAGCGTCTCGATGGCATGATCAACGACCTGCTGGTGCTGTCGCGCACCCAGCATAAAAATGCGCTGGTCAGCGAGGCGATGAAGGCGAATCAGCTGTGGAATGGGGTGCTGGAAGATGCGCGCTTTGAAGCTGAGCAGATGGGTAAGAAGATGGATATCCCCTATCCGCCTGGCCCGTGGCCGCTTTATGGCAACCCGCATGCGCTGGAGAGTGCGCTGGAAAATATCGTGCGCAACGCGCTGCGTTATTCCCACTCGCACATCAGCGTCAGCTTCTCGGTCGATATTTCCGGCATCACGGTGCATGTGGATGATGACGGTCCTGGCGTCAGCCCGGAAGATCGTGAACAGATTTTCCGTCCCTTCTACCGGACCGATGAAGCGCGCGACCGCGAGTCAGGCGGCACCGGTCTCGGCCTGGCGATCGTCGACACGGCCGTACAGCAGCATCGGGGCTGGGTAAAAGCCGATGACAGCCCGCTGGGCGGCCTGCGTCTCACCCTCTGGCTGCCGCTCTACTCCTCCGGCCGCCAATAATTTGCTATGCTTCGGCCCCTGTCATCGGGGGCCTTATGCTTAACATTGTCTTGTTTGAACCAGAAATTCCGCCGAATACCGGCAATATCATTCGTCTTTGCGCCAATACGGGCTTTCAGCTTCATCTGATCCAGCCGCTTGGCTTTGCGTGGGATGACAAACGCCTGCGCCGTGCGGGACTGGATTACCACGAATTTACCGCAATTAAATTTCACGCTGACTATCCGGCGTTTATCGCCTCCGAGTCACCGAAACGCCTGTTTGCGCTGACGACCAAAGGGACGCCTGCACACAGCGCTGTCGCGTATCAGGCGGGAGATTATCTGCTGTTCGGACCGGAGAGCCGCGGGCTTCCGGCGGCGATCCTGGCGGCGTTACCGGCAGAGCAGAAAATCCGGATCCCGATGAGAGCCGAAAGCCGCAGTATGAACCTGTCGAACGCCGTTTCGGTGGTGGTTTATGAAGCGTGGCGCCAGCTGGATTATGCGGGCGCGCTGATTAAAGACTAGATGCCGTCGCCAAACTGAAAACCCGCCAGGCTGCCGTTGAAGTGCTGATCCATATCCATCGACGGCTTGTCGCTGCCGGGCTTGCCGACGATGCGTGCGGGCACGCCTGCTGCCGTGGTGTGCGGCGGTACAGGCTGTAGCACCACCGAACCGGCACCGATTTTTGCTCCTTTACCCACTTCAATATTCCCCAGAACTTTTGCACCGGCACCAATCATCACCCCCTCACGGATCTTCGGATGACGGTCGCCACTGGTTTTGCCGGTTCCGCCCAGCGTCACCGATTGCAGGATCGAAACGTCGTTCTCCACCACGGCCGTTTCACCAATGACGATGCCGGTGGCATGGTCGAGCATGATGCCATGACCAATGCTGGCCGCCGGATGGATATCAACGGCAAAGGAGACAGAGATTTCATTCTGCAGATAGACCGCCAGGGCGCGGCGGCCTTCATTCCACAGCCAGTGACCAATGCGGTAGGCCTGCAGGGCGTGAAAACCTTTGAGATAGAGCAGAGGCGTAGAGTATTTATCCACCGCCGGGTCGCGCTGACGCACGGCCTGAATATCGTATGCTGCAGACAGGATCATTGATGGATCTTCGCGGTAAGCCTCTTCGACGATCTCACGAATAGCGATGGCGGGCATTATCGGATTCGCCAGCTTATTGGCCAGCATATAACTCAGTGCACTGCCGAGATTTTCATGCTTAAGCAATGTCGCGTGAAAGAAGCTGGCCAGCATCGGCTCACAATCAGCCAGGGCGCGTGCTTCTGCTTTGATATTATTCCAGACCAGTTCTAACTCATCAGACGACATTGCTGTTTTCTCCCGATAAAAAAAGCGCCTGAATGGCGCTGCAGGTGATGATGCTACGCGTCCTGCGTTAGCCTGTGCTGTTTTCGTCCTTCCTTGTTCGTCCCAGCAGGCTCAATGCTGCATCTCTCGCCGGTTTTTCGCAATACAGTACCTGATAAATCTGCTCAGTAATCGGCATTTCCACGCCCATACGCGCAGCCAACGCTTTGACTTCTTTCGTGTTTCTGTAGCCTTCTACAACTTGTCCGATAATGCGTTGTGCGCTATCGACATCCTCACCCTGGCCCAGCATCATGCCAAAACGACGGTTGCGCGACTGGTTATCGGTGCAGGTCAGCACCAGATCGCCCAGGCCCGCCATCCCCATAAAGGTGGTGGGATCGGCACCTAACGCAGCGCCCAGACGGCTCATTTCGGCCAGCCCACGGGTGATCAGTGCGGTACGCGCATTCGCGCCAAATCCAATCCCGTCGGACATCCCGGCGCCAATGGCAATCACGTTTTTTACCGCGCCGCCCAGCTGTACGCCGATGAAGTCGGGATTATTGTAGACGCGGAAACTTTTTCCGCAGTGCAGCTTCTGCTGCAGGTCGTCGGCAAACTGCGCATCCGTTGCCGCCAGCGCAATCGCGGTAGGCAGGCCAGCAGCCAGCTCTCTGGCAAAGGTGGGGCCAGAGATCACGGCCAGCGGGATGGCATCGCCCACAATGTCGCGTGCCACATCCTGCAGCAGTCGTCCGGTCTCTTTTTCCAGCCCCTTGGTCGCCCAGACGATACGGGAGTCTGGTCGCAGATGCGGCTTGATCTGCTGCAGCACATCGCCAAACACATGACTTGGCACCACGATCAACAGGTCGCGGCTGGCGGCAATGGCGCGGGTCAGGTCAGGTTCAGGGGAGAGATTGTCGGGGAAAGGAACATCGGGCAAAAAGGCCGTGTTGCAGCGGTCTGTCTGGAGTTGCGCAAGGTGCGAAGGATTATGTCCCCACAACTGTACCGGATTGCCGTTACGGGCCAGCGTAATCGCCAGAGCGGTGCCGTAGGAGCCGGCACCGATGACGCTAATCGAAGCGTGTGTGGTCATCAGGCATCCTGATGGTGTTCAGCACCTTCTTCACCTTGCTGCTGCTGCAGGTAGTTCATGAACAGCGCATCAAAGTTAACCGGTGCCAGGTTCAGCTGCGGGAAGGTGCCTCGTGATACCAGGCTGGTAATACATTCGCGGGCATACGGGAACAGGATGTTCGGGCAGTAAGCGCCCAGGCAATGTGCCATCTGCGTTCCTTCAATACCGCTGATGGTGAAAATACCCGCCTGCTGTACTTCACACAGGAAAGCGGTCTCTTCGCCCACGTTAGCGGTTACAGTCACACGAAGGACGACTTCGTACACTTCGTCAGCCAGCTGAGAAGATGCAGTGTCCAGATCCAGTTTAACGTCCGGTTCCCACTCTTTCTGGAAAACCTGCGGGGCATTAGGCGCTTCAAAAGAGATATCTTTGGTGAAGACGCGCTGAATCTGGAATTGCATTTCGTTGGTGTTATGTTCTGACATGTGACCAAATCCTATGTATGAGATTATCCGGCGTAAAATTACGCCTGCAGTAGGGGATCTAAACCTTCGCGATTATCGAGCGCGAATAAGTCGTCGCAGCCGCCGATGTGCTGCGCATCAATAAAAATCTGAGGTACGGTGGTACGGCCGCTACGCTTAATCATCTCTTCGCGTTTCGCCATGTCGCCATCGATAGGGATCTCCTGAAACGCGACGCCTTTTTGCGTCAGCAGCGCCTTCGCCCGATGGCAGTAAGGACAGGTGGCCTTGGTATACATTTCAACGTTTGCCATGCTCAGCACCTCTGTAGGATTATTTGCCGCGAACCAGTGGCAGGTTTTCGCCGCTCCAGCCGCTGATACCATCTTTCAGCACTGAAACCTGGGTGAAGCCTGCCGCGCTCAGGTGGGCAGCAGGATCGGCAGCGCTCTGTCCGGTTGCACACACCACAATTATGGGCTGTGCTTTGTGCTTTTCCAGTTCGCCCAGGTTGCCTTTTTTAATCTCAGCGGCAGCAATGTTCTGCGCGCCTGAAATATGCCCTCTGCGGAAATCGTCACGCGAACGCACGTCTACCACTACCGCGTCCTCTTTGTTAATCAGGCGGGTGGCTTCACCGCGGCTGATCGTTTTTACCTTAGAGAACATCCCTTTAACGGTAGTGACAATCACCATAACGAGTAAAACGACCCATGCGAGACTCAGGATGGGGTGATTGCTTGCAAACTGCATAATTTCTTGCATGAGGGGTAACGACTCCAGACCGGGCTAATAAGCTAAAACAAGGGTTCTGAGTATACCTGCGCCACTTCGCATGTACAGATGCTATGCGGCCAGAGTATCGATTTGTGCTCCATTTTCCAAAAAAAGTGGCTGAATAGCAAAAATGGCGTAAGGCTTAATCCATGTCGTTGTGAATGTGGACATAACCGGAAAAGCAAATGCCCGTGGGGAGCACTGGTAAGCGGCGGTTCATCGTGGAATAATCATTGGCCTATGAAGGGAAAAACAACCGTTTCGCACACAAGGACCCGTTCCAACGGCGATAACCTGCCGTTGTTCAGCCACCTGTCCAGCCTCTCCCTTAGCCTGCTTTGTGCGGGCGCACTGTTATTGCCTGCCGCAGCCCAAAGTGCGGAAGACAGCAAATCTCAGCTGCAATCCATCCAGCAAAACATTGCTGAGAAAGAGAAAAGCGTTAAAGCGCAGAAGGTGCAGCGCAGTAAACTGCTGGATCAGCTTCAGAGCCAGGAAAAAATCATCGCGCAGGCGAGTCGCCAGTTGCGTGACACCCGCAACAGCCTCTCCGCCCTGAATGACGAAATAAAGCAGCTTACCGCCTCTATTGCCCGCCTTGAGAAACAGCAAAGCCAGCAGGAAAACCTGCTGTCTGAGCAGCTTGATGCGGCTTTCCGTCAGGGCCAGCACAGCGGCGTGCAGCTTTTGCTGGGTGGCGAAGAGAGCCAGCGCAGCGAGCGCATTCTGGCTTATTTCGGCTATCTGAACGCGGCCCGTCAGAAAAGTATCGAATCGCTGCAAAAGACGCGTCAGGATTTAGATCAGCAACGCGCCGCGCTGGAGCAGAAGCAACAGCAGCAGAAAACCCTACTCGCCCAGCAGCAGAGTCAGCAACAGAAGCTGCAGCAGGCGAGCGACGCCCGTAAAAAGACCCTGACGTCGCTGGAAAGCGCGCTGGAAAAAGATCAGGCCGATCTGGTCGAGATGCGGCAGAACGAAAGCCGCCTGCAGGACAAGATCGCGCGGGCGGAACGCGAGGCACGCGAACGTGCCGCCCGTGAAGCGCGTGAGGCGGAAAAAGTACGTCAGCGTCAGGCGCAGGCGAAAGCAAAAGGCTCCAGTTATCAGCCGACCCAGAGCGAACGCGAACTGGTGGCCCGCACCGGTGGACTGGGTCGCGCAGGCGGACAGGCGATGTGGCCTGTACGCGGTCGCATCGAACATCGCTTTGGCGAACAGCTGCAGGGTGAATTACGCTGGAAAGGTCTGGTGATCGATGCGCGCGAAGGCACCGAGGTCAGGGCGATTGCCGACGGTCGTGTGCTGATGGCTGACTGGCTGCAGGGCTACGGTCTGGTCGTGGTGCTGGAGCACGGTAAAGGCGATATGAGTCTCTATGGCTACAACCAGAGTGCGCTGGTGAGCGTGGGTACGCAGGTGAAGGCAGGACAGCCTATCGCACTGGTGGGCACCAGTGGTGGCCGCGGTACCCCGTCGCTCTATTTTGAAATCCGACGTCAGGGACAGGCCGTCAATCCACTGCCGTGGTTAGGAAAATAGGTTTTGCTGCAACGTCGAAAGATCTCCCTTCTGTTAAGTGCCCTGCTGTTCAGCTTCGCTGCGCAGGCGGGTAAACTGGCCATTGTCATTGATGATTTCGGCTATCGCCCTGCCGAAGAGAACAAAGTCCTGCAGATGCCGCAGGCCATTTCGGTGGCCGTGTTGCCCAACGCGCCTCATGCCCATGAGATGGCGACCCGCGCGCATCAGGGAGGGCATGAGGTCCTGATCCATCTGCCGATGGCGCCCCTGAGCAAACAGCCGCTGGAAAAAGATACGCTGACGCCGGAGATGAGCAGTGAAGAGGTGGCCCGCATCATGCGTAATGCGGTGAACAACGTGCCTTATGCGGTCGGTCTGAACAACCATATGGGCAGCAGGATGACATCAAGCCTGTCCGGTATGCAGAAGGTGATGCAGGCGCTGAACCACTACAACCTCTACTTTCTGGACAGCATGACCATTGCCAACAGCCAGGCCGTGCCGGCGGCTCAGGGCACCCAGGTCAGCGTGTTAAAACGCCGGGTCTTTCTTGATGACAGCCAGGACAGCAATGCCATCCGCCAGCAGTTCAGCCGGGCGGTGAAGCTGGCGCAGCGCGACGGATACGCCATTGCCATTGGGCATCCTCACCCTGCCACCGTGCGGGTCCTGCAGCAGATGCTGCCCACCCTGCCAGCCGATATTACGCTGGTTCGCCCCAGCCAGCTGCTGAACGAGCCGCTTCACCGCGCGTCCCGGACACCGGTGGCACTGGCCAAACCGGCGACACCTCGCTTCCAGCCTGCGGCGCTGTGTAAGCCGAAGCAGCCGCTGGCCCCAGTTCCGGCGACCCGCGCTCTGGCGGTCATCGGTGAGAGCCTGAACACCAGTCCGCTGTTTAAAACGCTGAAAAACCTGTTCTGAATGTACTATGAATGCTAAGTCTCAGGCTTAGCGTTCAATTATGCGCAGAAATTACTATAATCCTGGGTCGGGCAATAACGGGCTGTGCGGGAACAGTGATAGGGATGACGATTAATAAACAAAAAATCCTGCTGCTGGATAACGGCAGAGAGTGGGGCGGCGGCACCAACAGTATGCTGGAGCTGCTGAAACGTATCGATCGTCAGAAATTTGATATCACCTGCTGTTTTTATCATAACTACAGCCGTGGCAACGATGAAACCATTGAGGCCACCCTCAATGCACTGGCTATTCCGGTCTTTTTTATTCCGCAAATCAGACAGCCGCGCTGGGCAAAGTTTGTGAAAGAAGCCACGCGTGCGCTGCTGTTTTTCAATAAAAAACTCAAAAAGCGCGCCATCGATGAGATCGATACGCGCTGGCGGGTCATTCCCAACGCCAGCAAGATCCATTCCCTGCTGCAGCTGGGGAAGTTTGACACCCTCTATATGAATAACCAGCCCAGCACCAATATAGAGGGCTACCTGGCGGCGCGCAGCCTGGACGTCGCGGTAGTGCAGCACTGCCGTATCGATCCGGTCCTGGAGCCACGGCTGGTCAGTATGGTGAATCAGAATTGTCAGGCGGTGATCGCCGTCTCGCAGGGCGTCAGTAAGACCCTGCGCAGCCACGGTGTTGATGCTGAACGCTGTTTCACCGTCAGTAATGCTATCGATATCCACCAGCCTCTGCCTGATCGCCTTGAGGTACGCCAGCGTTTTAAGCTATCCCCGTCGACGTTTGTCTTTGGCTCGATCGGCTCTCTGATATTACGTAAATCTAACCACCATATTCTGCAGGCGCTGGGCCGCTTTAAACGTGCTAATCCTCAGGCCGACTGGAAAATGGTGATCGTCGGGGCGGGTCCGGAACTGCAGCATCTGCTGCAACTGGCAACCGCCGAGAATATTCAGCATCACGTGGTCTTTACGGGCTTCCAGAACAATGCGCTGGATTACCTGACCGCCTTTGATACCTTTATTCTTGCCTCGCGCAGCGAGGGCTTACCGCGGGTGGTGCTGGAAGCGATGCTGGTAAATACCGCCGTCGTCGGCTCCCGGGTCGTCGGCACTGCCGAATTGATCAGTCATGACGAAACCGGGTTGCTGTTTGATTATGGCAACGTGGTGCAGCTGACCCAGCAGCTTACTGCGCTGTGGGAAGATGCGCATTTGCGTCAGCGCCTGATCAATGCGGCAGCAAAACGTGTCCGTGAACAGTACGCCATTGAAACCTATATCAGCGGTGTCGAGAATATCTTACAGAGCGTCACCAGAAAGAAACCTCATGCTTAACTTTTTGAATCCCCGATACCGTCACATCAGAGCGCGCCATAATCTGCCCTATTCGCATAAAGAGGTGCAGGGTTCGGTGCCGGTCACCTCTGTGGTGATCCCCTGTACCGGCGCGGACTATATCGAAGAAGCGCGGCTCAGCACCGATTTTGCGGCACGCTTTGCCACTCAGGTAAAAGAGATTGTAATTGTCAGCGATCAGCCCGCTCATGCCTTTGGCAGCCTGCCGGCGAAAACCCGCGTGGCAACGCTGGATGTGCCACATCGGGAAGCCTCCTATCGCTACAAGCAGATCTACCGCAGCCGTTTGATTAAGCTGCAGGCTCCCCTGCAGGCTGAGGGCGACGGCATTCTGATGATCGATTCCGACCTCAATCTGCTTAAAATGCCAGAGATCATGATGAAGCCGGGCCATCTCTACTCCAGCTTCCGTCAGGGAAAGATGATTGCCAAGCTGGCTGAAGCGCCCCAGGAGGCGATTCCCGCCTACTATCCGCACAGCGTCCGGCCTTATCTGGTGGATCACGTTAACGGAGCTTACCTGGCGGCCACCCGCGACGTCTGGCAGCGCATTTCACCGCTGTGGCTGACGCTGTTTAATGATACCTGGAATCTGATGAACGACAGCCAGCCGCCGACCGATCAGCTGCCGCTCGCGGTGTTGCTGGACATGCTGGATATTAAAACCGTCAATCTGGGAGAATGGGCCAACTGGCCGGTCTCGAAAAAAATTGGCGGCCAGTCGGCGGTGATCCCCTCTGAAGTGGTAGGCGCGCATGGCGGATTCCCGTTGTCAGAGTGGCAGAAATACCTTGCCGATCCGCAGCAGCCGCTGAACTTCAAAGGCCAGGATTATACGCGCAAAGTGCGCTACCTGACCGACGAAGAGAAGAAGCGAAGCTGAGCAGGCGGCCGTCCCGGCGGCCGCTGCGTTAATCCCAGTTCAGTATCACTTTTCCCGAGCGCCCTGAGCGCATCTCATCAAAGCCCTGCTGGAAATCGTCGATGCCGAAACGATGGGTAATGATCGGGGTTAAATCGAGGCCGGACTGGATCAGCGCCGCCATTTTGTACCAGGTTTCAAACATCTCCCGGCCATAAATCCCTTTGATAAAGAGACCCTTGAAGATCACCTGATTCCAGTCGATCGCCATTTCACCCGGTGGAATGCCGAGCAGGGCAATCCGTCCGCCGTGATTCATCACCTCCAGCAGTGCGCGGAAAGCGGGCGGCGCGCCGGACATCTCCAGCCCGACATCAAAGCCTTCGGTCATGCCCAGCGCCTGCATCACATCACGGAGATCTTCATGCGCGACATTAACCGCGCGGGTGACCCCCATTTTTCGCGCCAGATCCAGACGATATTCGTTGATATCCGTGATCACCACGTTGCGTGCGCCAACGTGGCGACAGATAGCGGCGGCCATGATCCCGATCGGCCCTGCGCCGGAGATCAGCACATCCTCACCAACCAGATCGAAGGAGAGTGCGGTATGCACCGCGTTGCCAAAGGGGTCAAAAATAGCCGCCAGCTCGTCGGAAATGTTGTCGGGAATTTTAAACGCGTTAAACGCCGGGATGACCAGATATTCCGCAAAGCAGCCCTGGCGGTTTACCCCGACCCCCACACTGTTCCGGCACAGGTGCGTGCGTCCGGCACGGCAGTTGCGGCAATGCCCACAGGTGATATGCCCCTCGCCCGAGACCCGATCGCCAATGGTGAAGCCTTTCACCTCCTGCCCGATAGCAACCACCTCACCCACATATTCATGGCCGACAATCATGGGCACCGGAATGGTTTTACGCGACCAGTCATCCCAGTTGTAGATATGTATATCGGTTCCACAGATAGCGGTTTTACGGATTTTAATCAGCAGATCGTTATGCCCCGGCTCAGGCACTGGCGCATCGTCCACCATCCAGATGCCCGGTTCCTTCTTCAGTTTGGCGAGTGCTTTCATAACCGACTCCTCAGGCGATGACGCCCAGTTGTTTGCCGATGCGGGTAAAGGCGGTTACCGCACGTTCCAGCTGTTGCTGAGTGTGCGCCGCCGAGATTTGGGTGCGAATACGAGCCTGCCCCTTCGGCACCACCGGATAGAAGAAACCGGTCACGTAGATGCCTTCCTGTTGCAGCAGGCGGGCAAACGCCTGGGCGACACGCGCTTCCCCGAGCATCACCGGGATAATCGCGTGATCGGCACCGGCCAGGGTAAAGCCTGCTGCCGTCATCTGCTCGCGAAAGAAGCGGGCGTTATCCCACAGACGCTGGCGCAGCCCGTCGCCTTCGCTGAGCAGATCCAGCACCCGCAGCGAGGCGGCAACGATGGCTGGCGCGAGGGAATTGGAGAACAGATAGGGACGGGAGCGCTGGCGCAGCCACTCCACCACTTCAGCTTTCGCGGCGGTGTAACCGCCGGATGCGCCGCCCAGCGCTTTACCCAGCGTTCCGGTAATAATGTCGACCCGGCCCATTACGTCACAATATTCATGGGTGCCGCGTCCACTGTTCCCGACAAAGCCCACCGCATGGGAATCATCCACCATAACCAGCGCAGAGAACTCATCGGCCAGATCGCAGATTGCAGGCAGATTGGCAATCACCCCATCCATAGAGAAGACGCCATCGGTGGCGATCAGAATATGCCGCGCGCCGTTGTCACGCGCCGTCTGAAGCGCCGTGCGCAGCCCGTCCATGTCGTTGTTGGCATAACGGTAACGCTGCGCTTTGCACAGCCGGACGCCGTCGATGATAGAGGCGTGATTCAGCGCGTCAGAGATCACTGCATCCTGCGCATCCAGCAGCGTTTCAAACAGGCCACCATTGGCGTCAAAGCAGGAGGAGTAGAGAATCGCATCCTCCATCCCGAGAAACTCCGCCAGCCGCTTCTCCAGCGCCTTATGGTTGTCCTGAGTGCCGCAGATAAAGCGCACCGAGGCCATGCCAAACCCATGCGAATCCATTCCCTCTTTTGCCGCCTGAATCAGCGCCGGATGGTTTGCCAGCCCTAAGTAGTTATTGGCGCAGAAGTTAATCACTGCCGGGTCGTCGCCAACCGCAATCGCCGTCTGCTGGGCAGAGGTGATGATCCGCTCCTGTTTAAACAGTCCTTCCTGACGTGCGTCATCAAGCTGCTGACGAAGTTGTTGGTAAAATTGCGCAGGCATTATTGCTCTCCTCAGATGGCAAAAATCTGGCATATCTTACTGAACAGGCCGCATCTTCACGACAAATCGCCCAACAGAATGTCATTTTTGCAGCATAGTTCACGCCGCGAGGAGAGACGGACAAAGCGTTAAAGAGTCATCTGGCTGTCTGCACTCGGATGAAATGTTATGATGTGAGGCATTCGTGCGTGAAACCTCCTGTTTCACCCTACAACATTGAAGGTAATAACATGATTATCGTAACTGGCGGCGCGGGCATGATTGGCAGCAACATCGTCAAAGCGCTGAACAAACGCGGTCACACCGATATTCTGGTGGTGGATAATCTGAAGGATGGCACCAAATTTGCCAATTTAGTCGACCTCGACATCGTCGATTACATGGACAAAGAAGAGTTTCTGATCAGCGTGATGGCGGGTGACGACTTAGGCCCGATCGAAGCGGTATTCCACGAGGGTGCCTGCTCCGCCACCACCGAGTGGGATGGCAAGTACATGATGGAGAATAACTATCAGTACTCCAAAGAGCTGCTGCACTTCTGCCTTGAACGCGAGATCCCCTTCCTCTACGCCTCCTCCGCGGCCACCTACGGCGGACGCAACGACCATTTCATCGAAGAGCGCCAGTATGAGCAGCCGCTGAATGTTTACGGCTACTCCAAAATGCTGTTCGACCACTATGTCCGCCAGATGCTGCCGGAGGCGAACTCGCCGGTGTGCGGCTTCCGCTACTTCAACGTCTATGGCCCGCGTGAAGGTCATAAAGGCAGCATGGCAAGCGTAGCCTTCCATCTGAACACGCAGATCAGCAACGGTGAGAATCCAAAACTGTTTGAAGGCAGCGATGGCTTTAAGCGCGACTTCATCCACGTTGACGATGTGGCCGAAGTCAACCTGTGGTGCTGGGAGAATAATATTTCCGGCATCTACAACTGCGGCACTGGCCGCGCCGAGTCCTTCCAGGAAGTGGCTGACGCGGTGCTGAATTTCCATCAGAAAGGTCAGATCGAATACATCCCGTTCCCGGAAAAACTCAAAGGCCGTTATCAGGCTTATACCCAGGCCGATCTCACAAAACTGCGTGCCGCCGGCTACGACAAGCCGTTTAAAACGGTGGCGCAGGGCGTCGCTGAATATATGGTCTGGCTGAATCGCAACGCATAAAGGAAGCTGCTCCGGCGATGAAAATTCTGGTAATCGGCCCGTCGTGGGTCGGCGATATGATGATGTCGCAAAGTCTCTATCGCACCCTCAAAGCCGAACATCCCGATGCGGTGATTGACGTGATGGCACCGGCCTGGTGCCGTCCATTACTGTCACGCATGCCGGAGGTGAATCAGGCGCTGGCGATGCCACTCGGGCATGGCGCGCTGGAAATCGGCGAACGTCGCCGGCTGGGAAAAGTGCTGCGCGCCAGCCATTACGACCGGGCCTATGTCCTGCCTAACTCCTTCAAATCGGCGCTGGTGCCCTTTTTTGCCGGCATCAGACGGCGTGTGGGCTGGCGTGGCGAGATGCGTTACGGCCTGCTGAACGATTTGCGGGTGCTGGACAAAGCGGCTTTTCCGCTGATGGTTGAGCGCTATGTTGCGCTGGGCTACGACACCCCCGTTGCCTCGGCGGCGCAGCTGCCACAGCCGCTGCTGTGGCCCAGACTGCAGGTCGATGAGCAGGAGATGCGTGAAACGGCCGCCCAGTTCCGGCTCACCGCGACCCGCCCGATCATCGGTTTTTGCCCCGGTGCTGAATTTGGCCCGGCCAAACGCTGGCCACACTATCACTACGCCTCGCTGGCCCGTCAGCTGATTGCAGAAGGCTTCCAGATCGTGCTGTTTGGATCCGCCAAAGATCGTCCGACCGGCGAAGAGATTATCGCGGCGCTGCCTGAAGAGGCGCGCGGACACTGCCGGAATCTGGCGGGTGAAACCCAACTGGAGCAGGCGGTGATCCTGCTGGCGCAGTGTCGTGCCGTGGTCAGTAACGACTCCGGCCTGATGCACATTGCCGCCGCGCTGGACCGCCCGCTGGTGGCGCTCTATGGACCCAGCAGCCCGGACTTTACGCCGCCGCTGGCGCGTCAGGCGCGCATTATCCGCCTGATCACCGGCTACCACAAAGTGCGCAAAGGCGATGCTGAACAGGGTTATCATCAGAGCCTGATCGATATTCAGCCAGAGCGCGTCCACCAGACATTGCGTGAGCTGCTCGCGCCTCAGGAGGTGCCATGCACGTCCTGATCGTAAAAACGTCGTCGATGGGCGATGTGCTGCACTCCCTTCCGGCTCTCACCGATGCGATGCTTGCCATTCCCGGCATCCGTTTTGACTGGGTGGTGGAAGAGAATTTTGCTCAGATCCCTGGCTGGCATCCCGCGGTCGACAGGGTGTTGCCAGTCGCCATCCGGCGCTGGCGTAAACACTGGTTTGGCAGCCAGCAGCGTGAAGAGCGCGTGCTGTTTAAGCGTGCGTTACAGTCACGCCAGTACGATATCGTGATTGATGCGCAGGGGCTGATTAAAAGCGCCGCGCTGGTGACGCGCTTAGCCAAAGGGGTGAAGCATGGACAGGACAGCCGCAGCGCGCGTGAGCCGTTTGCCAGCTGGTGGTTTGACGTCCGCCATGAGGTGAGCAGGCAGCAGCACGCGGTAGAGCGGACGCGCGAACTGTTTGCCAAAAGTCTCGGTTATGAAAAGCCGCAGCATCAGGGCGACTATGCGATCGCCGGGCACTTCCTGCATCATCTGCCCGCCGACGCGCACCATTATCTGGTCTTTCTGCATGCCACGACGCGCGACAATAAGCACTGGCCGGAATCACACTGGCGGCAGCTGATTGCCCTGATGCAGCCCAGTGGACTGCGGGTGAAACTGCCGTGGGGTGCCGAGCATGAGCATCAGCGTGCGCTGCGTCTGGCGGAAGGGTTTGCGCATGTGGAGGTGTTGCCAAAACTGACGCTGGAAGCGGTCGCCCGACAGCTGGCGGGTGCCCGGGCGGTGGTGTCCGTCGATACCGGTCTGAGCCATCTGACCGCGGCGCTGGATCGTCCCAATCTCACACTGTATGGCCCGACCGATCCCGGACTGATTGGCGGTTACGGGCAGAATCAGCAGGCACTGAGTGCTCCGAATCATCATCTGGCGGAGCTGACGGCTGACACGGTGGCAGAGAGACTGCAGGCCGTTATTACGGAAAACACACCATGAACTATGTGCTGATCTATCTGTTGCTGCTGCCTTTCCGGGCGCTGATGCGGCTCTTTTACCGCCCGACCGGACGCAGCTTAATTATCCAGACGGCGAAGATTGGGGACTTTATTAATATCACCCCGATGCTGCGCGCGCTGGGTCAGTCTGAGCTGCTGATCAGCAAAGCGGTGGAGCCGCTGGCACGTCACGACGACACGGTCAGCCGCTATTTTCTGATCGAAGAGGCGAAGCGCAGCTTTTTGGCCAAACTGAAGCTGGCGTTCACCCTGATGAACCGCTATGACAACGTCTATCTGGTACAGCCAAACAGCGTGAACCTGTTTTTTGCGGCATTATGCAATGCGCCCAACCGGCAGTTTCTGCGCACTTACGTGCGCAAATCCTACCACTCAACCTTCTATCGCCGGGCCAGCGGCATTGTCGAACATACGAAAACGGACTTAACGCTCGACAGTTACCTGAAGCTCATCAACCGCGACTATCGCCATACCGATTTCCCCAAGCATGCGACCTCGCCGCTCTGGCAGCCGCCTGCGCCGCCTGCCGCGTTGCTGAACCCGCGCAGCGGCATTAAAATCGGCATCAGCATCTCTGCCGGTAACCGGGCTAAAACCATTCCGGCCACCGTCTGGCAGCAGCTGATGGCCTCGCTGTCTGACCTGCCCTGCACCTTTTATGTCTTTGGCCCGCCCGCTGAACAGCCCTGGCTGGATGAGTTACTGAGCCTGACCGGGCCGAAAGAGAATATTGTCAGCCTGATTGGTGAGCTAAAGCTGGAAGAGGTTCCGTGGGCCATCGCGCAGATGGATTTCTACATCTCCTCAGACTCTGGCAATGCCTATATCGCCGACGCGCAGCAGGTTCCGGTGATCATGCTTTACGGGCCGTGTGAAATCAGAGAACAGCGTCCGGTTAACAACGTGTTATTTATCGGACCCGATAATATTGCTGCCTCGACGTTCGTTTTTGCTACGCGTTTTAAGTTTGATCAGCCCGCTGAAAAATTATTCGGGTTGGATGACGATAAACTGACTAGAATACAAACGTTTATTACTCATAATCTGGAATAGTGAAGCGTAATGGCCATTACCCCTCTTGCTGACGCCGTTCAGCAAAGTCAGCTGCTGGTGAACACGCTCGCTGACATGGATGATAATCCGGTTCATGTTGCGTTTGGCATCAACCATGCCTACGCGCGTGGTCTGGGCATTACGCTGTTTTCACTTCTTTGCCATCATCCCGATACCGCTTTCCACGCCCACATTTTTTCCGATTCGCTGCGTGAAGAGGATGTGGAAAAGCTGCGTACGCTGGCGACCGGTCATCGGCTGGCAATTACGCTGCATATCTTCAACAGCGCCTGGGTTGATCAACTGCCTGCGGTGGGACGCTACCCCAAAAGTATTCACTACCGCTTCCTGATCCCTGAAACCGTGGCGCGCTACAGCGATCGGGTGATCTACCTCGACGCCGACACCCTGGTCGTCGGGGATTACTCGCCCCTGTTTACGCTGGATATCACGGACTACACGCTGGCGGCCTGCAATGACACGCCGCGGGCGCGGCAGAACCAGTGCGCGCGGCTGGGGCTGACGCACCATCACTATTTCAATTCCGGCTTTATGCTGATCAATATTCCACGCTGGCTCGACAGGCAGACCACGGCGCGCATTACTGACGTGCTGGTGACCCGCGGCGCCGGGTTTGGTTTCCCCGACCAGGATGCGCTGAATATTGTGCTGGAGGAGGAGATCCTGATCCTGCCGGATCGTTACAACCATATTTATGACATCATTGCCAACAAAGTCTGGGACCACTCCGGCGTACCCGACGACACCGTGATGATTCACTACACCGGCAAATGCAAACCCTGGCACGCCTGGGGGGGCAGCGATCTCTCCCGTCTTTACTACCGTTATTACCAGCGTTCGCCATGGGCCACGCAGCCGCTTGATGCGCCAAAGCATTACAAAGAGATCAAGCGCTTTGCCCGCATAAAGTGGCATCAGAAAGAGTACGCTGAAAGCATGAGCTGGATGATGAAATATGTCAGGCTGAAGTTTTTTAATCCGCGCCAGCCGTAGTGAGCCCCGGCGTGCAGGCGCGAAAGGAGGCCGGTTCTGTCAGCTATCACGCCTGCGAGCCCGACACAGAGATCGCTGGCTGATGCGTCCGCGCCTGCATCAGCCGGATGCGTAAAAAAAACGCACATAACACACTCCAGAGGTCGTGCGTGGCTTTTTAGTAAAGCAGGCTGGTCAGCCCGTTCTATAATCGCGACACTCCTGTTTTCATTCTGCTGATTTGGACATGATTTATGACGAGGCAACGCCCTTTCGCAGTGAATATCACGCTGGCGCAGAGAGTGTCATGAGTACTTCTCCTCTGCTGAGTATCATTACCCCGATGTATAACGCGGGCAGCATGTTTGATGAGTTCATGCGGTCACTGCTGGCGCAGACACTGACCTCGCTGGAAATTATTATCGTCGACGATGGTTCCACCGACGGCTCAGGCGAACGCGCCGACCACTATGCGCAGCATCACGCTCACATTCGTGTCATTCATCAGGAGAACGGCGGTGTCTCGCGGGCGCGCAATGCGGGACTGGCTATCGCGCGCGGAAAATATGTCACCTTCCCTGACGCCGATGATACCCAGCAGCCCGAGATGTACCAGACGCTGGTGACGATGGCAGAGGCGGACGATCTGGATGCGGCGCAGTGCAACGCCGAGTGGTTTTTCAAACACAGCCAGCGGGTAAAGCCGCTGATCCCGCTGGATCGCCTGCGCAGCACGCCGGTGCTGAGCGGTGCCGCCTGGCTCAACACTGCCCTGAAAACCCATCGCTATATGCATGTGGTCTGGCTGGGCATCTATCGCCGGGCGCTGATTGAGCAGCATCAGTTGCAGTTTGAACCCGGTCTGCATCATCAGGATATTCCCTGGACCACCGAATTTATGCTGCTGGCCAGTCGGGTGCGTTATACCGACGCGGTGCTCTATCGCTACTATATGCACGACGCCTCGATCAGCAATCGCAAACGGACAGGGGCGCGCAACGTTGAATATCAGCGTCACTACCTGAAAATCGCGCGGCTGCTGGAAGAGCTGAATATCCGCTATCGGGACCGCGTAAAAATCTACCCATCGTTTCACTATCAGGTGACCCATGAGGCGCTGAGCGTCTGCCACAGCGTGAGACGGGAACCCGACGAACAGGCCCGCCAGGCCATTATCGCAGATCTCTTTGCCAGCCGGACGCATCTGCGCATGCTGCGCAATGCCCGGGGCATCAAGCAGTGGTATCAGTTACTGCTGTGGCTGGGCCGGCTCTATCGCTGGCGGGCTAAATAACCGCTGAGGCTGGCTTTATCCTAAAAAGCGTTTGCCCTACAATCGGTTCACTGAATTCTGAGAACTCTTGTTTATGGCCAGCCTGACTCCAGCAAACATCTCACCCCAAAATATATTACTGATTAAGCTGCGCCATCATGGTGACATGCTGCTCACCACGCCCGCGATTAATGCGCTGCGGGCGCGGTATCCGCAGGCCAGCATCGATGTGCTGCTCTATCAGGAAACCCGCCCGATGCTGGAAGCGCATCCGGCTATCCGCCATTTGCACGTTATCGATCGTAAATGGAAGCAGGAAGGCACCTGGCGCAAGCTGGGCCATGAGCGAGCCCTGATCCGCGCCATTCGTGATGCACAGTATGATCTGGTGATTAATCTGGCCGATCAGTGGCGCGCAGCCCTGATTACCCGGCTTTCCGGGGCGCCCGTTCGCATCGGGTTCGCCTTTAAAAAGCGGGATAACGCCCTGTGGCGATGGTGCCATAACCGCCTGGTGCCCACGCACAATCACAGCAAACTGCACACCGTTGAGCAGAATATGTCGGCGCTGGCGCCCCTGGGCATCAGCAGCGATGGCGCACGCGTGTCGATGCACTACAGCGAGGCAGACCGGCAGATCGTACAGGCCCGCCTGGCGGAACACCGGGTGACCGGCTCCTATATCGTGGTGCAGCCAACCTCGCGCTGGGGCTTCAAATGCTGGGAAGAGGAGAGCGTGGCCGCCACGATCGAACAACTGGCGCAGCCCGGCCGTAAGGTCGTGCTGACCGCCGGACCGGACAAGCAGGAGCTGGCCATGATTAACCGCATCCGGGCGCTCTGTGCGTCGCCGGACGTGGTGTCGCTGGCGGGCCAGTTCACGCTGCCGCAGCTGGCCGCGCTGATTGAGCACGCCCGGCTGTTTATTGGTGTCGACTCCGCTCCGATGCACATGGCCGCCGCGCTGAAAACGCCCTGCATTGCGCTGTTTGGCCCGACCAAACTGCAGCACTGGCGGCCCTGGGGCGACAACAATCACGTCATCTGGGCGGGCGATTATGGCCCGCTGCCCTCACCCGATTCTATCGACACCCGCACTGACCAGCGCTATCTGTCGGCGATCCCGGTGAAGGATGTGGTCGCGGCCGCAAGGAGTTACCTGAATGAGTAAGTTACGGCTGGCGATCGTCCGGCAGAAATACCGGCCGGATGGCGGCGCCGAGCGGTTTATCTCACGCGCGCTGGAGGCGCTGGGTAGCGAACAGCTCGACCTCAACATCATTACCCGCAGCTGGCAGGGCACGCCAAACCCTGACTGGCATCTGCATATCTGCAACCCGGCAAAGCTGGGCCGCATCTCCCGAGAACGCGGTTTTGCCCGCGCGGCCCGCGCCTGCTGGGAGCGGGAGCAGTTCGATATTGTGCAGAGCCATGAGCGCATCGCGGGCTGTGACATTTTCCGCGCCGGGGATGGCGTTCATCGCGTCTGGCTGGAACAGCGCGCCCGCATCGTCTCGCCCTGGCAGCGGCTGAGCGCGGCACTCAGTCCTTATCACCGCTACGTTCTGCAGGCGGAAGCGGAGATGTTTAACTCGCCGACGCTGAAAGCGGTGATCTGCAATTCGGAGATGGTGAAGCGCGATATCCTGCGCTGTTTCTCGCTTGACGCCGGCAGGATCCATGTGATTCACAACGCCATCGACGCCAGCCGTTTTCAGCCCGCTACGGAAGCGGCGCGTCAGGCGAGCCGCCAGCAGCTGGCGCTGCCCGCTGACGCCACCGTACTGATTTATGTCGGCTCCGGCTTTGAACGTAAAGGGCTGAAAGCGGCGATTCAGGCGCTGGCCGCCAGCGATCGCTATCTGATTGTGGTGGGTCAGGACAAGCAACAGTCACGCTATCAGCAGCTGGCCACGCAGCTGAACTGCCTGGATCGGCTGCGCTTTGTCGGCGTCCGGCAGGATGTGCAGCCGTTTTATCACGCAGCGGATGGCCTGCTGCTGCCCACGCTCTACGATCCTTTCCCGAATGTGGTGCTGGAGGCGATGGCCTGCGGCTTGCCGGTCATTACCAGCACCGGCTGCGGTGGCGCCGAATTCATTACCGCCGGTCAGGAAGGCTTCGTCTGTGATGCGTTGGATATCAAAGGGTTAAATCAGGCGGTGAACGCCATACCGGCACTTTCCCGCGATTCACGCATGGGCGACGCCGCACGGCGCAAAATTGAACCTTACGGCCCGTCGCGACTGGCGCAGGCGCTGACGTCGCTTTATCAGCAGGTACTGAGCGGCAACTGACAATCCGGGATGAGTGCATGCAGGGTTTCTGATAACATGCCGCCATCCGATTTTAATCTTTTTTCAGACGCGAACCTGCTGTAACGGTAACTATGACGACCATTTACACCGCACTGCTCTACTTAATTCAGCCACTGATCTGGCTGCGCCTGTGGCTGCGCGGTCGTAAAGCGCCGGCCTATCGCAAACGCTGGGCAGAACGCTATGGCTATTGCACCGGCAAAGTCGCGCCCGACGGCATCGTGCTGCACTCGGTCTCTGTGGGGGAAACCCTGGCCGCGATTCCGCTGGTGCGCGCGCTGCGTCATCGTTATCCGACCCTGCCGATTACCGTCACCACCATGACGCCGACCGGCTCCGAGCGGGCACAATCCGCGTTTGGCAAAGATGTTCACCATGTTTATCTGCCCTACGATCTGCCGGGGTCGATCAATCGTTTTCTGGATACGGTCAACCCCAGGCTGGTGATCATTATGGAAACCGAGCTGTGGCCGAACATCATCCGCATACTGCACCAGCGTAATATTCCGCTGGTGATCGCCAACGCCCGCCTCTCCGCCCGCTCGGCCAAAGGCTATCGCAAGCTGGGCAAATTTATGCGCCGGCTGCTGCAGAGCATCACGCTGATCGCCGCACAGAACGCCGAAGATGGCGACCGCTTCCTGGGGCTGGGGCTGAAACGGTCCCAGCTGGCGATTACCGGCAGCCTGAAGTTTGATATTTCCGTCACGCCAGAGCTGGCCGCCCGCGCCGTAACGCTGCGGCGCCAGTGGGCGCCACGCCGTCCGGTCTGGATTGCCACCAGCACGCATGAAGGCGAAGAGGCTATCGTGCTGGATGCGCATCGCCGCCTGTTGCAGACATTCCCGGATCTGCTGCTGATTCTGGTTCCCCGCCATCCCGAACGCTTTGATGATGCGCGCGAACTGACGCAGGAACGCGGCTTCAGCTTTATTCTGCGCAGCAGCGGCGAGATCCCGTCAGGTGCAACCCAGGTAGTTATCGGTGACTCAATGGGTGAACTGATGCTGCTGTACGGCATTGCGGATCTGGCCTTTGTCGGCGGCAGCCTGGTGGAACGGGGCGGACATAACCCGCTGGAACCGGCCGCACATGCCCTTCCGGTGCTGATGGGCCCGCACATCTGGAACTTCAAAGATATCTGCGGCAAGCTGCAGGAGGGCCAGGGGCTGATCACCGTTACCGACGTGGTGTCGCTGGAAAAAGAGGTCACTAATCTGTTGCAGGATGACGATTATCGCCGCTATTACGGACGTCACGCGGTAGAGGTGCTGCATCAGAATCAGGGCGCGCTTCAGCGCCTGCTACAGTTACTCGAACCCCATCTGCCACCGCGAGCCCACTAATGTCCGTACGCCAGCGTCTCTCCGTGGTGATGATCACCAAAAATGAAGCCGGGCTGCTGCCTGACTGCCTGGCCTCGGTCAGCTGGGCCGATGAAATTGTCGTGCTGGACTCCGGCAGTGATGACGGCAGCACTGATATCGCGGCCCGGGCAGGCGCACAGGTCTACCGGAATGATGACTGGCAGGGCTACGGCATCCAGCGCCAGCGCGCGCAGCACTATGCCACCGGCGATATGATTCTGATGATCGATGCGGATGAGCGCGTCTCACCGGAACTGCGTGCTGCGATTGAGCAGGTGCTGGCTGCGCCGCCCGGCCGGACGATTTACAGCCTGGGCCGCAGCAATCTGTTTCTCGGACGCTTTATGCGGCACAGCGGCTGGTATCCTGACCGCGTGCTGCGGCTCTATCCGCGTACCTTCCGCTACAATGACAATCTGGTGCATGAATCGCTGCAGAGCGAGGGCGCACCGGTCGTGGCGTTGCCCGGTGACCTGCAGCATCTGACCTGCCGCGATCTGGTCGCTTTCCAGCGCAAGCAGCTGGCCTATGCCGAAGCCTGGGCAACGGAACGCCATCAGCGTGGTAAAGGATGCAGCCTCTTTTCCGTGTTCAGCCATACGCTGGGTGCATTTGTGAAAACGCTGGTGCTGCGTGCCGGTTTTCTCGACGGAAAGCAGGGCTGGCTTCTGGCGGTGGTCAACGCGCAGTATACCTTCAATAAATATTCAGCCCTCTGGGCGCTGAATCATGCTTCGGCAAAAGGGCGAGTATGACCACAAAAGCCATCTATCCCGGCACCTTTGATCCCGTTACGCTTGGACACCTCGACATCGTGACGCGCGCCGCGCTGATGTTTGATCAGGTGATCCTGGCCGTTGCTGCCAGTCCCGGTAAAAAACCGATGTTCAGTCTGGATGAGCGCGTGGCGCTGGCCCGCGAGGTCGTGCGCCATCTGCCCAACGTCAACGTCGTCGGCTTCAGCGATCTGATGGCGAATTTTGCCCGTGAGCAGCAGGCTAATGTGCTGGTGCGGGGGCTGCGTGCGGTGTCAGACTTTGAATATGAAATGCAGCTGGCGCAGATGAATCGTCATCTGCTGCCGACGCTGGAGAGTGTTTTCCTGATGCCGTCCGAAGGCTTCTCGTTTGTCTCGTCGTCGCTGGTCAAAGAGGTGGCGCGTCACGGCGGCGATGTCACCGCCTTCCTGCCCGCCGCCGTTCATCAGGCCCTGCTGACTAAACTGGCTTAATGCTGACAGTGTGGGCACCAGTAAGTGCTGCGCTGCCCGTGCCTGCCGCTGATAATGGGTGTGCCACAGACGCGGCAGGGTTCACCGGCCCGATCATAGACCTGCAGCTGCTGCGCAAAATAGCCCGGCTTGCCATCGCTCTGTAAGAAGTCACGCAGCGTGGTGCCGCCCTGTTCGATGGAGCGTAACAGCACCGCTTTAATGGTGTTGACCAGCAGCTCCGCTTCGGCCTGCGACAGGCTGCCGGCGGCACGATCGGGAAGGATCCCGGCGGTAAACAGCGACTCGCTGGCGTAAATGTTGCCCACGCCCACCACCACTTTGTTGTCCATCAGCCACGGCTTGATCAGCGTTCGCTTGCCGCGCGACTTCTCAAACAGGTAATTCCCGTCAAACTGGCTGCTCAGTGGCTCAGGGCCGAGATGTGCCAGCACGCTGCTGCCCGCCAGATCGCTGCTCCAGAGCCAGGCCCCGAAGCGGCGCGGATCGGTGTAGCGCAGCACTTTGCCGTTGCTCATAACCAGATCAACATGGTCATGCTTTGCGGCAGGCAACTCTTCAGACAGCACGCGCAGGCTGCCTGACATGCCAAGGTGGATGATAATCCAGCCATGCGGCAGCTCCAGCAGCAGATATTTTGCGCGGCGCTGCACGCTGAGCACCGGCTGATCGCTCAGCGCCAGAATTTCCTGCGAAACAGGCCAGCGCAGACGTGAATTACGCACCACGGCGTGAAGGATAGTTTCACCGACCAAATGCGGCTCGATACCGCGGCGGCTGGTTTCAACCTCTGGCAACTCTGGCATATCCTCTCCTCAGCGTTTTACACAAACAAAAAACCCGGCCGGAGCCGGGTTTTTAGCAGAACACTAAAATTACTTAATTTTAGCTTCTTTGTAGATCACATGCTGACGTACAACCGGATCGAACTTTTTCAGTTCCAGCTTCTCTGGTTTAGTACGCTTGTTCTTCGTGGTGGTATAGAAGTGACCTGTACCAGCAGAGGAAACCAGCTTGATCTTCTCACGAATACCTTTAGCCATGATTCAGTTCCTTAGTACTTCTCACCACGGGCACGCATGTCGGCTAATACCGTATCAATGCCCTTTTTATCAATAATACGCATACCTTTAACAGATACACGCAGACTAACGAAGCGCTTCTCGCTCTCAACCCAAAAACGGTGTGAGTGCAGGTTCGGAAGGAAACGGCGTTTCGTCGCGTTCATTGCGTGGGAACGGTTGTTACCGGTCACCGGACGCTTTCCAGTTACCTGGCAGACTCGTGACATGTCTATTCTCCAAAAATCAAATCAGCTCGAGCTTTAAAAATTAGGTTTTGGCCGCCTCGTCAGGCTTGCAGCCCGCCAGGCGAGTTCCATGGAACCCGCTAAGCTGGCCTAACCGCCAAACCCGAGATTCTCAAAGGTGGCGTAGTATACGCCGCTCAGCCCAAGTGCTCAAGTCCCGAACAGATAAAGATCCCGAATGATCGGGCAAAAAGCCGCCACCTGGCGCGAAAATTCCCGCTATCAGAGCCATCCGCGCTCGGCGAAAGAGACATATTCGCCATGACCTATCACCAGATGATCCAGCAGACGGATATCAAGGAGCTGACAGGCTTCGCTGATTTTATGGGTCACCTCACGGTCTGCCCGGCTCGGTTCGGCTACGCCCGACGGATGATTATGCGCCAGGATCAGGGCGGCGGCATTAAGCTTCAGGGCTTCGCGGACGATCTCGCGCGGGTGAACTTCGACGCTGTTGATGGAGCCCGAGAACATATTCTGTGCCCGCAGCACCCGGTGCTGATTATCCAGGAACAGCGTCATAAAGATCTCGCGTTCCTGATCGGCTAACAAACTTTGCAGGTACTGCCGCGTAATCTGCGGATTTTCCATCACGCTTTCACGGGCAAGTTTGCTGGCGAAGAAGCGCTTCGCCAGTTCGGCGATCGCATGCAGCTGCGCCAGTTTGGCATCGCCGACACCTTTAATGCCGCTGAAGGCCGTTTTGCCTGACGTCATAAGCTGATAAAGCGAGCCAAAATCCTGCAACATCTGGTCAGCCAGCGCAATGACGTTCTGCCCTGGCGATCCGGTACGGAGAAAAATAGCCAGGAGTTCGGTATCGCTGAGCGAATGCGCGCCCAGCTTCTGAAGTTTTTCCCGTGGTCCGCTTATTTTCATATCTGCTCTCCCTGAGATACGCATCAGCATGACTCATCCGAATGCGAACCGCTATGCGTGGCGATACGATCTACGAGGCGGCTCGCAAACGCAGCCTGTGGAAAGGCGTATCCACGCTTTTGTGATAAAGTCCGTGCATTCGCCGCCACGAGCGGCTGAGAGCTTAGTGAGGCCAACATCATGATGGGATTAGCCGGCAAAAAAATTCTTCTTGGCGTCAGCGGCGGGATCGCTGCTTACAAAGCACCTGAACTGGTGCGCCGTCTGCGCGACCGCGGCGCGGATGTTCGCGTGATGATGACAGAGGGCGCGAAAGCCTTTATTACGCCGCTCAGCCTGCAGGCCGTGTCCGGCTATCCGGTCTTTGACGATCTGCTTGATCCTGCTGCGGAAGCGGCGATGGGTCATATCGAACTGGCCAAATGGGCCGACCTGATTGTGCTGGCACCAGCCACTGCCGATCTGATTGCCCGGGTCACTGCCGGTATGGCAAACGACCTGGTGACGACTGCCGTCCTGGCGACGGCCTCCCCCGTCGCGGTGGTGCCTGCGATGAATCAGCAGATGTATCGTGCGGCGGTTACACAGCAGAATCTGCAGAGTCTTGCGGTGCGCGGCGTGCTGATCTGGGGACCGGACAGCGGCAGCCAGGCCTGCGGCGACGTCGGGCCGGGCCGGATGCTTGATCCGCTGGCGATTGTTGACCATGCGGTGCAGTGGGCCGCACCCGTCAACGATCTGCAACATCTCAACATTATGATCACCGCCGGTCCGACCCGCGAGGCGCTGGATCCGGTGCGCTACATCAGCAATCACAGCTCAGGCAAAATGGGCTTTGCGATAGCCGCCGCCGCCGCCAGACGCGGCGCGCAGGTGACGCTGGTCAGCGGCCCGGTTACCCTGCCTGCGCCAGCGGGCGTGCGCCGCATTGATGTCACCAGCGCGCTGGAGATGCAGGCCGCCGTGATGGGCGAGATAGACAAACAACATATTTTCATTGCAAGCGCAGCCGTGGCAGACTACCGGGCGGTCGATATTGCGACCGATAAAATCAAGAAACAGGGCGGCGATGATACCGTCACGCTGAACCTGATAAAGAATCCCGATATTGTTGCCGGCGTCGCCGCCCTTCAGGAAAAGCGGCCATTCGTTGTCGGATTTGCGGCTGAAACACAGAATGTGGAAGAATACGCCCGGCAAAAACGGGTGCGCAAGAATCTGGATCTGATCTGCGCTAACGACGTCGCTAAAACCGGACAGGGGTTTAATAGCGATACCAATGCTCTTCACCTTTTTTGGCAGGATGGAGAAAAACGCTTACCGCTCAGCGATAAGTCGCTCCTTGGCCAACAATTAATAGACGAGATTGTCAGCCGTTATGATGAAAAAAATAGACGTTAAAATCCTGGATCCGCGTGTCGGCAAAGAGTTTCCCCTGCCGACCTACGCCACCTCAGGTTCTGCCGGGTTAGATTTACGCGCATGCATTGATGAGGTTCTCACTATCGCGCCAGGCACCACGACGCTGGTGCCGACCGGCCTGGCGATTCATATCGCCGATCCTGAACTGGCTGCGGTGATCCTGCCGCGCTCAGGTCTGGGCCACAAACATGGGATTGTGCTAGGCAATCTGGTGGGCCTGATCGACTCCGATTATCAGGGACAGCTGATGGTCTCGGTCTGGAATCGCGGTCAGGAGAGCTTCTCGCTGCAGCCTGGCGACCGCATGGCACAACTGGTCTTCGTGCCCGTGGTGCAGGCGGAATTTAACCTGGTAGACGATTTCGACGCCAGCCTGCGCGGTGAAGGCGGCTTCGGCCACTCAGGTCGCCAGTAACCCGCAATACCGACTTTCACTTACGCCCGTTATTTTTCCTCATCGCCATGGGACGCGTTCCTGTGGCAGATGCGTAGGTGTTGCCTGTTTTTAGGTAAATTTCAGGGGTTTTTAAGGTCATGGCAGAAAAAAAAGTCGCGAAACGGAATCGTCGCGAAGAGATTTTGCAGGCACTGGCGCAGATGCTGGAGTCCGGTGATGGCAGTCAGCGCATTACCACCGCTAAACTGGCGGCTACGGTAGGCGTATCCGAAGCGGCGCTCTATCGTCACTTCCCCAGCAAGACCCGGATGTTCGATAGCCTGATTGAGTTTATTGAAGACAGTCTGATTACCCGCATCAATCTGATCCTCAAGGATGAAAAAGAGACCATGACGCGCCTGCGTCTGATCGTCCAGTTGATACTGGGATTTGGTGAGCGTAATCCAGGACTGACCCGCATTCTGACCGGCCATGCGCTGATGTTTGAGCAGGACCGCCTGCAGGGCCGCATCAATCAGCTGTTTGAGCGCATTGAAGTGCAGCTTCGGCAGGTCATGCGTGAACGGAAGATGCGTGAAGGTGAAGCTTTTCAGGCTGATGAGGCGCTGCTGGCCAGTCAGCTGCTGGCTTTCTGTGAAGGTTTACTGTCGCGCTATGTCCGTTCTGAGTTTCGCTTCAGCCCTACCGCAGACTTTGAGGCACGCTGGCCGCTGATCGCCGTTCAGCTGGCCTGAGAGTAAAAAAGGCGGGCATCGCGCCCGCCTCGATTAAATCCCGTACGCCTTCTGATAAGCCCGCACCTGCGCCAGGTGATCGGCCATCTCCGGCTTCTCTTCCAGCCAGGTAATCAGATCGGCCAGCGTGATAATCGCGGTCACTTTGCAGCCGTAATCGCGTTCCACTTCCTGAATCGCCGACATCTCTCCGCGTCCGCGCTCCTGTCGATCCAGCGACACCAGCACACCGGCCAGCGTGGCGTTGTGCGCGCCGATAATGTCCATCGACTCACGGATCGCCGTACCGGCGGTGATGACGTCATCCACCAGCATCACTTTGCCCTGCAGTGGACTGCCCACCAGCAGACCACCTTCGCCGTGATCTTTGGCTTCTTTGCGGTTGAAGCAGTAAGGCACGTCGCGGTCATGATGATCCGCCAGCGCCACCGCCGTGGTGGTCGCAATCGGAATGCCTTTGTAAGCCGGACCGAACAGCAGATCGAAATCGACCGCGCCATCGACCAGCGCCTGCGCGTAGAAGCGTCCCAGCAGCGCTAAATCCCGCCCGCTGTTAAACAGACCGGCATTAAAGAAATAGGGGCTTTTACGCCCGGACTTCAAAGTGAACTCACCGAACTTCAGCACCTGCTTGTTCAGGGCGAATTCAATAAACTGACGCTGCCAGGCTTTCATTTCTCACTCCTCAAATAAAGAAAAGGCGACTCTGTGGTCGCCTGTTACATCAATTTTCCAGCGCCGCTTTCTGCGCCTGAATCAACTCTTCAATGCCGCCGCGCGCCAGTGCCAGCAGCGTCAGCAGTTCGTCGTGGCTGAAGGGTTCACCTTCTGCGGTGCCCTGCACCTCGATCATGCGGCCATCTTCCATCATCACGACGTTCATGTCGGTTTCAGCAGCAGAATCTTCAACGTATTCCAGATCGCACAGAGCTTCGCCCCTGACGATGCCCACGGAAATGGCCGCAACCATCCCCTTCATCGGGTTCGCTTTCAGCTTGCCGCTGGCAACCAGCTTATTCAGCGCATCGGCCAGCGCCACACAGGCACCGGTGATGGAGGCGGTGCGGGTGCCGCCATCGGCCTGGATCACGTCGCAGTCGAGCGTAATGGTGAACTCACCCAGCGCCTTCAGATCGACGGCGGCGCGCAGTGAACGGGCGATCAGACGCTGGATCTCCAGCGTGCGGCCACCCTGCTTACCTTTTGCCGCTTCACGCGCCATACGGCTGTGGGTCGAGCGCGGCAGCATGCCATATTCGGCCGTGACCCAACCCTGGCCCTGGCCTTTCAGGAAACGCGGAACCCCTTCGTCTACGGAGGCAGTGCAAAGCACTTTCGTTTCGCCGAACTCCACCAGAACGGAACCCTCTGCGTGTTTGGTGTAATTGCGGGTCAATGTGACTGGACGCACCTGTTGTGCGCTACGGCCTGCTGGACGCATGGGTAATCTCCGGCTTGCTAATGATTGGCTGCGCATTATACGGACTTCCTTGCCCGCTGTCTCTTGCGCCGGTCCGGAGCAGCCATCAGATGAAATTCCCCGCCAGCTGTGGCTAAATGCGCGTTCCTTTCTCTCTGATAAAAAACACATATGGCCGCCATTCTTCATTTTCTGCTGGCGCTGGTGGTGATTTTCGCCCTTGCGCTGCTGGTCAGTCATGACCGTAAACAGATTCGCCTGCGCTTTATTATTCAACTGATTGTGGTGGAAGCAGTCCTGGGCTGGTTCTTCCTCCACTCCGCCGGGGGTCTGGCGCTGGTCGGCTCATTCGCCGGTTTCTTTGAAACGCTGCTGGGCTTTGCCGCACAGGGCACTGAGTTTGTGTTTGGCGGCATGAGCAAACAGGGGCTGGCCTTTATTTTCCTCGGCGTGCTCTGCCCGATTGTCTTTATTTCGGCGCTGATCGGTATCCTGCAGCACTGGCGTATCCTGCCACTGCTGATCCGTCTTTTCGGGACCCTGCTGTCGAAAATTAACGGCATGGGCAGGCTGGAGTCGTTTAACGCCGTCAGTACGCTGATTCTGGGTCAGTCAGAGAACTTCATCGCCTACAAAGGGATTCTGGGTGACATTCCGCCACGCCGCCTCTACACCATGGCGGCCACCGCGATGTCGACCGTGTCGCTGTCGATTGTCGGTGCGTATATGTCGATGATTGAACCGAAATATGTGGTTGCGGCGCTGCTGCTTAACATGTTCAGCACCTTTATTATCCTGTCGATCATCAACCCGATGACCCGCCAGGATGAGCAGCCTATCGCGCTGGAAAAACTGCATGAAGATCAGAGTTTCTTTGAGATGCTGGGTGAGTACATCTTGGCCGGTTTCAAAGTGGCGATGATCATTCTGGCTATGCTGATTGGTTTTATTGCCCTGATCGCAGCCGTTAACGCGCTGTTCGCCGCCCTGTTCGGCTACAGTTTCCAGCAGCTGCTCGGCTACCTGTTCTATCCACTGGCCTGGCTGGTTGGGATCCCTAAAGCCGATGCCCTGCAGGCGGCCAGCATTATGGCGACCAAGCTGGTGGCCAATGAGTTTGTGGCGATGATTGAGCTGCAGAAAGTGGCGGCAGGCATGAGCGCGCGCGGGCTGGGCATCCTGTCGGTCTTCCTGGTCTCCTTTGCTAACTTTGCCTCCATCGGCATCGTTGCGGGCGCCATCAAAGGCCTGAATGAGAAACAGGGTAATGTGGTGTCCCGTTTTGGCTGGAAGCTGGTGTATGGTTCTACGCTGGTCAGCCTGCTCTCTGCCGCTTTTGCCGGGCTGTTTATCTGACCTTTCAACGGGCGGCGACGCTGCCGCCCTTTTCCCCTCAGAAACTGACACACACGGGCGCATCGACCCGCATCACCGACTCCTGACCAAACCGTTTCTTATAGAGGCTGCGTATTGCCTCGATAGCCTGGCTGGTGGCAGGATCGATCCCGTGGATAAGCATTAACGCTTTGCTGTTTTCGCGTGCCAGCTGGCCGTTTTCGCCCAGCCACTGCCCTCTGGCGTCATAGACCGACAGCCCCGATCTGAAGCGCGGCGTGACCTCGTTATCGACAAAGTTCATCCAGTCGAGCGAACTTACCCTGCCACCATCCGGTTTACTCAGTCCAAACCACAGCGTGGTCTGCATCATCATGTCGCCTCCCGCACAGATAGGTTGCGGTTTCGTAGGTGGCGAGTGGTGGCGCGCCTGGCAGCCCGCCAGCAGCAGGGCCATCACAACAGGAAGGGCAATAACGCGAGACATAGATCAGTTATCCTCACAAGGGGTCAGCGGTCATCATAAGTGGCTGCCGCGGAAAGCGGAAATGGTTCGTTATTTTCCTGTGAGGCGCTTATGCCTGTTATGCCGTGGCTCGCCTCGCTATACTTCACCCATCTTTCCGCAAATGAGTACCGCTTATGATCCGCAGTATGACCGCTTATGCCCGCAGCGAAGCCAAAGGCGAATGGGGCAGCGCCGCCTGGGAGCTGCGCTCTGTTAACCAGCGTTATCTGGAAACCTATATCCGTCTGCCGGAACAGTTTCGCGGGCTGGAACCGGTTATCCGTGAGCGCATACGTCAGCGCCTGACGCGCGGTAAAATTGAGTGCAATCTGCGTTATGACGCCGATCCCAGTGCGCAGGGCGAACTGATGCTGAACGAGACTCTGGCTAAACAGCTGGTGCAGGCGGCCAACTGGGTGAAAATGCAGAGCGACGAAGGCGCCATCAATCCGCTGGATATTCTGCGCTGGCCGGGTGTGATGTCCGCGCAGGAGCAGGATCTGGACGCCATCAATACGCAGCTGCTGCAGGCGCTGGATAACGCGCTGAATGATTTCATTGCGGCGCGCGAAAGCGAAGGCAGCGCACTGAAAGCGATGATCGAGCAGCGTCTGGAAGGCGTGTCGCAGGAAGTCAGCAAAGTGCGTGCGCAGATGCCTGACGTGATCAAATGGCAGCGTGAGCGCCTGGTCACCAGACTGGAAGAGGCGGACGTTCAGCTGGAAAACAATCGCCTTGAGCAGGAACTGGTGATGATGGCGCAGCGTGTTGACGTCGCCGAAGAGCTGGATCGTCTGGACGCGCATGTGAAAGAGACCTACAACATCCTGAAGAAGAAAGAGGCCGTTGGCCGTCGTCTCGACTTCATGATGCAGGAGTTCAATCGCGAGTCGAACACCCTGGCCTCGAAATCGATCAACGCCGATATCACTGCCTCAGCGATCGAACTGAAAGTGCTGATTGAGCAGATGCGCGAGCAGATTCAGAATATCGAGTAACTCCCTGCCTCACGTCCTGAACGAAGCGTCAGCAATGACGCTTCGTTCATCGCTCCCGCATCGGCTTTTAACATTCATTCGCAAATCGCAGCCCGCCCACGCCTGACGGGCCGCATTTTTACGTAAAGATAGATAAATAATCATTTCCGGACTCTTCCTGGCGTCTCATCTGACACGCTTTATCTTCCGGATAATCCTGCTTCAATCTGCTGAAATTTATCTGCTTTTTCTGGTCTGCATCCTTGTGATGCCTTCTGGCGACATCGCTCCATGAAACTGGTCAATCCTGTAGATTCCAGAGTTTCCCTTTCTTTGAAGGCACTTTTTGATAAAGTGCCGGTCGAAATCAGTACAGCTGTACCGCCTGGAGACTATGGAAGTGCTCTTTATGCGTTACGTCCATTTCTCTCATGAAGGTAGTTAATGAAAAACACCGGAAAATTTAGCAGTTCGCTGCTGCATCCGCGTTACTGGTTTACCTGGTTTGGCCTGAGCGTGCTCTGGCTTCTGGTCCAGCTTCCCTATCCTGTTCTTATGCGTCTCGGTGCCGGGGCGGGTAAGATCTCCCGTCATTTTATGCAGCGCCGCGAACGTATCACCCGTCGCAACATTGAACTCTGTTTTCCCGGTATCAGCGAAGAGAAAACGGAAGCGATGATTGCCGGTAACTTTGCGTCGTTAGGCATGGCGCTGGCTGAAACCGGTATCGCCTGGTTCTGGTCTGACCGTGCGGTCAGGCGTCTGTTTAACGTTACCGGCATGGACAATCTCTATGCGGCGCAGAACGAAAAACGCGGCGTGATGCTGATTGGTGTGCATTTTATGTCGCTGGAGCTGGGCGGGCGCATCAGCGGCCTCTGCCAGCCCATGATGGCAATGTATCGTCCGCACAACAATCAGGCAATGGAGTACGTGCAGACCAAGGGCCGGATGCGGTCGAACAAAGCGATGATCGACCGTCGCGACCTGCGCGGCATGGTCAATGCGCTGAAGCAGGGCGAGTCGGTCTGGTTTGCGCCGGACCAGGATTACGGCCCGAAAGGCAGCACCTTTGCGCCGCTGTTTGCAGTGGAGAAAGCCGCTACCACCAACGGAACATTTGTCCTGTCGCGCCTGGCGAAGCCTGCGATGGTGCCGATTATGCTGATCCGCAATCCGGACAATCATGGCTACCACCTGATCATCGAAGCGATGCTGGAAAATTACCCTCATACTGATGAGGTCGCAGCGGCAGCTTATATGAATAAGGTGATTGAAAATCAGATCCTGCGCGCGCCCGAACAGTATCTCTGGCTGCATCGCCGTTTCAAAACCCGGCCACCGGGTGAACAATCGCTCTACGTCTGAGTGAACGCATAAAGCAGGCCCCGCGCCTGCTTTTTTGTTTTTGTCCGCCGCCCTTTCCTCCGGCCACCCTTTTTTTCTGTTGGTATCGCCACTCGTGAACGCTTCGCTTCTCTGCCCGTTACCCGGCTGGCATCAGCACGCAAATTAGGGAATGATGGTGTCTCTTACCTCGTCATTGCCGGACAATCTTATGGATATCAATGATGCACAGCAGTGGCAGCGCCCGCTGATTGATGATCGCCTTACACCCTATATTGAAGTAGACACCGCGCGGCTGGATCAGAACCTGCAGCAGATGCAGCGCAAAGCGAATGAGGCCGGTGTGGCGTTGCGGCCGCATATCAAAACGCATAAAAGCGTCTGGATTGCGCAGCGCCAGCTTGCACTGGGTGCCCGTGGCGTTACGGTTTCTAAGCCCAGCGAAGGCGTGACGTTTATTCTGGGTGGCGTGCGCGATCTGCTGCTGGCCTACCCGATTGTGCAGCCGCAGAGCGTGGCCGATTTGCTGCGCCAGGCAGTGCTGCATCAGGTCAGGCTCACCCTGATCGCGGACAGCGTTCAAGGTGTAGCGGCGATTGCTGAGGCCCGCCAGCAGCAACCGGCGTGCGAACTGGCGGTCGCGATTAAGGTGGATGTCGGATTGCATCGGATTGGTGTCAACCCGGACACCGATGAGGCGATAGTGATTGCTCAGGCGCTGAAGGATCACGGGTTACGCTTTGCCGGACTCCTTTCCCATGCCGGTCACGCTTATGGTGCCGGTCATGCCGCGGCGATTGCGGATATCGCCCGTCAGGAGGCCCACCTGATGCAGCGGCTTCAGGCAAAACTGCAGGCGGCAGGATTTACCGATTGCCCCCTCTCCGTGGGCTCAACACCCACCGCGCTGGCGGCAGAGATTGCGCCCTGCCTGGATGAAATCCGGCCCGGCAACTATGCACTCCTGGATCTCACCGCCTGCCGACTCGGTTTAAGCCGTGTCGACCAGCTGGCTATGAGCGTCATCACCCGCGTCGTAGCGGTGAACGACCACTTCGCGATTGTGGATGCGGGATCGAAGATGCTGAGTTCCGACAAAGGCCCACACGGCACCAATGCCAGCGGTTTTGGTATTGCCGTGGATGAAGCCGGCCACACGTATGAGGTGACGAAGCTCTCGGAGGAGCACGGTTTCCTGCTTTATCAGGATCGCCGCCCGGACGTCGGTTCGCTGCTGCGCATCTTTCCCAATCACAGTTGTGCCGTGATGGCGCAGTCGGACGGCTTTGTTCTGCGTCATTCAGACGGTCAGAGCGAAGCGCAGCCGGTTTCTGCGCGCGGCAATTTCATCTGAATCAGCGGCAGACAGCCTTATTCTGCTGTCTGCCGTTTGTACAGAACTCTGCTGACCCCACAGTTCTGCTGTTACAACGTTTTAACAAACCTGCCGCCATGCTTTAATGCCTTTTTCGCTTATCCTCCGGAGGTTATATGCTCTCCTCGCGTACGCTGAGTCTGACAATCCCCCGTCACTGGTTAGATCTGTATGAAACCATCTGGAAGCCGGATTTTTTTCCAAAGTGGGCGTCAGGGCTGACGCAGAGTGCTCTGGAGCCGGAGGGAAATCGCTGGCGTGCTAAGGGCCCGCTCGGCAGTGTGAAGCTGCGGTTCTCGCCCCACAATCCATTTGGTGTAATGGATCACTGGATTGATGGCGGTTCAGGAAAGGAGATCTACGTGCCGATGCGCGTAATCGCTAACGAACAGGGTGCTGAGGTGCTGGTGACGATTTATCGCCAGCCATTTACGTCCGATGAGAAATTTAAGCAGGATATTGAATGGGTTAGCAAGGATCTCGAAAAACTCAATCAACTGCTGACCCAATAAATCAATCACTTAGAACGGAGTTTTTCCTGTATTTATCACTGGTCGTTTATGAAAAAAACAGAAAAATTTCTGCAGATAAAGCATTACGCCCTCATCTGATTGTTGCTCCCTGTTAAGCATTGACCACCACTGCGGCTTAAGCATTGTTACCAGGGAAATTCCTGGTAATCTCTTCCGCCAGCAGGGTGATCCCCCGTGATTACAGGCCTCTTTACCTGTCGCGCCCGCTTTTCGCCTGTTGCGCATTCATTAATCATTAATCGTTGTTTATTTCCGCAGTGCTGAGGATTTAATATTTATCATGCATAAAGTGAAACCATTTATTTCTGCGGTAGCGTAATCAGACTTTTCTTATGGTGTTAAATTAAATAAAACAATGTATAAATCATTCCACACACAGCAATACCCATAATGATAAAGCACGAAAACGTCATGGACCGCTCAGCTTCTCTTTTGTTATCTGAATAAAAGGATGCTGAGAATGCCGCAGGGATGCGGGCAGGAGAATATAAAACGACAAAAGGATTTATTCGTGATCTGGCGGCATGCTCATCAGTAAAGGAGAATGCCGCCATGACACGACACAGACGCTTAACCGGGGAACCTTTTTATCCGGGTACTATTTTCAAACCGATAATAACACGGCAGGTCTGAAATAATTTTCAGAACGCAGGCCGGAAAATTGCACTAAAGAACGGTGTCACAGCAAATTCTGCTTGCCGTAACACAACTATTTAATTCTCACAGAGTCGCTGGGCTCTATCGAGTATATGATGGCAATACGTGAAAGCAGTCTTAATAGCGCAAAATGGTCTCTGCTCTCTTCAATCAAAATTATTGGCATCGGCGTCCTGCAACTCTCCTTGCTGGCGCAGATTCTGCAGGCGAATGAACTGAATCTGCTGGCAGTTGCCGTCATCGCCCTGCTGGCTGTGGATGCGCTGGCCGATCGCGGCTTCTGTAACAAGCTCATCCGCCGCTGTATGCTCTCGATCAACGACCTCTCTATAATCTACTGGGGTAATATGTTGATGGGGGTTGCGGTTTTTGGACTCTTATTTACCGGCAGTCATCTGCTGACCTCGCTATTTCATCAGCCTGAACTGGCCTTAATGCTGCAGATGGTCTCCGTGGTGTTTATTATCATTCCCCAGGGCCAGCATTATCGTGCGATATTACAGCGTGAGAAACAATATACGCGTATCGCGTTTGCCGAAACCTCTTCGGTATTAGCCGGGCTTGCGGTGACCTTATTTACCGTCTGGCTGACACCCTCCGTATTATGTGCGATCTGGGGTTACCTGGCGATGGCCTCTATTCGTATGCTGATTTACTGCTACTATGGTCGTTCCTGGTTCCAGCCGGAATATCATTTCAGCCTGAACGCATTTTTAAAAATTCGTGCACGAAACAAATAATAAAATAAGTCTGTATGGTGGGCTCTGAGCGTCGGAAACGATGCGTTGGCGTGCTGTTAACCAGCACGCCTTTTCTTTTTTATCGGCTGCATCATCTCTCTTTTCGATTCTGACTCTTCTCCGCTGTCCCGCTTTCTCTCTTTTGTCCGAATGAGTGCCTGCCTGAAGGCGAACCTGTTGTCGCTGTGTCCTGCTTCCAGCCCCGTCACTGAAACGTCAGGCATGCGTCTGCCCGGCATCACCGTTCTCTCCTGTCCCTGCCGCAGATGTTCTGCAAAACTCTTTCTATGCTGACGCCGGGGCGGGCTGGTATAAACTGCGCTCATCCCGGACGCCGGACGCCAGAAAGTCCCCGTCGCCGTCTCTCGGGCAATGCCGTCGCGTTGCCGCCGTTTTACCGGAGTCTGCTATGTTACTGACCGTTCTCTACATTATTGGTATTACCGCCGAGGCCATGACCGGCGCGCTGGCCGCAGGTCGCCGCAAAATGGATCTGTTCGGCGTCATTATCATTGCGTCAGTCACCGCTATTGGTGGCGGTTCGGTGCGCGATATCCTGCTGGGCCACTATCCGCTGGGCTGGGTGAAGCATCCCGAATACATCATGATTGTGGCGGCTGCCGCCGTTGTGACTACCTTTCTGGCACCGCTGATGACACATCTGCGTAAAGTCTTTCTGGTGCTGGATGCGCTGGGTCTGGTGGTCTTTTCCATCATCGGCGCGCAGGTTGCGCTGGATTCCGGCCACGCCATGATTATTGCCGCCATAAGCGCAGTGATCACCGGCGTCTTTGGTGGCGTACTGCGGGATATGTTCTGCAACCGTATTCCGCTGGTGTTTCAGAAGGAAATCTACGCGGGTATCGCTTTTGCCTCAGGCTGGATCTACATCCTGCTGCTGAAAACCTCGCTGGCGCATGAAGCGGTGATCATCATTACCCTGCTGTTCGGCTTTTTCGCCCGTTTACTGGCGCTGCGCTTCCGTCTGGGTCTGCCGATTTTCAACTATCCCCATCCCGAGCACTGAGCTGGCGGGAATGTCCTGCTGCTGCAGGAATGTTATCAGCGTCTGCAGCCGGGCATCATGAAACTGCTCCACCAGGCGATTTGCCAGCGCCGCGCCGACACCCGGTAATGTCTGCCAGGCCATCACATCCCGCGCTATCAGGCTCTCCCACTGCTGGTCAGGCAGGGCATTCAGGGCCTTGCGCGGCAGTGAAACGCCTGACGCCTCCACCCAGCGACGAAACGGCTGCTGCCGGGTGAGATTAAAACGGTGCCAGAGCTGTCCGGCACGTTCCGGCGACAATCCGGTTGCTGCGGCAATCTGCTGCGGGGTTAATACCAGCCAGCCGAACAGGTGAGTCATGCTGCCGCTTTCCAGCAGGCGCAGCCAGGTCCCGCGCTCAACGCCCGGAATATTCAGTACGCCTTTCTGGCTGAGCCAGCGTAGTTTCGCCAGCAGCTGCTTCTGACAGGTCGCACTGAAGGTAAAACAGCTCAGCGGGCTGTAACGTGATGCCTCAGGAGGGTGAGGAGGGTGTCGCTCTGCTACACGCCAGATTACCCGTTCCAGCCGGGGAATGCCCTGACCCGCCAGGCTCAGCGTGATCACATCCCCCGCGACGATATCGCTCTCCTGCCAGCGCCGCAGCGATCCGATGTTTACCCGCCTGACCGTCCGGTCATCCAGCTGTACCGGCTGCAGATTCAGCACCGCCGCGATTTTTCCGGTCCGGCCCACCGGAAAATCGACGGAGAGCACTTCCGTGCTGACTTCGGGCGGCTGATACTTCCAGGCAACGGCCCAGCTTCCCTCGCCCGGCAGCCAGCGTTGCCCCGCAGGGCGCTGGCTCTGATGGACCACGACACCATCAGTGACAAAGGGGAGCGCAGCATGAAACCAGCGTTCCCGCCAGGCGGCAACCTCCTCTTCATCCTTCACGCGGTGACTCCATCGGGCCGCCAGGCCAAATCCCCAGCGGCTGAGCTGCTGAAGGCGTTCTGCCATCGTCTCCGGGCCATCCGGCCAGGCCCAGATAAAAATGCCGAGCGACTTCAGCAGGGGAACACGCTGTTTACTCATCATGGCTCCGGCCACCTGTGAGCGCGCATTCTTACCGCCATCGACCGCCTGCCGATGATCGGTCATCAGCAGGAAGAGCTCACCCTGAAGGACCACATTCTCAAGATCGGTGTCGATTTGCAGCGGAATAGCTGGGATGGCGGCGGCTTTAGAGAGCCACTCTTCACCGCGCAACCCATCGCCACGACTCAGCAGCGATACCAGCCTGCCGTGACGATAGACCAGTGATACTGCGATGCCGTCGATCTTCGGCTGCACCCAGAGGTCGTGCCGGTCCTGCATCCAGTAAGCCAGTGCCAGTTGGTCGCGCACCTTTTTAACACCCGTATGCGCCACCGGATGCAGGTGCTCGCCCTGGTCCGGCAACTGCGGCGCATAAGCGGGCTGCTGCGGACTAAAGCAGTGCTGCCAGTGATTGAGTCGCTGCTGCAGCGCATCATAATCCGCGTCCACAACCGGACTCTGGCCCTGCCGATAGTAGGCATCATCCCAGTGTTGCAGTTGCTGCTGCAGTCGGCGCATCTCTTCTGTCGCCCGTATGGGGGTCCAGACCGGACACAGGGCGCTCTGCACAGGCCCTGTGACGATCCACAAAAGCGTTGCCAGCAGCACTCCGCTAACTCTTTTCATGCTCGCTCTCCTGAGGTTTTGGGGTATTCCACACCCCGGCCTCATTACCTGCCAGCGACCATATTCGGTTTCGCGAAGGCTACCGACGCAAACCGGTAAGATTTTCAGCGTGGCGACAGCGGATTGCGCGAAGATGCGCAAAAGTTGGCTGTTACCGCTGCGCAAACGCTGCGTGGCAGCGGGAAGCTGTGTATACTGGGCAGGAAATCGACTCCGCTTTTAATCAATTCAAGAAAACCATGGCTCAAGGCACGCTCTATATTGTTTCTGCACCCAGCGGCGCAGGTAAATCCAGCCTGATTCAGGCACTGTTAAAGACCCAGCCGTTGTATGACACGCAGGTCTCTGTTTCGCACACGACGCGCGGTATGCGTCCGGGTGAAGTCCATGGCGAACATTACTTTTTTGTTGAGAAACATGAATTTGAGCAGATGATCGCGGAAGATGCCTTCCTCGAACATGCCCGGGTTTTCGACAACTATTATGGAACCTCGCGCCATGCGATTGAGCAGGTGCTGGCAACCGGCGTTGACGTATTTCTGGATATCGACTGGCAGGGCGCGCAGCAGATTCGCGCCAGAATGCCGGGCGCACGCAGCATCTTCGTTCTGCCGCCTTCTAAAGAAGAGCTCGACCGCCGTCTGCGCGGTCGTGGCCAGGACAGCGAAGAGGTGATCACGCGTCGTATGGCTCAGGCCGTAGCGGAAATGAGTCACTACGCCGAATATGACTATTTAATTGTGAATGATGATTTCGATCTGGCGCTGTCCGATCTGAAAACCATTATTCGCGCAGAACGTCTGCGTATGGCGCGCCAGAAGGCGCGTCACGATGCTTTAATCAGCAAACTGTTGGCAGTCTGAATACAGTTTCAGTATGATGCGCAGTCATTTCTTCATCTGTGGAGTAGCACACCTATGGCACGCGTAACCGTTCAGGACGCAGTAGAAAAAGTTGGTAATCGTTTTGACCTGGTGTTGGTCGCTGCACGTCGTGCACGTCAGATGCAGGTAGGCGGCAAAGATCCGCTGGTTCCGGAAGAGAACGATAAGCCGACCGTTATCGCCCTGCGCGAAATCGAAGAAGGTCTGGTCACCAATCAGATTTTAGATGTGCGTGATCGTCAGGAACAGCAAGAGCAGGAAGCCGCTGAGTTACAGGCCGTTACCGCTATCGCTGAAGGTCGTCGTTAACAGCCACCTGCAGGTCGCCCTTGTATCTGTTTGAAAGTCTCAATCAGCTGATTGAAAAATACTTGCCAGAGGAGCAGATCAAGCGCCTCCAGCAAGCCTATCTTGTCGCACGTGATGCCCACGAGGGACAGACACGCTCCAGCGGTGAGCCCTATATCACCCATCCGGTTGCCGTAGCCTGTATTCTGGCGGAAATGAAGCTCGACCATGAAACCCTCATGGCCGCGCTGCTGCATGACGTGATCGAAGACACGCCTGCCACTTATCAGGACATGGAACAGCTGTTCGGTAAAAGCGTGGCGGAGCTGGTCGAAGGCGTTTCCAAGCTGGATAAGCTGAAATTCCGCGACAAGAAAGAGGCGCAGGCAGAGAACTTCCGCAAGATGATTATGGCGATGGTGCAGGATATCCGCGTCATTCTCATCAAGCTGGCTGACCGCACCCACAACATGCGCACCCTGGGTTCGTTACGCCCGGACAAACGTCGCCGCATCGCGCTGGAAACGTTAGAGATTTACAGTCCGCTGGCGCATCGCCTGGGTATTCACCATCTTAAAACGGAGCTGGAAGAGCTCGGTTTCGAAGCCCTTTATCCTAACCGGTATCGGGTGATTAAAGAGGTGGTGAAAGCCGCACGCGGTAATCGTAAAGAAATGATCCAGAAGATTCTTTCTGAGATCGATGGCCGCCTGCAGGAAGCGGGCATCCCCTGCCGCGTCAGCGGTCGTGAGAAGCATCTTTACTCGATCTACCGCAAAATGACGCTGAAAGAGCAGCGTTTTCACTCGATCATGGATATCTATGCCTTTCGCGTTATCGTGAAAGACCTGGATACCTGCTATCGCGTTCTGGGCCAGATGCACAGCCTCTACAAGCCGCGTCCGGGCCGCGTTAAAGATTACATCGCCATCCCCAAAGCCAACGGCTATCAATCGCTCCATACCTCCATGATCGGCCCGCACGGCGTGCCGGTGGAAGTGCAGATCCGCACCGAGGATATGGATCAGATGGCGGAAATGGGGGTCGCCGCGCACTGGGCATACAAACAGGCGGGCGAAAGTGGCACCACCGCACAGATTCGCGCTCAGCGCTGGCTGCAGAGCCTGCTGGAGCTGCAGCAGAGTGCGGGCAGTTCGTTTGAATTTATCGAAAGCGTAAAGTCCGATCTCTTCCCGGATGAGATCTACGTCTTTACGCCTGAAGGCCGCATCGTGGAGCTGCCCACCGGCGCCACGCCGGTGGACTTCGCCTATGCGGTGCACACCGATATCGGCCATGCCTGTGTCGGCGCTCGCGTTGACCGTCAGCCCTATCCGCTGTCGCAACCCCTGACCAGCGGTCAGACGATTGAGATTATCACCGCGCCAGGCGCCCGTCCTAACGCCGCCTGGCTTAACTTCGTCGTCAGCTCGAAAGCCCGCGCCAAGATCCGCCAGTTGCTGAAAAACCTCAAACGCGAAGACTCCGTGAATCTGGGTCGTCGCCTGCTCAGCCACGCGCTGGGCGGCAGCCGCAAACTGGCGGAGATCCCGGCTGAAAATATCCGGCAGGAGCTGGATCGCATGAAGCTGACCTCGCTTGACGACCTGCTGGCGGAAATCGGTCTGGGCAATGCGATGAGCGTGGTGGTGGCGAAGAATCTGTTGCAGGCTGACAGCAAGGCGATCAGCAGCAGCAAGCGCGGTAAGCTGCCGATTAAAGGTGCAGATGGCGTACTGATTACCTTTGCCAAATGCTGCCGACCCATTCCCGGTGACCCGATTGTCGCCCATGTCAGCCCCGGTAAAGGGCTGGTGGTGCACCATGAGTCGTGCCGGAACATTCGCGGCTACCAGAAAGAGCCCGAAAAATTCATGCCGGTCGAGTGGGATAAGGTCACCGAGCAGGAGTTCGTGGCGGAAATCAAGGTCGACATGTTTAACCATCAGGGCGCGCTGGCTAACCTGACGGCCGCCATTAATACGGCCGGTTCCAATATTCAGAGCCTGAATACCGAAGAGCGTGATGGCCGCGTTTACAGCGCCTTTATCCGCCTGACCGCACGCGACCGCGTCCATCTGGCGAATATCATGCGCAAAATCCGCGTGATGCCGGATGTGATCAAAGTCCACCGTAACCGTAATTAGTGCATGAACGATCAACGTTTTGCCCGGATACAGACGATGCTGGCCCTGCGCCAGCACGATCTCACGGTCTGTATGGAGAAGGTGCATAAGCCGCATAACGTTTCCGCTGTGATCCGCACCGCCGATGCCGTCGGCATCCATGAGGTGCATGCGGTCTGGCCCAGCGAGCGGATGCGCACCCAGGCTTCTGCATCCGCTGGCAGCAACAGCTGGGTCAAGGTCGTTACCCACCCCACTATCGGCGATGCCGTTAATCAGCTCCGTCAGCAGAAGATGCAGGTGTTAGCTACCCATCTCTCCGCTGATGCCGTAGATTTCCGCGAGATCGACTATACCCTGCCGACCTGCATCCTGATGGGTCAGGAAAAAACCGGTATCACCGAAGAAGCCCTGGCGCTGGCCGATCGGCAAATCGTGATTCCGATGGTGGGCATGGTGCAGTCGCTGAATGTCTCCGTCGCCTGCGCGCTTATCCTCTATGAAGCTCAGCGGCAGCGGCAGAATGCAGGACTCTACCTGCGCGACCACAGCCTGCTGGATGACGAAGAGCAGCAGCGCCTGCTGTTTGAAGGCGGCTTCCCGGTGCTGGCAAGAGTCGCAAAACAGAAAGGCTTACCCTATCCGCGCATCAATGCGCAGGGGGAAATCGACGCCGATCCCAGCTGGTGGGCGACCATGCAGTCAACCGGTAAACAAAGATGAAAGGCCGTCTGCTGGATGCCATCCCGCTCAGTACCCTGACTGGCGTCGGTGCCAGCCAGGCGGCAAAGCTGGCCAGGATTGGCCTGCACACCATTCAGGACCTTCTGCTTCACCTCCCGCTGCGTTACGAAGATCGTACCCAACTCTATGCGATTGACGATCTGCTGCCCGGCATCTGGGCCACCGTAGAGGGCGAGGTGCTGCACACCGACATCACCTTTGGCCGCCGCCGGATGATGGTCTGTCAGATCAGCGATGGCAGCGGCGTTCTGACGATGCGCTTCTTCAATTTCAACGCGGGCATGAAGAATAATCTCTCGCCAGGCCGTCGCATCACCGCCTATGGCGAAATTAAACGCGGCCAGCGTGGCGCGGAGATTATCCACCCCGAATACCGCATTCAGGGCGAACAGAGCAATGTGACGCTGGAAGAGACCCTGACGCCGGTCTATCCCACCACCGAAGGGATTCGTCAGGCCACGCTGCGTAATCTCACCGATCAGGCGCTGACGCTGCTGGAGAGCTGCCCGATTGCCGAACTGCTGCCGCAGGAGCTGAGCAGCGGGCTGATCAGCCTGCCTGATGCGCTCCGCACGCTGCATCGTCCACCGCCCGATCTCAGGCTCAGTGAGCTGGAGAGTGGCCGTCATCCGGCACAGCGCCGGTTGATTCTGGAAGAGCTGCTGGCGCACAACCTCAGTATGCTGGCGGTGCGCGCCGGTGCGCAGCGTTACTATGCGCTGCCGATGCCACCACGGCACACTCTCAGCGACCAGCTGCTGGCCGCGCTGCCCTTTTCACCCACCCGCGCCCAGGCGCGCGTGGTGACGGAGATAGAACAGGATCTGGCCAACGATTTTCCGATGATGCGGCTGGTGCAGGGCGATGTCGGCTCCGGTAAGACTCTGGTCGCCGCACTCGCGGCGCTGAATGTGATCGCGCACGGCAGGCAGGTCGCGCTGATGGCGCCGACCGAGCTGCTGGCTGAACAGCACGCCAGCAACTTCCGTCAGTGGTTTGCGCCGCTGGGTATTGAAGTCGGCTGGCTGGCCGGTAAACAGAAAGGCAAAGCCCGTCAGGCGCAGCAGGAGGCGATAGCCAGCGGTCAGGTGGCGATGGTAGTCGGCACCCATGCGCTGTTCCAGGAGCAGGTCCGGTTCAGCGGGCTGGCGCTGGTTATTATTGATGAGCAGCACCGGTTTGGCGTCCACCAGCGACTGGCGCTGTGGGAAAAGGGCGAAGAGCAGGGTTTTCATCCGCATCAGCTGATCATGACCGCCACGCCGATCCCGCGCACCCTGGCGATGACCGCCTATGCCGACCTGGATACCTCCACCATCGACGAGCTGCCGCCGGGACGTACGCCGGTGACCACGGTGGCTATCCCGGACTCCCGGCGTGATGAGATCGTGGCGCGGGTTGAGCACGCCTGTCGCGAAGGACGCCAGGCCTATTGGGTCTGCACCCTGATCGAAGAGTCAGACCTGCTGGAAGCCCAGGCGGCGGAGGCGAGCTGGGAATCGCTGAAAACCGCGCTGCCCGGCCTGAACATCGGGCTGGTGCATGGCCGGATGAAACCGGCAGAGAAACAGGCCGTCATGCAGGCGTTCAAAGCCAATGAGCTACAGCTTCTGGTCGCGACCACCGTTATTGAGGTAGGCGTGGATGTGCCCAATGCCAGCCTGATGATCATCGAAAACCCGGAGCGGTTGGGGCTGGCACAGCTGCATCAGCTGCGCGGACGCGTAGGCCGCGGTGCCGTGGCTTCTCACTGCGTGCTGCTCTACAAAGCGCCCCTGAGCAAGACGGCGCAGAAGCGTCTGCAGGTGCTGCGCGACAGCAATGACGGCTTTGTCATTGCCCAGTTCGATCTGGAGATCCGCGGCCCCGGTGAGCTGCTGGGCACGCGCCAGACCGGAAACGCCGAATTTAAAGTCGCTGACCTGCTGCGCGATCAGGCGATGGTGCCGGAAGTGCAGCGCGTGGCGCGCCATATCCATCAACACTATCCCGAACAGGCCAGCGCCCTGATTGAACGCTGGCTGCCAGAGAACACCCGCTACACCAACGTCTGAATAAAATCCCGCTAATAGAGCCCTGTTATCCTCACGGGCAAACGATTGCTTTTAGCCTGCGGATGATTACAATCGCCACACACTTTTTCGGGAAGAACAGAAGATGTCCATCACTCCACAATCAGACCAGCCCTCCGCCAGGCACAGCGAACTGATTTACCGTCTTGAAGATCGTCCACCACTGCCGCAGACGCTGTTTGCCGCCGGTCAGCACCTGCTGGCGATGTTTGTGGCGGTCATTACGCCTGCGATTCTGATTTGTCAGGCGCTGGGCCTGCCTGCAGAGGATACCCGCCACGTAATCAGTATGTCGCTGTTTGCCTCGGGCGTGGCCTCACTGCTGCAAATCAAAACCTGGGGACCGGTGGGATCGGGCCTGCTGTCGATTCAGGGCACCAGCTTTAACTTCGTCACGCCGCTAATCATGGGCGGGATGGCGCTGAAAAATGGCGGGGCTGACGTTCCCGCCATGATGGCCGCCCTGTTTGGCACGCTGATGGTCGCCTCCTGTACCGAAATGGTGTTGTCGCGCGTCCTGCATCTGGCGCGCCGGATTATTACACCGCTGGTTTCCGGTATCGTGGTGATGATTATCGGCCTGTCGCTGATTCAGGTAGGACTGACCTCGATTGGCGGTGGCTTCAGTGCCATCAGCGACCACACCTTCGGCGCGCCAAAGAATCTGATGCTGGCGGGAGCCGTGCTGCTGGTGATTGTGCTGCTTAACCGGCAGAAAAATCCCTACCTGCGCGTGGCCTCGCTGGTGATTGCGATGGCGGTGGGTTATCTGCTGGCCTGGGCGATGGGCATGCTGCCTGCTGCGGGCTTACCGGCCGATCAGCCGCTGATTGTGGTGCCTGCCCCGCTCTACTATGGTCTGGGCTTTGACTGGAATCTGCTTATCCCGCTGATGCTGGTGTTTATGGTGACCTCCCTGGAGACCATCGGCGATATCACCGCGACGTCCGATGTCTCCGAGCAGCCGGTCAGCGGCCCGCTCTATATGAAACGCCTGAAAGGGGGCGTGCTGGCGAATGGCCTTAACTCTTTTGTTTCCGCGCTGTTCAATACCTTCCCGAACTCCTGCTTCGGCCAGAACAACGGGGTGATTCAGCTGACCGGTGTGGCCAGCCGCTACGTCGGCTTTGTGGTGGCGCTGATGCTGATTGTACTGGGGCTGTTCCCGGCGGTCAGCGGTCTGGTGCAGCTGATCCCTGAACCGGTGCTCGGCGGTGCCACCATCGTGATGTTCGGCACCATTGCCGCGTCGGGCGTCCGCATCGTGTCACGCGAGCCGCTTAACCGTCGCGCCATCATGATTATCGCCCTGTCGCTGGCGGTGGGCCTGGGCGTTTCGCAGCAGCCGCTGATCCTGCAGTTTGCGCCGGACTGGCTGAAAACCCTGCTCTCTTCCGGTATTGCGGCGGGCGGTATCACCGCGATCGTCCTCAACCTGATTTTCCCGCAGGAGAAGTAAGGCCACGGGCAGGCTCCGGCCTGCCTGCTAATTATTCGGATTTACATCCAGGCTGTTGAGCTGTAACGGGAATTCAGGCATAACAACCTCTCACCGGATTCAACTCGGGAAGGATGCAATGAAATTTCTTGGAAAGTTTTTCCTCACCCTGCTTTTGCTGCTGCTGTTCACCCTGGTGGTGATCTATGTTCTGCTGCAGACACACTGGGGTGCAGGCTGGTTCAGCCGTTGGGTGAGCGACAAAACCGAATGGCATCTCTCCCTGAGTAAAATTGAACACAATTTCTCTTCCCCCTCTCACATCATTCTGGATGACTTCAGCTTTGGTCACGACGGGCAGCCTGCGGTACTGGTCGCCAGACGGGTCGATCTCGGCCTGGCGCTGATCCAGTTCAGCGATCCGCTGCACTTCAGCAGCCTGGAACTGCGCGATGGCGAGGTGAATCTGGCCAATCTGACGCAGGGCAGCGCACTGCCGATTCAGGCCGACCGCCTGCAACTCAATAATATGCGTGTCGACAGCCCCAACACCGCGCTGCCGCTGCTCGCCCGCCAGGTGAATGGCGGCATCATGCCGTGGAAACCCGTTGCCCTGGATATGCTGGGCCGCGATGCCCGCTTCCAGATGAGCGCGGGCAGCATGACGCTGAATGAAGTACCGGCTGAAAACGTCCTGATCCAGGGCAGCGTTTCCCAGGGCCGGATGCGCATCGACAATATGGGGGCCGACCTGGCGCGCGGTTCCATGACCGGTAACGGTGAACGCGATGCCCGGGGCAACTGGAAGGTGAATCAGCTGCGCCTGAACGACATTCGTCTGCAGACCGCCAGCAGCCTGAAAGATTTTCTGCATAAGTTACAGGTGGTGCCCTCCCTTGCCATTACCCGGCTGGACCTGACCGATGCCCGCCTGCAGGGGCCGGACTGGGCGGTGACGGATCTTGATCTGACGCTGAGAAACGTGAACTGGCAGAACGATGACTGGCAGAGTAACGACGGTTCGCTGGCGCTGAATGCCAGCAACTTCATTAACGGCGGATTTGAGCTCAACGATCCCATTATCAACCTGGATTTCTCCCCGCAGGGTGTGGCGCTGACCCAGTTCAGTTCACGCTGGGCGAATGGGGTGATCCGGGCTGACGGTGAATGGTCACGCAGCGACAAACGTCTGACGCTGAAAAACCTGGCGGTGGCCGGGCTGGAATATACCCTGCCACAGGACTGGCGCGACCGCTGGCAGGCCACGCTGCCCGCCTGGCTGGAGAGTGTCGAGGTGACGCGCTTCACCTCGAACCGTAACCTGATCATTGATATCAATCCGGCGTTTCCTTTCCAGCTGACCTCTCTGGATGGCACCGGCGAAAACCTGCGGCTGGCGCAGCAGCATCAGTGGGGGATCTGGTCAGGTAAGCTCAGCCTGAATGCGGCCGAGTCGACCTTTAACCGCACCGATCTGCGTCATCCGTCGATTACGCTGAGTGCCGATGCGCAGCAGATTCAGGTGACGGAACTGAGTGCGTTCAGCAATAAAGGCCTGCTGGAAGGCACAGCCACCCTGGGCCAGCAGCCTGCCCGGCCGCTGACGCTGCAGCTGACAGGTCGTGCCGTGCCGGTCAATGTGTTGCAGAACTGGGGATGGCCGGCGTTGCCGTTATCCGGTGACAGCAATATGCAGCTGCAGCTGCGCGCGGCGCTCGCCGCCGGTCAGCCGCTGCGTCCATCGGTTAATGGCACGTTATCTGTGGTAACTGACAGTCAGCAGGTGCAGCAGACGATGCAGGCGGGCGAGGTCCGATAATCCCATCGGGGCCGCATGGCGGCCCCGAACCTCAGTTGATTCGTGCGCCGGAACCGCCCTCCTCCAGCGGCCCGTCGGGATCGGCAGGCAGAACGATATAGACCCCTTCAAACACCGCGCCACGCTCATCATCTCCAAACAGCTCGACTTCAAGCTGCACGCGCGCTTTACGTCCGCGCGCCAGCCGGTCGAGATCGCCGCTTAAGGAGCCCAGGTCGGCAATGGCGCCCGGCCGTCCGCTGATGGGCTGGCTGTAGCGGATGTGCGCATCCGCCAGAATAATGGTGCCGCCAAGGTGACGCTCGCGCAGCAGCAGCCAGATTAATCCCCAGCCGGTCAGCGTAGCCAGTGAGAAGAGGCTCCCGGCGAACAGGGTATGATGGGGATTCTGGTTGCCCGCTTCCGGCATGGTGGTGATAAATTTCTGCCCGGTAAACTGCAGGATGCGCACCCCCATCTTCTCGCTGAGGGGGATGTGATCGTACCAGGCCTGTTGCAGCTGACCGCACCAGTCGGCGCGATGCAGGATATCGTCAAGGGTGACGACCGGTTTAATCATCAGGAAGTGACGTACCGGCGTAGTCTGCGGCGCGGTGATCTCGCCCTGATTGATGTAGCCCAGTTTGGCGAAGAAGGCGACGGCATCCTCACGGGCACTGCAGGTGACCCGCTTGACCCCCTCCTGACGCGCCACCGACTCCAGCGTCATCGCCACCAGCGTACCCAGGCCTTTGCCCTGCACCGAGGGGTGAACGGCCATAAAGCGGATCGCGGCCTCGTTGTCGGCATTGATATAGAGACGGCCAATGGCGACCGGGTTTCCCTGCTCATCAACCACCATCTGATGATGCGCCAGGGCATCCCACGCGTCACGTTCCGACCCCGGCGGCTGGCGCAGAGGTTTACGCAACATCTCCCAGCGGAACTGATAATAGATATCCAGCTCTTCCGCCGTCTGTGGCACACGAAGGTGATACATGTAATGTTTCTCCCGTTCGGAGCTTGCGTGGCCTGATCCCTGCCGCTCAGCTGACGATCTCACACCTGCAACCAGAACGTTACAGGACCATCATTCACCAGCGAAACCTGCATATCCGCGGCAAAACGACCGTTCGCCGTGGTGATGGCCTGCTGGCGACAGCAGTGGCTGAAGTATTCATACAGACGTTCCGCTTCAGCCGGCTCGGCTCCCCCTGAAAAAGAGGGGCGCATCCCTTTTTGCGTGTCTGCGGCCAGTGTGAACTGCGACACCACCAGCACGCTTCCGCCCGTCTGGCGGAGGCTCAGGTTCATTTTGCCCTGTTCGTCACTGAAGATGCGATAGCCCAGTACACGTTCTGCAAGACGCTCCGCACGCGCGTTGTCGTCGCCTTTTTCCACGCCCAGCAAAACCAGTAATCCGGCACCAATTTCGCCAACCACCTGCTGGTCGACGCTGACGCTGGCTCGCTGCACGCGCTGAATCAATGCAATCATGTTTCCTCGCGTTGTTCTTCTTTTTGCTGCTGTTTCAGCTGCCGGTAGTCGGCTAAGGTGACAGTTATCTCCGCACCCAGCAACACAATACACCAGGTCCAGTAGACCCAGAGAAAGAGAATCGGGATCACGGCCAGTACACCGTAGATCAGCTGATAAGAGGGGAACATCGTAACATAGAGCGCGAAGCCCTTTTTTCCCAGCTCAAACAGCGCACCCGCCACCAGCGCACCAATCAACGCATCGCGCGGCGGTACACGCTGGGTCGGAACGATGCTGTAGAGCAGCCAGAAGGCGAACCACGACAGCAGCAGTGGAAAAATACGCAGCATCTGATCGACCAGGCTGGTGACGCCAGTGGCGTTAATCCAGCGCAGCGACAGCAGATAAGAGCTGATCGCCAGGCTGGCACCGGCCAGCAGCGGACCCAGCGTCAGGATCATCCAGTAGACCGCGAAGGAGTAAACCATCGGCCGCTTCTTGTCGCTACGCCAGATGGTGTTTAACGCAGTATCGACCGAATGCATCAACAGCAGGGCGGTCACGATCAGGCCGATCGCCCCGACCGCCGTCATCCGGTTTACGTTAGCAACAAACTGCTCCAGATAACGCTGCAGCGTGTTGCCTGCGGCGGGCATTAAGTTGTTAAAGACGAACTGCTTCAGCTGCACGCTGATATCGGAGAAGACCGGAAACGCGGCAAACAGGGCAAACACCACCGCGATCAGCGGCACCAGCGCCAGCAGTGAGACATACGCCAGATTACCCGCCTGGGTCGTCATACCGTCTTCATCAATGCGTTTCCACAACAGCCGGAGCCACAGCCAGAAGGCATGCAGCCCGGGATGAAATTTATGTGACATCATGAGTAACTGTTAACCTGCAAACCAGTTGGGGACTGTCGAACTGTCAGTCACCAGTACACTTTCAATTCCCAGGGCGCGGGCCGCCTCTATATTGTCGGGATTATCATCAAAGAAGACCGCCTGATCGGCCGTCACCCCTTCCGCCGCCAGAACGTGCTGGTAAATCCGGGCTTCCGGTTTACGCATGCCCAGATCCTGCGACAGATAGAGCCTGTCAGCGGCCTGCTGCACATCCGGGTACTGCGTTGGCCAGAATTCACAATGCAGTCGGTTGGTGTTTGAGAGGATCACCACCCGATGGCCCTCCAGCCGCAGCCGGTTCATCAGCGCCAGGGTTTCCGGACGCACATCCACGAACACCGCCTGCCAGCCCGCAGCGAACTGCTCATAGCTCAGCGCGATCTCCAGTTTTTCACACAGCGCCAGTGCGAAATCTTCATCGCTGATCTCGCCGCGCTCATGCTGTTCAAATGCCTCATCCATCCGGAAATGGCTTTGCAGCGACGCCAGCGGCACACGACTCAGATCACTCCAGACACCCAGCACGCGGTTAAAGTCGATATCGATAATCACATTGCCTAAATCAAAGATATACAGCATGGTGTCTCTCCCTCGGTTCCCTGGACTATTCACTCTAGCGGCAAAAGTGCAGGCTGAACAGGCATCCGCGGAGAGAAAAGCGTAAACGCCGGAAGGCGAGCAAAACGTGCGGGAGTACAGATGAGCCGGGCGGGGTCCGGCTGAAAAAAGCGGGGCTTCAGGCAAAAAAAAAGCCCCGCATGGCGGAGCTTTTCTCAGTTAAAGGCGCAATTATGCGTCTTTAGAACCACGCGAAGCACGTTTACGGTCGTTTTCTGTCAGATGACGTTTACGGATACGCACTGACAGCGGCGTCACTTCTACCAGTTCGTCATCATCGATGAACTCGATAGCCTGTTCCAGCGTCATTTTCTGCGGTGGAACCAGGGTCGTGGCTTCATCCGTACCGGAAGCACGCATGTTGGTCAGCTTCTTACCGGTCAGACAGTTAACGGTCAGGTCGTTAGAACGGCTGTGAATACCGATGATCTGGCCTTCATAGACTTCTGCACCGTGACCCAGGAACAGCTTACCGCGATCCTGCAGACCGAACAGGGCGAACGCAACAGCTTTACCCTGACCGTTAGAGATCAGTACGCCGTTCTGACGCTGGCCGACTTCGCCCTGACGGATGTCATCGTAGTGGCTGAAGGTCGAATAGAGCAGACCGGTACCGGAAGTCATGGTCATGAATTCGTTACGGAAGCCAATCAGACCACGGCTTGGGATCACGTAGTCAAGACGTACGCGGCCTTTGCCATCCGGATCCATGTTTTTCAGGTCGCCTTTACGCTCGCCCATGGCTTGCATAACGGAACCCTGATGCGTCTCTTCGATATCCAGCGTAACGTTTTCGAATGGCTCCTGCTTACGGCCTTCGAACTCACGGAAGATGACTTTCGGACGGGATACCGCCAGCTCGAAACCTTCACGACGCATGTTTTCGATCAGAACAGAGAGGTGAAGCTCACCACGACCTGATACGCGGAACGCGTCAGCATCTTCGGTTTCTTCAACACGCAGTGCCACGTTGTGAACCAGTTCTTTGTTCAGACGCTCAAGGATCTGACGTGAAGTCACGTACTTACCTTCTTTACCGCAGAACGGTGAGGTGTTGACGTTGAAGAACATGGTAACGGTTGGCTCATCGACGCTCAGTGCCGGCAGCGCCTGCACGTTCTGTGGATCACAGATAGTGTCAGAGATGTTCAGCTCGCCCAGACCGGTAATCGCGATGATATCGCCCGCTTCGGCCAGATCGCTGTCGATACGCTCAAGACCCAGGTGAGTCAGGACTTTGCCGACTTTACCGTTACGGGTTTTGCCTTCGCTATCGATGATAGTGACCTGCTGGTTAGGCTTCACTTTACCGCGTTTGATACGGCCGATACCGATCACGCCCAGGTAGTTGTTGTAGTCCAGCTGAGAGATTTGCATCTGCAGTGGCGCTTCAACCTCAACCTGAGGCGGAGAAACGTGGTCGACGATCGCCTGATACAGCGGGGTCATATCGTCAGCCATGTCGGTGTGCTCCAGACCCGCAATACCATTCAGCGCAGAGGCGAAAATGATAGGGAAGTCGAGCTGCTCATCGGTCGCATCCAGGTTAACGAACAGATCGAAGACCTGATCCACAACCCAGTCCGGACGCGCGCCAGGGCGGTCTACTTTGTTGATAACCACAATCGGCTTCAGACCATGCGCGAACGCTTTTTTGGTCACGAAGCGGGTTTGCGGCATAGGGCCATCCATCGCATCTACAACCAGCAGCACCGAGTCCACCATGGACATAACGCGCTCAACTTCACCACCGAAGTCGGCGTGTCCTGGGGTATCAACGATGTTGATACGGTAGTCATTCCACTTAATGGCGGTGTTTTTTGCGAGGATGGTAATCCCACGCTCTTTCTCCAAATCATTGGAGTCCATCACACGCTCGGTTGCTTCGGTACGGGCATCAAAAGTACCGGATTGTTGCAGCAGTTTGTCAACCAGGGTGGTCTTTCCATGGTCAACGTGCGCGATGATGGCGATGTTACGCAAATTTTCGATCACAGCTTTGCCTCAGGCATTAGAAATAGCGCGCTATTGTACACGGATTAAGCGGAAGACTGAACACGATCACACTTTTCACTGAAAGTTTATTGCATTGGCGCAAATTCGCACTGTTCCCGGTGCAGAAAATGCACTAAGTTGGTCCTGCGCACCAAAATGGTGCTCAAAGTGCACTCAGCAGCACCATCATGGTGCACTAAAACCATCGTGGTGCAGCGTCTTAATGACAAAAAGGTGCAGCACAAGGCGATTTAAGCAACATCAAAAAAGTTGGCACAGAATTCGCTTTAGTCTGTTTAAGCGTAAACGCCAGTCAGATGTCGGTTGAAGAGCGTGCCGGAAGAGGTGGAGCAGGAAGCAGTTTCCCGCCACGCCTTCCGGAAACGACGTTTCCTCGCCATGTAGATAATGAAAGACCATTTCCAGGAGAGTTGAGTATGTCCGCTGAACACGTTCTCTCGATGATGAACGAGCATGAAGTTAAGTTTGTTGACCTGCGTTTTACCGATACCAAAGGTAAAGAACAGCACGTTACGATCCCTGCTCACCAGGTTAACGCTGACTTCTTCGAAGAAGGCAAAATGTTCGATGGTTCCTCTATCGGCGGCTGGAAAGGCATCAACGAATCAGACATGGTGCTGATGCCTGACGCGACCACCGCGGTCATGGATCCTTTCTTCGAAGATTCTACGCTGATCATCCGTTGTGACATTCTTGAGCCAGGCACCATGCAGGGCTACGATCGCGACCCGCGCTCCATCGCCAAGCGTGCAGAAGATTTCCTGCGCTCTTCCGGCATCGCGGATACCGTGCTGTTTGGACCAGAACCTGAATTCTTCCTGTTTGATGATATCCGTTTTGGTTCATCAACCTCCGGTTCACATGTCGCTATCGACGATATCGAAGCCGCATGGAACACCGGTAAAGAGTACGAAGGCGGTAACAAAGGCCACCGTCCAGGTCTGAAAGGCGGTTACTTCCCGGTGCCACCGGTTGACTCATCACAGGACATCCGTTCTGCCATGTGTCTGACCATGGAGCAGATGGGCCTGGTCGTTGAAGCGCATCACCACGAAGTGGCAACCGCAGGTCAGAACGAAGTGGCAACCCGCTTCAACACCATGACCAAGAAAGCGGACGAAATTCAGATCTACAAATATGTCGTTCACAACGTCGCGCACGCTTACGGCAAAACCGCGACCTTTATGCCGAAGCCTATGTTTGGCGACAACGGTTCAGGCATGCACTGCCACATGTCGCTCTCTAAAGGCGGCCAGAACCTGTTTGCCGGCGATAAGTACGGCGGCCTGTCTGAAATGGCACTGTTCTACATCGGCGGTATCATCAAACACGCTAAAGCGATCAACGCCCTGGCGAACCCGACCACCAACTCCTACAAGCGTCTGGTTCCGGGTTACGAAGCACCGGTCATGCTGGCTTACTCAGCCCGTAACCGTTCCGCCTCTATCCGTATTCCGGTTGTTGCCAGCCCGAAAGCCCGCCGTATCGAAGCGCGCTTCCCGGATCCAGCGGCTAACCCATACCTGGCGTTCACCGCGCTGCTGATGGCTGGCCTGGATGGCATCATCAACAAGATCCATCCTGGCGATGCGATGGATAAGAACCTGTATGACCTGCCACCGGAAGAAGAAGCTGAGATTCCAAAAGTTGCAGGCTCTCTGGAAGAAGCTCTGAATGCACTGAACGAAGACCGCGAGTTCCTGACCCGTGGCGGTGTGTTCACTGACGAATCAATCGACGCTTACATCGAACTGCGTAAAACAGAGATGGACCGCGTTCGCATGACGCCACACCCGGTTGAGTTCGAGCTTTACTACAGCGTTTAACTGGTCAGACATTTTTGTTGCCGTGGAAACTTTTAGCCCATCTTCGGATGGGCTTTTTTCTCCGCGAATTCACCGTTCATTCGCGCCCTTTCAGGCTTAAAGAGTAAAATGCACCTATTTAGTGCAGAGGAACGTGGTATGGCAACTGGCTCTCTGCCCGATGCAGGGCAGATTCTCAACGCGTTGATCAACAGTATTCTGCTGGTGGATAACGATCTGGTTATTCATTACGCCAACCCGGCCGCGCAGCAGCTACTGGCGCAAAGCTCGCGCAAACTGTTCGGCACGCCGTTACCGGAACTGACCGGCTACTTCTCGCTGAATATTGAGGTGATGCGTGAGAGTCTTGAGGCTGGCCAGGGTTTTACGGACAGTGAAGTGACGCTGGTGGTTGATGGGCGGGCGCACATTATGTCGCTGACCGCCCAGCGGTTACCCGACGGCTTAATTCTGATGGAAATGGCGCCGATGGATAATCAGCGTCGTCTCAGTCAGGAGCAGTTACAGCACGCCCAGCAGGTGGCCGCCCGCGATCTGGTTCGCGGCCTGGCCCATGAGATTAAAAACCCGCTGGGTGGATTGCGCGGCGCGGCACAGCTCTTATCCCGTGCCCTGCCCGATCCCTCGCTGAACGAATATACCAAAGTGATTATTGAACAGGCTGACCGGCTGCGGAATCTGGTTGATCGTCTGTTAGGGCCGCAGCAGCCAGGTATGCACATTACCCAGAGCATTCATCAGGTGGCCGAACGCGTGGTCAATCTGGTGTCGATGGAGCTGCCGGAGAATGTCTCGCTGGTGCGGGATTATGATCCCAGCCTGCCCGAACTGCCGCACGACCCCGACCAGATCGAGCAGGTGCTGCTTAACGTGGTCCGCAACGCCCTGCAGGCGCTGGGTGATGAGGGCGGCACGATTATTATCCGCACCCGTACGGCTTTCCAGCTGACGCTGCACGGCACCCGTTATCGCCTGGTGGCACGTATTGATATTGAAGATGATGGCCCCGGCATTCCGGCCCAGCTGCAGGATACGCTGTTCTATCCGATGGTCAGCGGACGTGAAGGCGGAACCGGTTTAGGCCTCTCGATTGCCCGTAGCCTGATTGATCAGCATTCAGGAAAAATAGAATTTAACAGTTGGCCAGGACATACCGAGTTTTCGGTTTACCTGCCTATTCGCCAGTGAGGTTTCTATGCAACGAGGGATAGTCTGGATCGTCGATGACGATAGCTCCATCCGCTGGGTGCTTGAACGCGCGCTCACTGGAGCCGGTTTAAGCTGTGCGACCTTTGACAGCGCAGGCGAGGTGCTGGATGCCCTCTCAACCAAAACCCCGGACGTTTTACTGTCAGATATCCGCATGCCGGGCATGGATGGCCTGGCGCTGCTGAAACAGATTAAACAGCGTCATCCGATGCTTCCGGTCATCATTATGACGGCGCATTCAGATCTCGATGCCGCCGTCAGCGCCTATCAGCAGGGGGCGTTTGATTATCTGCCTAAACCTTTTGATATTGATGAAGCCGTGGCGCTGGTAGAGCGTGCGATCAGCCACTATCAGGAGCAGCAGCAGCCGCGCAATCAGCCGGTCAGCGGACCGACGACCGATATCATCGGTGAGGCCCCGGCGATGCAGGATGTCTTCCGCATTATCGGACGGCTGTCGCGCTCGTCGATCAGCGTTCTGATTAATGGTGAGTCGGGAACCGGTAAAGAGCTGGTGGCGCATGCGCTGCATCGCCATAGCCCGCGCGCCAAAGCGCCGTTTATCGCGCTGAATATGGCCGCGATCCCCAAAGATTTGATCGAATCTGAGCTGTTTGGTCACGAGAAAGGTGCCTTTACCGGCGCGAATCAGATCCGTCAGGGCCGTTTTGAACAGGCTGATGGCGGCACGCTGTTCCTGGATGAAATCGGTGATATGCCGCTGGATGTGCAGACCCGCCTGCTGCGCGTGCTGGCCGATGGCCAGTTCTATCGTGTCGGGGGCTATGCGCCGGTTAAAGTGGATGTGCGTATTATCGCCGCGACGCACCAGAACCTGGAACTGCGCGTGCAGGAAGGCAAGTTCCGCGAAGACCTGTTCCACCGCCTTAACGTGATTCGCGTGCATCTGCCTCCTCTGCGTGAGCGTCGTGAGGATATTCCGCGTCTGGCGCGCTATTTCCTGCAGGTCGCCGCCCGTGAGCTGGGTGTGGAAGCGAAGATTCTGCACCCGGAAACGGAAACGGCCTTAACCCGGCTGCACTGGTCGGGTAACGTGCGCCAGCTGGAGAACACCTGTCGCTGGCTGACGGTAATGGCAGCCGGTCAGGAAGTGCTGATTCAGGATCTGCCCGGGGAGCTGTTCGAATCGAGCACGCCGGAGAATCCGGTGCAGTCACTGCCGGACAGCTGGGCCACGCTGCTGGCGCAGTGGGCCGACCGCGCCCTGCGTTCCGGTCATCAGAATCTGCTGTCGGAAGCGCAGCCGGAGATGGAGCGTACGCTGCTGACCACCGCCCTGCGCCATACGCAGGGCCACAAGCAGGAAGCAGCCCGTTTACTGGGCTGGGGACGCAACACACTGACGCGCAAGCTGAAAGAGCTTGGCATGGAGTAAGCGGTTCAGGACGGGCTGGCAGGATTGCCGGCCCGTTTTTTCAGATCACGCGGGAGAACTGCTGCTGACGCGCTTTCTGACGCAGATAGCGATCAAAGCACATGCAGATATTACGAATCAGTAACCGGCCAATTCCCGTCACCTTCAGCCCTGTTGCGGTACATTCCACCAGCCCGTCAGCAATCAGCGGTTCCAGCAGCGCCAGATCCTCAGCAAAGTAATCCCTGAAGTCGATCCCCCACTGCGCTTCTGTGGCAGCAAAATCCAGCGAGAAGTGACAAATCAGCGTTTTAATCACATCACGCCGCAGGCAATCATCCTCGCTTAAGGTGAGACCGCGCCACAGGCCATTTCCCTGCCGTTCCACACAATCATACCAGGTATTGAGCTCTTTCTGATTCTGGGCATAACTGTCGCCAATCATACTGATGGCGGAGACGCCCAGCCCCAGCAAATCGCTGTCGCCCTGGGTGGTGTAGCCCTGAAAATTACGGTGCAGCTGCCCGCTGCGCTGCGCAATAGCCAGTTCATCCTGCGGCTTCGCAAAGTGGTCCATGCCGATAAACTGGTAACCCTGCTGCGTCAGGGTCGCGATGGTCTGCTGCAGAATATCCAGCTTCTGCTGAGCGGAGGGCAGCTCATCCTCTTTGATTTTGCGCTGCGCCGCGAACATCGCAGGCAAATGCGCATAGTTAAACACACTCAGGCGATCCGGGCTCAGCGCCAGCACCCGCTCCAGCGTCCAAGCGAAGCTGGCGGGCGTCTGCAGGGGCAGACCATAGATCAGGTCGATGCTGGTGGAGCTGAAGCCCTGTTCGCGGGCCCGCGCCACCAGGCCGAAAATCACCGCCTCGTCCTGCACCCGATTGACGCGCTCCTGCACCGCTTTATTGAAATCCTGCACGCCCATGCTCAGACGATTGAATCCCAGCGATCGCAGGTGATCGATCATATCCAGCTCAATTTCCCGCGGATCGACCTCGATCGACATCTCAGCCTCGTCGGTCAGCGTGAAGTGCTGTTTCAGCAGCACCATCAGCCGCGAAACCTGGGCTTTGTCGAGAAAGGTAGGCGTCCCCCCGCCCCAGTGAAGCTGCGTAACCTGACGCTGACGAAACAGCGGCGCGCGCTGAATAATCTCCTGCTCAAGCACATCCAGATAGCGGTCAGCCTTATGGCGCTGACGCGTCACAAGCTTGTTGCAGCCACAGAAGTAGCAGAGACGATGGCAGAAAGGAATATGGACGTAGAGTGACAGCGGGCGATCCGGATAGCGTGCCACGGCGCGCCGGAAATCGGCTTCCGCGAACTGTTCGCTGAACTCCAGCGCTGTGGGATAAGAGGTGTAGCGCGGACCGGCGTAATTGTACTTTTCAATTAGCGCCCGATCCCAGTCAGTCTGCAGCGATGGCATGCTCACTCCTTCCGGTGACGTCGTCTGAGAGAAGGTCGCGAAGAAGAAGGGATGAAAGGTGAGCGGGATGAGACCCGACGTAAACGTTGCTTCAGACGCGACAGGCGTCGTAGTTTAAACAATAACCACAGCAGATAACATGTCGCCAGCAGCGCGAAAATTGATCCAGGCCAAAACATTGTCGTTTACCTGAAATGTGCGGCATGCGGGAACCACATGCCGATCAAATTGGCTTAATTGCCCTTCAGCAGGCGATACATATCTTCTTCTGCCTTGTCATCTTCGTCATCATCCATCACGATGCCCAGCTGCTCCATCAGTTCATCGATGCGATCCAGCGAGGCATCCAGCCAGCCCTGATCTTCAGCTGACAGCGTTTCGCCATTTTCCAGTCGATCCAGCAGCGCATCCAGACGCTCATCATTTTCCAGCTTCGCCAGCTCTTCCTCAGGCGTCAGACGTACTTTTTTCGCGGCGGGCTTTTCGACGCTTTTCTTTGGCTTAGTGGCCGTGGTCTTTCCGTCTGCAATCAGGGCGACCGGTTTTTTACTCCCGATGCGTGGGTCTTTCGCGCTGTCCGACTGACGCCCGCTGCTATTGGCAGGCGCTGCCGGATTCGCACGGCTGCCAGATGCGTGCCCGCGATGCTTTTTATCACGTTTGCGATCGCGCGCTTCGTTGTTGATTTCGTCACGCGATTTGCGTTTGGCTTTGCCGGCAGGTTTGCCGTGCGCAGCTCGTGCAGGTTGCTTCATAGTGTTCGGTCCCGGCTTTTTTATTCAGTATAGAATTGCGGCGAAATCTAGCAGAAACCAGACAAAGAAAAAAGGCGACAGCTCAAGCTGTCGCCTTATTTCATACCTTCATAAGAAGGAATCATGTTTTAAATCCTTTTTGGCTCGTAACATCCCGGTCAATCCCGCGCCTGCTCAACTCCTGAGCTATTCCTTATCCCTGTCCGGTCCTCTCCTCTGACCGCTTCCATTCCCTCGCTCATTGCCATCCTGACATCCCTGAGGCATCTTCCTGATGGGTGCTGCCGTGCACTGCACACTAATGTAGACCAACTGGTAAAACCCTCAAGTCGCCATCGAAAATAGTTCGTTCAAAAAAGAAACGAAAATATGTAATCAATTGAATTTTATCTTTTTTTATTTTAAGTAATTAAAGTAAAAAGCGAAATAACCCGCAGCAGCTATGGCAAATATCTTACACAGTTTGTTAAAGAGATGTGATTGAGCACTTTCGCGCCATAACGCGTATAATCGCCGGCATTGCCTTAATGCGTTTTTTGGAGTGTCACCTTGTCTGAACTGAATTATCACGTTACCCACTTTGTCATGAGCGCGCCGGATATCCGTCATCTGCCTGCCGATACCGGAATTGAAGTGGCTTTCGCTGGCCGCTCAAACGCGGGAAAATCGAGTGCGCTGAATACGTTAACCAATCAGAAAGGTCTGGCGCGTACCAGTAAAACGCCGGGACGTACGCAGCTGATTAACCTGTTTGAAGTCAAAGAGGGCAAGCGTCTGGTCGACCTGCCTGGCTACGGCTATGCCGAAGTCCCGGAAGAGATGAAGCTGAAGTGGCAACGTGCGCTAGGGGAATACCTGCAAAAACGTCAGGCACTGAAAGGACTGGTCGTGCTGATGGATATCCGCCACCCACTCAAGGATCTCGACCGCCAGATGATTCAGTGGTCAGTGGAAAGCGGCATACCGGTACTGGTGCTGCTCACCAAAGCCGATAAACTCGCCTCGGGTGCCCGTAAAGCCCAGCTGAATGTTGTGCGTGAAGCGGCGCTCGGCTTTGCCGGAGATGTACAGGTCGAGCTCTTCTCATCGCTGAAGAAAATTGGCGTGGATAAAGTGCGTCAGAAGCTGGACAGCTGGTTTAACACGCTTGAACCGGCTTATGAGGATCAGGACGCCGAAGAGTAAGGCACTGCCCCGCGCTGCTGAAGCGACGCGGTGAAAAGCCCAATAAAAAACGCCCCAGTCACAGAATGACTGGGGCGGCTAAATTCAGCCAAATCCGATTACGTGAAGTAAAAGGTCTGAAAGATAGAACATCTTACCTCTGTACCCTACGCGACGAACTTTACCTGATTTTCTGTGCGTGACAAAGGCTTTTTTGTTGCTTACTTACATCAAAAAGGACTTTTTTTACCATGCTCGTCACAGAATTAGCGTTGCGATGTAGTTAAATGACGAGAAAAATGTTTAGCCGATAGGCAGTTAGAAAACCACTTGTGTGTCATACCAGCCTTCGCTCAGCTAAACCGGTTAACCCAACGATTTTCTTATACCTGAGTCCGGGTCGATCCCTCTCATCTGAACCGACCCGCAGCAGGCAATCAGTGGGCTTCGTCCCAGTTATCGCCCACGCCGACTTCCACCAGCAGCGGCACGTCGAGCCGCACGCTGCCTTCCATTAGCGCCTGGATTTTCTGGCTGGCCTCTTCAACCGCTTCCGCTTTGACCTCGAAGACCAGTTCATCATGAACCTGCATGATCATTCTGACGGTGTCATCGTTTTGCTGCTCAAGCCACGCATCAACAGCAATCATTGCCCGTTTGATGATATCTGCTGCCGTTCCCTGCATCGGCGCATTGATCGCGGCACGTTCGGCGGCTTTACGGCGAATGGCGTTGCCCGATTTAATATCGGGCAGCCAGAGCCGGCGGCCTTCCAGTGTTTCGACATAGCCTTTACTCGCCGCCAGCTGACGGGTGTTCTCCATATAGCGCAGTACGCCAGGATAACGTTCGAAGTAGAGATCCATATACTTCTTCGCTTCGCCCGCCCCGATATTCAGCTGACGTGACAGGCCAAAGGCGCTCATCCCATAGATCAGACCAAAGTTGATCGCCTTGGCACTGCGACGCTGTTCACCGCTGACCTTCTCCAGCGGCACCCCGAACACTTCCGATGCTGTGGCGCGGTGAATATCTTCGCCCTGAGCAAACGCGTCCAGTAACCCTTTGTCCTGGGAAAGGTGCGCCATAATACGCAGTTCGATCTGCGAATAGTCCGCAGCCACGATGCGATAACCTTTCGCCGCCACAAAGGCCTGACGAATCCGCCGCCCTTCATCATTGCGAACCGGAATGTTCTGCAGGTTTGGATCGGCTGAAGAGAGACGCCCGGTCGCGGTCACGGCCTGATGATACGAAGTGTGCACGCGCCCGCTTATCGGGTTGATCATCTGCGGCAACTTATCCGTATAGGTCGATTTCAGCTTGGATAAACCGCGATGCTCCAGGATCACTTTTGGCAGCGGATAATCGAGTGCCAGCTCAGCCAGCACCTCTTCACTGGTGGAAGGCGCACCACCCGGGGTTTTCTTAGTCGGTTTGATGCCCTGTTTTTCAAACAGGATCACCTGGAGCTGTTTGGTGGAGGAGAGATTGAAGGGTTCGCCCGCCAGCTCATGCGCTTTTAACTCCAGTTCTGCCAGGCGTGCCGTCAGCTCTTTCGAGTGTTGCGCCAGTATGCCCTGATCGATCAATACGCCATTACGCTCTATCCGGGAGATCACGGTCAGCAGCGGCATCTCGATCTGCTCGAAAACGTTCTTCGGCCCCGCTTCTTTCTCCAGCTCTGGCCACATCTTCAGATGCAGCTGCAGGGTGACATCGGCATCTTCAGCCGCATAGTGCGAAGCCTGTTCCAGTGCAATCTGGTTGAAGGTCAGCTGATTTTTGCCTTTGCCGGCGATCTCCTGGAAGGTGATCGTCTTGTGGTGAAGCCAGCGTGCGGCCAGGCTGTCCATATCATGCTTGCCCACCACGCTGTTCAGAATGTAGGACTCAAGCATGGTGTCGAATCTGATGCCCGCCAGTTCGATGTCGTAGTTCTTCAGCACGCCACGGTCATACTTCAGGTTCTGACCCACTTTCCAGACGCTGTCATCTTCCAGCAGAGGTTTAAGCTGCGCCAGCACGGCCGCGCGATCCAGTTGATCAGGCGCATCGAGATAGTCATGGGCAACCGGCAGATAGGCGGCTTCCCCGGGGGCAATGGCGAAACTGATGCCAACGATGCTGGCGCTCAGGGTGTCCAGCGCATCGGTTTCCAGGTCAAAGGCAAAGACGTCGCTGTTTTTCAGCTTCTCCAGCCAGGTTTCAAACAGCGCCTGGTCCAGGATAGTGACATATCCTTCTGATGAGAGAACGCTGCGGGTTTCGACCGCAGGGGCTGGCTCATCGGCCAGGGCTTTCTGCGCCTGGGTGTTGCTCTTTTTGCCCTGCAGCCATTTGCCCTCCTGCAGATCGCTCAGCCAGCGTTTAAACTCATAACGGCTGAACAGAGCCTGCAGTGCCTCCACATCCGGTTCAGTGACCGTGAGCGCCTCGCACGGCTGCTCCAGCTCAACATCGGTCTTAATGGTCGCCAGCTGGTAGGAGAGAAAGGCCACATCGCGATTCTGTTCGAGTTTCGTCGCCATGGTTTTCGCACCACGGAACGAGAGAGCGGCAACCTTATCCAGATTGTCATAGATCGTCTTCATGCTGCCCAGCCCCTGCAGCAGCGCCTGCGCGGTTTTCTCACCCACGCCCGGTACACCGGGAATGTTGTCCGAGCTGTCGCCCATCATGGCGAGGAAATCGATGATCAGCGCAGGGGGAACACCATATTTGTTCTCTACCTCTTCCGGCCCGAGAATGGTGTTTGTCATGGTGTTGATCAGCGTAATGCCTGGCGTGACCAGCTGGGCCATATCTTTGTCGCCCGTACTGATCAGCACCGGGAGACCTTTTTTCTCCGCTTCCAGCGCCAGCGTACCGATTACATCATCAGCCTCAACGCCGCTCACCGCCAGCAGCGGCAGCCCCATCGCCCGCACCATCTCATGGAGCGGCTCGATCTGCGCACGCAGATCGTCAGGCATCGGGGGACGGTGAGATTTGTAATGCTCAAACAGCTCGTCCCGGAAGGTTTTGCCTTTGGCATCGAACACCACAGCAACGTGACTCGGATTATATTGCGCCAGCAGGCTTTTCAGCATGTTGAGCACGCCGTACATGGCGCCAGTGGGTTCACCTGCACTATTGGTCAGCGGCGGAAACGCGTGATACGCGCGATAAAGATAGGATGAGCCATCAACCAGAATCAGGGGATTTTCTGCAATTTGCGCCATAAGTCTGTGTCGTCTTCGTTGCGATGAGTTGGGTTATAAGGATGCCACAACCTGGCAGAAATGGTGAACTAAGGCGTACCGCGCCAGGTTTTTTTCATGCTTCCGGAAGCCGGATCGCAACGATCGTTCTGTGGATAACTTTGTGCGTAAAAATTATAACGGTCTGTTTTTCAGGGCTCCGTACAATTCAGTATCAAATAAAAATCAATAATTTCAATTGTTTATTTTATTTCCGTGACCCGATCGCTATTTTTAATAGCGCGATCCCTTGTGTGGATATTAAATTTATGCCCTGGAGATGGACAAAAAGCAGACGGATGTTCAAAAGCCAAAAAAAACGCCAGCAGCGCTGGCGTTTAATGGAAGGGTGAAGCCGATTACTTCTGGCTTACAAGGAATTTAACCACGTTCGCATAGTCCGCGACGAAATTATCCATAGAGCTGGTATCCAGACCGCCGTTGTTCACCATGTATTTGCCGTTGACGAACATGGCAGGCACACCGCGAAGATCCACATCCGCAGCGGCTTTCTGCTGCTGCGCTACCAGGGCTTTAACCGCAAAGCTGTTCCAGGCCGCATCATAATCCGCAGCAGAGATACCTGCCGCCTGGACAAAGGTCGCTTTCAGGCTGGCAGGATCGGTAATGGTCTGGGTTTTCTGGATGCCATCGAAAATAGGTGCCGTGACTTTATCTTCCACGCCCAGCGCCATCGCGACAGCCCAGGCCTGAGTTACGACCGGACCCAGATCGCCGCCAAGGAAATCAACATGGTATTTCACCAGTTTAACGTCAGCAGGCAGATTCTTTTTCACCGCGTCATTGACGTGATAAATGCGTTCAAACTGATAGCAGTGCGGGCAGAAGAAGGAGAAGAACTCCATCACCTGAGGTTCGCCAGCTACCGGCTTCTGCAGATTCACATATTGTTTACCTTCAGTGAACTGGGCAGCAGACGCGCTGAATGCCAGCACTAAACCCATCAGTGCAAACCAAATTTTCTTCATCGTGAAAAAATCTCCTGACTACGTCATTAATATTGCGGTGTCAGCTGCAGAGGAGGTTCCTGCAACAGCTTCTCCTGCTCGGTAAAGAGTGAAATCTGCCTGCGCCAGAAATCTTCATCTGTCATCCAGGGAAACGCGCGCGGAAAAGCGGGATCCTCCCAGCGTCGGACAACCCAGGCCAGATAATAAACCATGCGCATGGCGCGTAAAGGCTCAATCAGTGACAATTCATTAATATCGAAGTCACTGAATTCGCTGTACGCCTCCAGCAGGATATCCCACTGAATACGCTGTTCCTGCCGGTCGCCGTTAACCAGCATCCAGAGATCCTGCACAGCGGGGCCGTTACGAGCGTCATCCAGATCGACGAATAACGGCCCGTCACGCCACAGGATATTACCCGGATGGCAGTCCCCATGTAATCGTAGCGGCTGCCACGCAGTGTGCCACTGTTGCTGCAGCGTGTTTCCCAGCTTATCGACAGCCTGTAGCAGGGGGGCTTTGAGCGATTCAGGAACGAGCAGAGCGCGCTCCAGCACCTGCCGGGGTTCATGCAGATATTCTTCCAGCCCTATAGCTGGCCGATGGCTGAAAAGGGCTTTACGCCCGGTCTGATGAATGCGCCCCAGAAAACGGCCAACCCACTCCATCTGATCTTCGTTGTCTGTCTCATACTGCCGCCCGCCGAGACTGGGAAAGACAGCAAAAAAGAAGCCCGCGTGACTGTGCAATGACTCGCCCTGCAATCGTAGCGGCGCGGCAACCGGCACTTCGTCAGCCAGCAGGTCATGCGCAAACTGATGCTCTTCCGCGATCTGTTCCGCACGCCAGCGCTGCGGACGGTAAAACTTTGCGACGTAGCGGCGTTTTTCATCATCGCTGAACTGGTAAACCCTGTTTTCATAACTGTTCAGGGCTGTCAGGCCTGATTCGACGCGGATCCCGGTCTCCCACAGCGCATCCAGCAGCACGTCAGGATTCAGAGTCTGGAAGTTAAAAGCAGCGTCGCTCATGATGTTACCTGTAGTTGCCCTTGCATTTAGCTGCCAAGGATAACATTACTCGTCCGATTTAATGACCCCCCGTGCGCGCAGCAGGGCGGTTTTGAAATCAACTTCATAATCTTTTTTCAGGCCCGGAATCGCATCATCGCGGGCGGAGTCACGCATTTTGAGATGGTAAATTAATACATCGTCCGTTAATTCACTTAACGGGCCACGGAAACCAGATTCCTGAGCCAGTTTCTGCAAAAATGTGACCAGATTGAGGTCTGGCTCTTTTTGCCAGGCGGGTTGCAGCAGCGCAAGCAGTTCATTTAAACGATGACATTTCATTTCGTTTTCTCCTTTCACAACGACTTATCAGCGAGGGCAGACGCATGACGACAGTAACCGGCATCATTCTGGCCGGTGGTCAGGGCCGCCGTATGGGTGGTCAGGACAAGGGATTAGTGCAACTCAATGGCAGGCCGCTTTATGAGCATGTTCTTGAACGGTTCAGGCCACAGGTCAACATTGTCATGATTAATGCGAATCGTAATATTGATCGCTATCAGTTAAGCGGGTGTCGGGTGATTCAGGATCTCGTCGGGGATTATCCTGGCCCGCTGGCTGGCATCTATAGTGCATTGCGCGCTATTGATGATGAATGGGCAGCGTTCTGTTCCTGCGATACGCCAGCCATTCCGCTTAACTTTGTTGAAAAGCTGGCCGGACAGCGCGGAGCAGCACCGGCGGTCTGGGTTCGTTCGGCGTCGCGCGACCACCCGACGCTGGCCCTGGTTCACCGGAAACTGGCGGCACCGCTTCAGGCGTATCTGGAGGCGGGTGAACGGCGCCTTATGCACTTCCTGCGCGACCATGGCGGTCATGCTGTTCAGCTGGATGATGATGAGTCGGCTTTCCGCAATATCAATACACCTGAGGATCTGAAGGAGAGACGCTGAGATGGCATTACCCCTTCTTGCTATTACAGGCTGGAGCGGAACCGGAAAAACGACGCTGCTACAGCAGGTGATCCCCCTGCTGGCCAGTAAAGGGATTCGCGCCGGGCTGATTAAGCATACCCATCATCAGATGGATATTGATACACCCGGCAAAGATAGCTATCTGCTCAGAAAGGCGGGAGCCCGTCAGGTCATCGTAGCAAGCGCGCAGCGGTGGGCATTGATGTGTGAGACGCCGGAAGAGCCCTCTGTTAATCTGCCTTATCTGCTGAGCCGCATGGATCCCTCTGTGCTGGAGATTGTGCTGGTCGAAGGCTTCAAAGATGAACCCGTGCCTAAAATTGTGCTCTGGCGCGCCGGGATTAAAGGAGGCGTCGGTGAACTGCTTGATGAGCATGTTATCGCGGTGGCCAGCGATCAGAAACTGGATCTGGCGCTACCCGTTCTGGATCTGAACAGCCCGGAAAACGTGGCAGATTTCATTGCTGAGTGGCTGAAAAAACGTTGAAGAAGGCGAGACTGATAT
>NZ_JBLWSJ010000010.1:0-137951 GCF_048452665.1 Pantoea graminicola | reverse complement strand
GGGGAAGATCCGTGATGTGAACAGGCAAAAGCCGCCGCTACTCGATACAGTGGATACTATCACTCACTATAGCGGTTAATCTACTTGCCATAGTGGTTAATTGTCTCGCTACAGTGGATGTTTTGCTCGCTATAGTGGTTAGTCACATGTCCCGAAGGCAGGCATACCAGTGCCTCGCGGCTGCCGGGGATCTCTCAGGAACTTTCAGGGATCTTATGAGGATCGATGATTGGATCGATTCAGTGGATAACCCGACATATTTGGCTGAAAACTGCGCATCTTTCTGACACGCCAGGTTCTGTCAATAGCCGTTCTCCTGAACGGCCCTCTGAAAGTACCCACACAGCCCCTGACAGAAGCTTTTCCACACGCTGAAAGGCCATTTACTCGCTACAGTGGTTATCCGTCACTCGCCAGCGCGGTTGCTTTTCTCGCTACAGTGGTTGTTACACTCGCTACAGTGGTTTTTCTTCTCGCTATAGTGGTTACGGATCCCCTCTCAGGCGTGATGTGACAAGGCCTGGGACGCTGCGGGGATCTGTTTAGGATCTCAGTTTGATCTATTAAGGATCGAACAATTGGATCTGGCCTGTGGATAACGGGGATAAAAACCAGACGTTAAAAATGAACCACAGAAGCAACCCCTCTCACAGGGCCTGCAGAAAACAGTCTGACAGGAGAGAAACGGGTAATTTTGTAAAGAGGCTAAAACAGTTGATAACGATGAGTGTGCCAGGCATCTGCCACAGCATTCTCACTTAACAGAAACAGGGCGTTAAACAGAAATCGTGCGCGTTTTCAGTTTTTCCACCATGAAAATAATTTCATAACTAATTGATTTTAATGATTAAAATTATATATTTTCATGATGAAAACACCCTCGGGAAACGTTATTTCTGCCTCTGTTTGTAACGGTTAATGAACAAAAATCAGAAATGCACAAGGGATGGTGCTTTTATCCCTGCAAAAGATCAGAGATATCAGAAAGTAACAGAAGATACGATTGCCAGTATTTAGTCGGGTGCAGAGCATAGCCGCGTTTCGTTCAGCTAACTCAGTGATGGCTGTTAATAATTCAGAACGCTCCATAGCGGGATTAACCATGGCAACCCATCTGAGCATCAGCAGAAATTCACAGAATTGAGCACAGACGAGCATTGCACTAACAGAAAATTATGACGGTCCAGATTTGTAAGTCTCAGACACCGCCTCTCTGAAAAGCCGCTGACACCACAATCTGGCCACCTGAAAAATAACACTTGCGCTGAAAGTATCGTCATCAATCTGAGTAGTGCTTAAATCGAATCGTTACACTGAATGCCAGCAGGAAGTGAACTGAACCCTTTTTCATGCACAAAGAAGTTTTGTGCAAACATTCCCTTCCCTGCCTTTAAATCGATTGATTGAATTTAACGACTATCACCATAGTGAATACGGGTCTGGCTGAGTGGCACCATGATTCTTGCCGGAGAGGCAGTTCTGTGCGTTCTGAACAGGGAAGTATTGCTGAGGTGGGAGCAGGAGCAGATTACGATAACAATCTCTGTAAGCCTCAGGCTTTTTAGCGCTCATCTGACCAGGCTTGTCGTGATACCTCTGTAAAATAGATTGTCCACGTCTGCTGACAGTATTTAATCCGGTATTTTAAACGGCAGATGCAGATAAGATTCAGACACCCTATCCATGCTAACGGAATAATTAAACTGACGCCTGTGACCCGATAATCTCAGACAGATTTTTCACCAGCCAATTTCTCTTTCAATATACTGATTTTATTGGTTTTTTATAAAATTTTCATGCTGAAAACACCATCAGAAAAACCTGTATGATACAGGCAGGAAGCTCACCAGGCATAATACCTCTTTCTGCGTAAAATCAGTTCCGCCATCTGCACAGTCATTGCTTTGCAGTTATTACTGTTTATGTTTTTAAAACATAGACAATGCATGTACCCAGTTACTCTTCTCTAATCCTTCAGGTAATCCGCTTCACTCTGTGATAAAAAATCCAGGTTTTTAGCTTTTTTCTAAAAAATTGGCAGGTCGCTGCTTTTTGTGTAGTATGCCAAAAACATTAAGAAAGAGGGGCTTATGAAGCGTGATTATGGCGGAGTGCTGGAGATGGCAACCCGTGCCAACTCCATGTTGCATGGACTCAGCGATCATATTGAGCAGCAGCGTCAGGAGTTTAACCAGACCGGCTTTTATCAGACCTTTTCCCGCAACGCGGTCGCCAATATGCCACTGCTGAGCAAGCATGCCGTAGTTGCTGCGATCAGCGATATGGAAGCCGCAGGCTATCAGTTCGGTAAAAAACAGACCGGCAGCACGTCACAATATGCATTGACCATTCAGAACGTGGTCGACATCTATCAGCATCGTAAAGTCCCTAAATATCGTGACCGTCACGATGGTCCTTTTGTCGTGTTTGTGGTCAGCCTTAAAGGTGGCGTGTCTAAAACCGTCAGTACGGTTACCCTTGCGCACGGCATGCGCGCCCACCCTTCTATGCTGCACAACGACCTGCGCATCCTGGTTATCGACCTCGATCCTCAGGCGTCCAGCACCATGTTTCTGAGCCACACCAACAGCGTCGGTTCCGTACTCGAAACCGCCGCGCAGGCGATGCTGAACGACCTGGATGCCGATCAGCTGCGTGAGCAGTTTATCAAGCCGACCGTGATGCCTGGCGTGGATGTGATCCCGGCTTCGATTGACGACGGTTTTGTGGCAAGCGACTGGGAAGAGCTGGTTGCTGAACATCTGCCTGGCGTGGCACCTTCAGAGGTATTACGCCGCAACGTAATCGACCGTCTGGCGGGTGACTATGACTTCATCTTCCTGGACACCGGCCCCCACCTCGACTCTTTTATGCTGAATGCAATTGCAGCCAGTGACGTCCTGCTGACACCAACGCCCCCGGCGCAGGTCGATTTCCATTCCACTATGAAGTATCTGACCCGCCTGCCGGAGATGCTGGAGCGGATCGAATCTGAAGGCGTCGAACCACGCCTCAAGGCAAATATCGGCTTCATGTCCAAGATGACCTCCAAGCACGATCATCTGACTTCCCAGAGCTATGCGCGTGAGGTCTTTACCAAATCGATGCTGGACTGCGGTTTACCGCGCCTGGATGGATTCGAGCGCTGTGGCGAGTCTTTTGATACCGTCATCAGCGCTAACCCGGCCTCGTATCCGGGCAGTGCAGACGCGCTGCGCAAAGCCAAACATGAAGCCGAGCAGTTCTCCAGGGCTGTTTTTGACCGAATCGAATATATCAGGAGTACCCTGTGAGCAAACCTATACAGCGTATCGGCCGTAAATTCGGGGACTCGGCTATCGCCAGCATGATAGACAGCAGCAGCCAGTCACGCACCTTTACGCTGAAGTCGGGTGCCAAAGCGACCTTTGTCCGTCAGCTGATCCCGCATGATGATATTGCCACCCGAACCAGCGTTGATCCCGGTATCAACGGACGCGACCAGCGCACGCTGACGCCAGAGTCGCTGCAGGAGATCACCCGTACCATTACGCTGCAGCAGTTTTTCCCGGCTATCGGTCGCGTCAACGGAAACCAGATTGAGATCATGGATGGCTCACGCCGCCGCGCCGCCTGTATGCTTTCCGGCGCCAGTCTGGAAGTGCTGGTGACGGCGGATGCGCTGAGTCTCAGCGATGCGCGTCAGCTGGCCGCTGATATTCAGACGGCAAAAGAGCACAACCTGCGCGAGCTGGGGCTGCGCTTCAAGCTGATGTACGATAATGGCATGAGCAAAAGCGAGATCGCCAAAGCAGAGGGGATCTCCAATGCCAAAGTTTCCCGCGCGTTCCAGGCCGCCGCCGTTCCCGCCGAATTTATTGAGCTGTTCCCGGTCGTCTCTGAACTGACCCTGCAGGACTATCAGCTGCTGCTTGACGTATCGGAAGAGGCGAAAGCGGAGGCGATGGACATCAGCGAACTGGTCGATCAGATCCGTCACAGGCTGGATGATGATGCGGCCCTGCAAAGCGCCAGTCTGGATGAGAAGAAAGGCGTTATTCTGAACGGATTCAAAACGGCCCGCCGTCAGTTAAAGAAGCCGGCTCCCGCCAGCAAAACGGTGACGGAAAAACTGGCCACGTTCAGCACGGCCAATACCTATGCGCGTCGCAAAACCAATGACGAAAAGCGCACCATACAGTATGAATTCAGCCGCCTGCCAAAAGAGATAGCCGAGCAGATCGATGCCTCGATCAGACAGATACTCTCCACTGTCAAATAATCTCATATCAGCTCACGGATAACAGAACCGGCCCTGCGCCGGTTTTTTATTTCCGGCAAATCATTCCGGCCATCCCGCGTCTGCCTTCTCCCTTATTATTCCTGCAAAAACTCTGTTAACCAGGCTCCAGATCAGTGGGGTTTAACTTGAAGTTACCGCCGTTTGACGCTATAGCTAAAACGGTTTAGCTTTCAGGTTTAATCAGAGGAGTGTGTTATGTCCGTTCGCGTATGGTGCCTCGGTGATGCCGTGGTGGATTTACTGCCCGAAACGCCGGGTCGCCTGATGCAGTGTCCGGGCGGTGCGCCCGCCAATGTGGCGGTGGGGATCGCCCGTCTTCAGGGAAACAGCGGTTTCATCGGCCGGGTAGGGGCCGATCCCTTTGGTGAGTTCATGCGGCAGACGCTCCGTGAAGAGCAGGTCGATACCCGCTATATGGTGGCCGATCCGGAGCACCGTACCTCAACGGTCGTGGTCGGTCTGGATGAGCAGGGTGAACGCTCCTTTACCTTTATGGTCCGGCCCAGTGCCGATCTGTTCCTCGCGGCTGCGGATTTGCCTGCTTTCCGTTCCGGCGAGTGGCTGCACTGCTGTTCGATCGCCCTGGCCGCTGAGCCTTCGCGCAGCACAACCCTGACGGCGATGCAGCAGATCCGGTCAGCAGGCGGTCATGTCAGCTTCGATTTAAATCTGCGCCAGGATCTCTGGCCCGATCCGGCGCAGCTGCGTGCGGTGGTCAGTGAGGCGCTGAGCTTTGCCGACGTCGTGAAGCTGTCGGACGATGAGCTGGCGTTTCTCTGCCCGGATCGGGAGCCGTCAGTCAGCATGCCGCAGCTGGCGGCGCAGTTTGGCCTTAAATTGCTGCTGGTCACCCGGGGCAGGGAAGGGGTCATCGCCTGTTTTCAGGACCAGATAAAGCATTACACGACTTCGCCGGTTACCAGCGTTGATACCACAGGTGCTGGGGATGCTTTTGTCGCGGGGCTGCTCTGGAAGCTGGCGCAGCACGGGCTGCCAGCCGACGAATCGCAGTTAGCGCGCTGTCTTGCCAGCGCACAGCACTGTGGTGCCCTTGCGACCACGGCTAAAGGGGCGATGACGGCGCTTCCCTGGCTTCACCAATTGGACGATCTGGCTGGCTGACGGTCATTTATTGCCCCTGTTTTGCGAGCTGTCTCACAATCACTAAACCGGTTTAGCTATTTTCGTTGCGAAGGGAAATTACCCGTGGCTATGATTTGCGCCTAAACCGGTTTAGCAAAAGCTGGTGATGATAGCCACTCTCCTCGGGGACATAAAAATGAAAAAAAGCACGCTGGCAGTGACCCTCTCTGCACTTCTCCTTTCCACACCTGTCTGGGCCGATCCCAGCATGAGCAGCATTGAAGCTCGCCTGGCGGCCATGGAGCAGCGACTCCAGGCTGCCGAGCAGCGGGCGAGTGCCGCAGAAACCCGTGCTGAGAATGCTGAAAAGCAGGCTCAGCAGCTGGCGGCAGTACAGCAGCAGAATCAGGCGGCTGCCGCTCAGGTCGCAAAGAACAGCGCGAAACCGGAACCGACGCCTGCGGATAACGGGGGCTTCGAATTTCACGGCTATGCCCGTTCTGGTCTGCTGATGAACAGCTCGGCTGCCCGGACACAGGGCGGGCCAACCGTTACCCCTGCCGGGGAAACCGGCGGTCATGTAGGACGGCTGGGTAACGAACCGGACACCTACGTTGAACTTAACCTGGAGCATAAACAGACGCTGGACAATGGAGCGACTACCCGCTTCAAAGCGATGCTGGCGGACGGGCAGCGCACCTACAATGACTGGACCGCTGCCAGCAGCGATCTCAATCTGCGTCAGGCGTTTGTCGAACTCGGTCAGCTTCCTACCTTCAGCGGCGCGTTCGATAACGCCACAGTCTGGGCCGGTAAGCGTTTTGACCGGGATAACTTCGATATCCACTGGATTGACTCCGATGTCGTGTTCCTGGCCGGAACCGGCGCCGGTATTTACGACATGAAATGGGGCGAGCAGGCGCGAAGTAACCTCTCGCTGTATGGCCGTACCTTCGGTGATATTGAGAACAATGAGAACACCGCGCAGAACTACATCCTGTCGCTGAATAACTTTGTCGGGCCGGTGCAGCTGATGGTCAGCGGCATGCGGGCGAAAGATAATGACGATCGCCGCGACATTGACGGTCTTAGGGTGAAAAGTGACGCGGCAGAAACCGGCGTCCATGCTCTGCTGGGGCTCCACAACGACAGCTTTTACGGGCTGACAGAAGGTACCGCAAAAACCGCGCTGCTTTATGGTCACGGACTGGGTGCGGAAGTGAAATCCATTGGCTCCGACGGGGCGCTGCTGCCGGAGGCAAACACCTGGCGTCTGGCGAGTTATGGCATCACGCCGCTGGGTGGCGGCTGGCACATTGCGCCTGCGCTGCTGGCACAGCGCAGTGACGATCGTTATGTCAAAGGTGACAGTTATGACTGGGCAACAGTCAACCTGCGCCTGATTCAGGAGATCACGCAGAACTTTGAGATGCAGTATGAGGGTTCATATCAGTACATGGATCTGCGCCCGGCCGGTTACAACAACCGCAACGCGGTCAGCGGCAGCTTTACCAAACTTACCGTCGCCCCGACCCTGAAAGCCGGGGATGTCGGTGACTTCCTTAAACGGCCGGAAATCCGTCTCTTCGCCACCTGGATGGACTGGGATCACCGGCTGGATAACTACGCCAGTGACGATGCATTCGGCAGCAAAGGCTTCGATGCCGGCGGCGAATGGAACTTTGGCGTACAGATGGAAACCTGGTTCTGAACAGGCGGCCCCGGCAGCCGGGGCCATTACGCCATGCGGATAAAAACATAACAAGACTGAGGTATCTATGGATTACGTAAAAATCGCCCGGGCACTCCTGCCGCTGATGGGAGGCAAAGAGAACATCGCCAGCGCCGCCCACTGTGCCACGCGCCTGCGGCTGGTGCTGGCAGACGATGAGAAAGCGGACACTGCCGCCATTGGCCGCGTTGAGGGCGTTAAAGGCTGTTTCCGCAACGCCGGACAGCTGCAGGTGATCTTCGGCACCGGCGTGGTGAACAAAGTCTACGCGGCCTTTATTGCCGAGGCAGGCATCAGTGAGTCGAGCAAATCTGAAGCCGCCGACATTGCCGCCCGCAAGCTCAACCCTTTCCAGCGCATCGCCCGCCTGTTATCCAATATTTTCGTGCCCATTATCCCGGCGATTGTGGCGTCAGGTCTGCTGATGGGCCTGCTGGGAATGGTCAAAACCTACGGCTGGGTCAATCCAGAAAATGCGCTCTACATCATGCTGGACATGTGCAGTTCGGCGGCCTTTATCATCCTGCCGATCCTGATTGGCTTCACGGCTGCCCGTGAGTTTGGCGGCAATCCGTTTCTGGGCGCGACCCTGGGCGGGATCCTCACGCATCCGGCACTGACCAACGCCTGGGGTGTCGCCGCCGGTTTCCACACCATGAACTTCTTCGGCATCGAAGTGGCGATGATTGGCTATCAGGGCACGGTATTCCCGGTGCTGCTGGCAGTGTGGTTTATGAGCCTGCTGGAAAAGCAGCTGCGCCGGATTATCCCGGATGCGCTGGATCTGATCCTCACGCCGTTCCTGACGGTCATCATCTCCGGCTTTATCGCGCTGCTGATTATCGGCCCGGCCGGCCGTATGCTGGGCGATGGGATCTCATTTGTCCTCAGCACGCTGATTGCGCATGCGGGCTGGCTGGCCGGACTGGTGTTTGGCGGACTTTACTCGGTAATTGTGATTACCGGTGTGCATCACAGCTTTCACGCTATCGAAGCAGGACTGCTGGGCAACCCTTCAATTGGGGTGAATTTCCTGCTGCCCATCTGGGCGATGGCGAACGTCGCGCAGGGCGGTGCCTGTCTGGCGGTCTGGTTTAAAACCCGCGATGCAAAAATTAAAGCGATCTCACTGCCCTCGGCATTTTCCGCGCTGCTGGGGATCACCGAGGCAGCCATTTTTGGTATCAACCTGCGCTTTATGAAACCCTTTATCGCCGGATTAGTGGGCGGTGCGCTGGGCGGTGCCTGGGTCGTCTCGGTGCATGTTTATATGACGGCGGTAGGGCTGACCGGTCTGCCGGGTATGGCGATTGTCCAGGCCGGATCGCTGCTGAACTATATTATCGGTATCGTCATCGCGTTCACGGCCGCGTTCGTGATCTCTTATCTGCTTAAATACAAAACGGATGCAGAATAATGGTTTCATCAACACGTCTGGCCGCCATTCTGCAGGCGGTCATGCAGGGGATGCCAAAGGCGCTCAGCGACAGCCACTATCCCGGCTGGCATCTGGCACCGGTTACGGGCCTGCTGAACGATCCCAATGGCTTTATCCAGTCAGGGGGTGAGTATCATCTCTTTTACCAGTGGAATGCGCTGGGCTGCGCCCATCAGCACAAATGCTGGGGACACTGGCGATCAGCCGATCTGCTGCACTGGATGCATCAGCCCCTTGCCCTGATGCCGGATGAGGCGTATGACCGCAGCGGCTGCTACTCCGGCAGCGCAGTGGAGGATGAAGGTGTCCTGACGCTGATCTACACCGGTAATGTGAAATTTGAGGATGGCTCGCGTACCGCGTGGCAGTGCCTGGCGCAGCAGAACAGCGCAGGCGGCTTTGATAAGCTAGGGCCGGTCATCGCGGTGCCCGAGGGCTACACCGGCCACGTTCGCGATCCCAAAGTGTGGCGGCATGAAGATCGCTGGTACATGGTGCTGGCCGCGCAGACGACAGAGCGACAGGGCAGGGTGCTGCTGCTGCGTTCTGACGATTTGCGAACGTGGCAGAATCTCGGTGAGATTGCGGGCAGCGAACGGGGCGGGCTGGCAGCCGCGGGCTACATGTGGGAGTGTCCTGATATGTTCAGGCTGGGCGACAGCACCTATCTGATCTGCTGCCCGCAGGGCGTGGCGCGCGAAGAGAAGCGCTATCTGAACAACCACGCCTGCGCCTGGCTGAGCGGATCGCTGGATTATGCGCAGCCAGCCTTTGTGCATGGATCGCTGAATGAGATGGATGCCGGGTTTGAATTTTATGCCCCGCAGACCACGCTGACGGCGGACGGCCGGCGTCTGCTGGTGGGCTGGATGGGCACGCCGGATGGTGAAGAGATGGCCCAGCCCACGATTGCGCAGGGGTGGATCCATCAGATGACCTGTATACGCGAGCTGAGTTCGCGTAACGGCCGGCTCTGCCAGCAACCGATCGCCGAGCTGCAGGCGCTGCGGGAAAAGGAGCAGCACTATCTGGGCCGTGCCAGTGACGCGCCCGCGATCGCCGCGCGGCGACTGGAGCTGATGCTGGAGAGCGAGGGCGGCATCGAACTCCGCTTCGCGGATACGTTGATCCTGACGTGGCAGCAGGAGGAACTGCGGCTGACGCGCCGCAGCCTGGTGACGGGAGAGTGGATGACCCGTTACTGGACCGGAGCCGCCCGCCGGTTGCAGATCCTGTGCGACCACTCCAGCGTTGAGATCTTCATCAATGATGGCGAAGGAGTGATGAGCAGCCGCTATTTCCCTGAGCATCCGGCGAGGCTGACCCTGCACGGAGACGCAGAACTGCAGGTGCGCTACTGGTCGTTACGTCGCTGCATGGTAGAATAAGCGCCTGTTTCATTAACCGATGCCTTGTCGTGAGAAAAACAAAACGCGTTACCATTAGTGACATCGCCGGACTGGCCGGGGTTTCAAAAGCCACGGCCAGCCTGGTGCTCAACGGCCGTGGTGAAGAGTTACGGGTCGCGAAGGAGACGCGCGAACGGGTTCTGGCTCTGGCCAGGGAGCATCACTATCAGCCCAGCATTCACGCCCGGATGCTGCATGATGCCCGCAGTCATACGCTGGGGCTGGTCGTGCCGGAGATCACGAACCACGGTTTCGCCGCTTTTTCTCACGCGCTGGAAAATCTCTGCCGCGCGGCGGGCCTGCAGCTGCTGATCGCCTGTACCGACGAAAATGCCATCCAGGAGCGCGTTGTGGTCAGTAACCTGGTGTCGCGTCAGGTTGATGGGCTGATCGTCGCCTCCAGTATGCTGAGCGACAGCGACTATCTCAGCCTCAGCGAACAGCTGCCGGTGCTGCTGTTTGACCGCCATATGAATAATACGAAGTTGCCATGGGTCATTACCGACTCGGTTACGCCAACGGCTGAACTGGTTGAAAAGCTGGCTCGTGCCTGCCCGGAAGAGATCTACTTTCTGGGCGGTCAGTCCGCACTCTCACCGACACAGGATCGTCTGGCCGGATTCAGGCAGGGTCTGGCGCGGGCAGGGGTGACAGCGCAGCCGGAGTGGATAATCCAGGGTAACTATCATCCCGGCAGCGGCTATGAGATGTTTGCCACGCTCTGCAGCCAGCTGGGACGCCCGCCGAAAGCGATGTTCACCGCCGCCTGTGGCCTGCTTGAGGGGGTGCTGCGCTACATGAGCGAGCATAACCTGCTGAACAGCGACATCCGTATTGCCAGTTTTGACGATCACTATCTCTATGATTCGCTCTCGATCCCGATTGATACGGTAGAGCAGAATGTCCCTGAGCTGGCGCAGGCCAGTTTTTCTCTGCTGACCACGATGATTGCGGGTGAGGAACCCCTCCGGCGTCAGCTGGTCCTGCCCGCCACGCTGCGACTGCGCGGATAGCAGGCAGATCCTTTTCCGGTCAATGGCGTCACTCCGTTTTGCGCCGGATGCGCGAAAGAGAGGTCACAAGGCTGGTTTTATCGGCCTCACTGAGATGAGGCGCTGCAAGCGCCGCCATCAGCCCGCGTCGATCCGGCTCCGTCAGCGGGCCCGCCTTCAGACGCTGGCTGATCGCATTAAGCAGTTCTCTATCCAGCCGTTCTATCTGTTGCCGTGTTTCCGCCAGGTCTGCGGGTGCGCGGGCGTTTTCAGGCGTGGAGAGCCAGTCTGCCAGATAGCGGTACTGTATCGCTTTACCGGCGTTCATCAGGGCATGAATAAAGGGGGCCACCGACTGCGGTTCAAGCCCTGTCTGCTGCGCGTTGCTCAGCATCTTATCCAGCACAACCTGCTCACGAGGCAGATCTTCTACAGGCAAATGGTGCCGGGCTTTATAACCGGCAACGGCTTTCATAATCTGCATGCGTTCATTCAGTGCTGCTGAGATGGCGTCGGATGAAACCGATCCCGCGAAAGCGTTGCTGCATAAAAACAGTGAAGAGAGAAAAACAGCCACAAATTGTGTCATCTGCCTGCTCCGTTAATGAAAACTGGCACTGATTTATGCATGAAAAAATAACTTAGTGTGATTATTTTGTTTTCAAAATGTGAATGAGTGCGTTGATGCAGACGATCGCACTATATCGTTAATCAGATTGCGTTTTTTCATAAAAAATTCATCTCTGAATGCCATGCTGGCAGGCTGTTTCCAGCGTAACCCGATGCCATATCCGATTCTGCCGGAGGGGCTTTCCGGGCCGTCTGATCTGTCACGGGCAGAAGCGCCGTGCAATTAAATTGCGCGCCGGGCGGTGCGCAGATCGGCGGGCGTAAAAAAGTGATATTTCAGCAGGCAGCGCCGCCCGGCATTCTGCGCGCTGCGCAGAGAAGGGGTATTACCCGGCAGAATCGTACCGGTCAGCAGTGCCGCCGGGTCATAGCACTGATTAAGCTGCTGCTGCAGGCAGCGCTGAGCACGCGCGGCCAGCCCGCGGCCCTGATACGCAGGCGTAATCACCTCATCCATAATCTGGAATCCCTCCATAAATGCCAGCCGCCGCGGCACACAGATTATCAGCCCGGCCACGCTACCCTGCCAGACGATCAGACAGACATGCCCCCCGGCGATATCGTCACGCAGCTCCTGACTGCTGGTAGCCAGCAGCTGCCCGCGCAGATGGGGCAATGTCTGCCAGCTGGCGCGGTAGGCGCGGTTAATCGCCGTCATACAAACGGGATAATCCCTGTGGCTGGCTCTGACCAGCGAAAGTGCCGGATCGCCGGGTGCGCAGGATGATGCCGGCTCGCTGCCGAAGATCAGCTGGTCTGTGATGCCGATATCAGGCATGGAAGCAGGTAACAGAATACGCAGTTTCAGAGGCTTCAGCGGCTGCCAGGCCTGCATGATGGCGCTGGCAACGGTATGATCCAGCTCTCCGTCCCGCGCCACGACTTCAATAAAAGGCTGGGCGAGGTCGCCACCCAGATAACGGGGACCGGTGAGATAACGCTGACCGTTGATCGTCAGTTCACGCTGCAGAAAGGTGTGCTGAGGCAGGCCGGTTTCACGCCAGGGAAAAGCGGCCGAGAAATGATGATCGTGACATCTTAACGCCTCCTGTGCCAGCCAGCGGGTCAGCCAGTCGCTGAGGCAGGCAGAAGAGACCGGAACGGTACGATAAAGCGACACCATATAATTCAGCATACGAGTCCTTATTTGGCCGCCGTCAGCGATCGCCCGCTTCTCTGTGGCTCTGCCGGAGCGCAGAGAGGCAGATGTGGCTGCTGAGAGTGTAAACGAAGTGCGCGCTTTATGACCATCACTAACGCATCGGTAGCGTCTTTCATGCCCGTGCCCGTGCCCGTGCCCGTGCCCGTGCCCGTGACGCACGATCTGTCAGGCCCTGATGAAAATCCCGGCAGCATATCGCTCTGCGCGCGGATTAGTCCTCCCCGATGATGGTGCTGATCATAAATTCAGGATTTATTTCCTGAGATTCAGGCCGGATTATTTCCGCATGGTCAAATTAATTGATGATATAAGGCATAGTTGCACAAAAATATTAAGAATGCCGGGTCAGCATAACTTTTACGAAAATATGACGGAATCAGATAATCAGCCGGCAATAAATAGCTTATGCTTTAGGGGTCGTCAGATAATTATAAAATATTCAGTTCTTTTACCACCCGGGGGTTATATGGTTCATATTGATTTATGTACCAAAGAGGGCGTAATGAAAGCTTATGCTTTTCAGACGCCCATGCAGGCAATGACACTGTTGGATACAATTAAAGATGATGAGTTTCAGTGGTTTAATCTGGAGTGGGATGGACAAAGATTTACCTGCCCCTATCATTTTATTAAAAGACTCAGCAGCCGATCTTATATCCGATCATTCTGGCGTTAATTATCGTAATGTATTTAGCAGAGGCTCATCTGAACGTTTATCGCGATCTCTGCTTTTACTCTCCTGAAGCTGATTCATCTGGTCTGTTCAGCGGGGCAAACGCTGCCCCGCTATTTTCCCCTTAAACCGGTACTGTCATCGGTACCCCTGATAATAGCGGTGGACAAGGCCACGGATTCCGCCGCAACTCGCCCTCATTATTCACGGCTAAGTTTTATCGCGTTCGGCACATTGTCATCCATTGATTCAGCCGGACTGCGGGGTTGCAGACAACACCGGGCAATAAATCGTTATCAGGGGTAAATCGTCTTCTGTTCCCTTCTTTGAATCGGGTTGCGGCTGATACACTCAGATTAATCTCAATGCGGACCCCGACTCTGATGCATCAAGAAAAAATCCGTCTTCGCTCACTGCTGACTTTACTTTCAATTGGCGGGGTTATACTGACCTCGGGTCTGCTGCTGGGCGCGCTGCTGCTGTTTCAGAAGGCCAACATCGAAGAGAGCCTGCTGGAAGGCAACATTGCGTATGCCAGTAAACTGGCAGACACCACCGATCGCTATCTGGCGACAGCACAGCGTGAACTGGCGTGGAGCGCCACCCAGATCAGGGGGCTCAGCGACACGCAACTGCTGAAAGCGGAAACCGAGCGGCTGCGGATGCAGTCGGGCATTTTCAACTCGGTGCTGGTGGTTAACAGTCATGCCATCGTGACCGCCATCTCCCCCGAAAGCCTGAATCTGAAGGGGGTCAGACTCGACTCACCCGCCAGTCAGCAGGCCATTACGACGCAAAAGCCCTTTATCTCTAATCCTTTTACCTCGGCCTCCGGAAATTATGTGGTGTTCCTGTCTCAGCCACTCTTCAGCCCGGAAGGGCATTATCTCGGCTATGTGGGCGGGACGATCTACCTCAAAAAACACAGCATACTGAGTGACATCCTGAGCCAGCATTTCTATACCAAAGGGTCGACAGTCAGCGTGGTCAGCAATGACGGGCTGGTTATTTTCAGTCACGATCCGGCGCGCGTGGGCACAAAGATGCCCCTCAGCCCGGCGCTTCAGAAGCAGCTCGCATCGACCGAGAACGGCCATTTCACGCTGGAACGAGACGGACGGGACTTTCTGACCGGTTACGGAACGCTGCGCAGCACGGGCTGGAACATCTTTGTCACCGGCTCCTCTGAAACGGTCAGAACGATTCAGATCAAGTCAGCCGAGAATGCCCTCTGGTTCATTCTGATCATCATCGCCCTGACAGCAGCGATTATTGCGTCACTGGCCGGGCGAATCGCCTCGCCCCTCGAAAAGCTGGCGGACCAGGTTCGCAACGAGGGCAACGACCCGCAGAGCGGATCTCTTTCGGCGGTGAAAACCTGGTATTACGAGGCCGATCGGCTGAAAGAGGCCGCGCAGGAGTACCGCTATATCGTTGCCCGGCGTCTGGCGGCGCTGAATAACGAGGCGATGACCGATCCGCTGACGGGCTTGTGCAACCGGCGCGGTTTTACGGCGCTGGCGACAGCCTCAGACAGCCAGCATGAGCAGTGCGTGATCGCGATTGATATTGACCATTTTAAAAAGATTAACGATCTCTACGGGCATGATGCCGGCGATGCGGCACTGGTCAGGCTGGCTTCGTTACTGCGTCAGGCCTGTCGCACAGGCGATGTTGTCAGCCGGTTCGGCGGCGAGGAGTTTATTCTTTTGCTGCCACACACCACCCTGGCTGACGCCGCCGGTATCGCGGAGCGTATCCGTGAAACCGTCAGCGCCACGACCTTTCCGTTTGCCGGCACGATGACGATCTCTGCTGGGGTCGCCTCGCTGACAGAGGAGGGGAGTGACCGTGAGTCTCTGATACGGCGTGCCGATGAAGCACTCTACAAGGCCAAAGCCGCCGGACGTAACAGGGTGATAATGGCGAGGCCTGAAGGGTTCATCGCCTTTGCCCCGGTCTGATAACGCTTCAGGGGATGAGGGGGCTCAGCACTTGCTGCGAAGTCGCCAGCCGAGCCACTCATCCAGCGCCATTTCCGGCAACGGTCGGGCATAGAAAAAGCCCTGCGCCTGATCGCAGCCAAACTCGGTCAGTGCCGTTTCGGTTTCCGCACTCTCCACGCCTTCGGCCAGCACTGTGTAATCCAGATCCTTGAGCATAGCGATTATGCTGCGGGCAATAACGCGCGAAGCGGTATCCGATGAAATCTCGCTGATCAGCGAGCGGTCGAGCTTGATCACGTCCAGCGGCATGCGTCGCAGATAGCTGATGTTACTGTAGCCCGTACCGAAATCATCCAGCGAAATTCCGAAGCCACGCAGTTTCAGCATCTCAAGCCCCTGCATCGCCGCCGGGCTTTCCAGGATCCGTTCGGTCTCCAGACACTCAATGCCCAGCAGCGAAACCGGCAGCTTCGCTCTGATCATCTGATCCTCCAGTTGGTCGGCAAAACCGTCGCGGGAAAAATCGCTGCTGCTGACGTTAATGGTGACCGGCAGCTGAATATAACTGTCGCGCAGCCGTGCGAGGCGGGTGATAGCCTGATCGGTCACCCAGGCTGTCAGCTCGCTGAGCAGTTCGGTTTGTCCGGCAAAAGGCAGAAACTGCGCCGGTGAGAGTTCGCCGTGCTGGGGATGTTTCCAGCGGATAAGCGCTTCCAGGCCGATGGGCTTGCCGCTGTGCAGACAGATTTTAGGCTGATAGGCGAGCCATAGCCCTTTATTCTGGCGGATGGCTGCGGCCAGATCATGCATCAGGGTGAAATCCTGGGTATGGCGGGTATCGGTATCCTTGCTGAAAAGCATGGAGGGAACGTCACGGGTAATCGCCTCATGCAGGGCGCTGACGGCACGTCGCAGGATCTCCTGCGGCGGCAGTTCCCCGGTGTTGAACCCGGCTTCCCCGGTGTGAGTCACCAGCGCTACCGACAGTCCGTCGCCGAGATCGGCGCTGATCCCCGTCAGCTTATCTGCCACCCAGTTGGCCGTCATCCTGCTCTCCTGACGTGTCAGCAGCGCAAAACGCCCGGTTGCCACCGTGTAGAGCATTTCACCCGGCGCGGGCCGCAGACGCAGCGGCAGCAGGGTGGCAACATCTTTCAGCAGGCTTTCAACCGGGCCCATTCCCATTGAGCGCGCAAGCTCATAGGCGCGCGGCATATCGATGCAGTCAATCAGAACCAGCCGCCGTGGCGTGGTGTCGCCGGAGGCGGCCAGAAACTGCAGATCGCGGATCAGACGCTGACGGTTAGGCAGGCCCGTAACCGGATCGGCAAAGCCCGCCGAATACCAGGCTTCCAGAAAAGACATTACCAGCGCCGCCAGCATGGTGAGCATCGCCACCTGCTCGCTACCGAAGCGATGAGGTGCCACGTCGGTGACGCACAACGTTCCCAGAATGAGGCCGGTGCTGCTCTTCAGCGGCACGCCGGCATAGAAGCGAATAAACGGCGCGCCCAGGATCAGCGGATGTTCCGCAAAGCGTGCGTCGAGCAGCGTATCAGGCACCACCACGATACTGTCACTGTCTACGGCGTAACGGCAGAGCGAATCCTGGCGGGAAGAGTGCGTCAGCGTGAAATTATGCGCTGCCCTGACGTACTGCATCTCATCATCCAGCACGGAGATAAAACTCCCCGGAATACCGAGCGCCTGGCTGGCCAGCCGGACAAACTGCCGCAAAACCTGGTCACGACTTTCGTCGTAACTCAACAGCGCATTCAGCGTGCGCGCGCGGCAATCGTCGTCGCCGCCTGAACATGTAAGCATGGATCCCTCCGCACCGTCTGGTTACGGAGCGAAATTAAACAGATAAATTTAATGATATGGCGTGATCACTACAGGCAATTTCTTAAAAAGGGAATAGCCCTGACAGTTTATTTTTTTAGTTCACTGTGCGCCACTCCTGACCAGGATAGCAGGGCTTTTTTCTTTAACGAAATATTTTACTAATCACGATTCTATTATTTTGTCGTCAGAAACTTTTAATTTCTGAAATACCCTGCCAGGATAGAAGGCATAAAAATAGTGCGCTATATAATAACGCATTAAAGTAGATGACAAAACTCATTATTGCCTTTTTTAACTACACCAAAACAACATCAGGGAAACCCTCATGAATTCACTCAGGCATTTCACCATTCGCCGCGTTGTGCTGTGGATGATGATCGTATCCGTCGGCGTGATCGCGCTGGCGGGCGGTTACAGCAACCAGGTCGTACGCGATATCTTTCGCCAGACGGAACGCGCCGACCTCCTGTCGCAGCAGCTGAGCGTGCTGGCGCAGAGTGCTCTCGTTATGCAGAGCGGCCGCCCGGCCGAGAAAGATGCGCTCATTGCCGCGATGCCGGCCGGCCCTGAATGGGATGGTCTGCGTACAACCCTCCTGGCCGCCCCTGCAGACTTCCCGTCCGCTGCCCGCGAACAGCTTAATCAGCTGACGCAGCAGCTGGCACAAAGTCAGGCTCCGCTCAGGGCTGACCGCCGTAAGCTGGAAGGCGCACTGCTGGCCGCGCTGCTGATGTCCGTGGCATTGCTGCTGTTCTGTGACCGCTATCTGGTGGTTCATCTGGTGCGTCCGGTAGGTAAGATCCGCGCGCACCTGAAAGTAATCGCGGACGGCGATCTGACCCGTGAACCTGAAGATCTGGGGCGCAACTGCGTTGGTCAGCTGGTGCCGCTGGTGAAAGAGATGCAGCACAGTCTGCTGGAAACGGTCAGTGCCATTCACGATAACGCGGCGATCCTTCATCGCGAAGCGGGTGACATTGCTGCAGGCAATGCGGACCTCTCTGACCGGACTTCGACCCAGGCTGCGGCGCTGGAGCAGACGGCGGCCAGCATGGAGGAGATCACCGTCACCGTACGCAACAACGCGCAGAACGCCCGCGAGGCGCGGGAACTGGCCGTCAGCACCACGGATACCACCCGCGAGGGCGTGGCGCTGGTCCGGACAGTCGCGACGGCTATTGCCAGCATCGCGCAGGGCTCTGAAAAAATCCGCCAGTTCACTGCCACTATCAACGGCATTGCGTTTCAGACCAATATCCTGGCGCTGAACGCCGCCGTCGAAGCGGCCCGTGCGGGTGAGCAGGGCCGCGGTTTTGCGGTGGTTGCCAGCGAGGTCCGTTCACTGGCGCAGCGCAGCGCGGCCGCCTCTAAAGAGATTGAAGAGCTGATTACCGAAACGGTCGCGCGTGTCGATGACGGCAGGCGTGCGGCCGAGAGCGCAGGGACCACGATGGAAGCGGTGCTGCGTGGCGTCGGCGGTGTTAACGAGCGCATCGGACAGATTGCGCTGGCATCGGATGAGCAGAGTAAGGGGATTGCCCAGGTGACGGTGGCCGTGGCTGAACTGGACCGCGTGACCCAGCAGAATGCGACGCTGGTTCAGCAGGTTTCTGCAACGGCTGGCAGCCTCAGTGGACAGACCGAAACGCTGGGAAGCGTGATTACGCGTTTTACCCTGCCACAACAGCCTGCTTCTGCGGTCAGCAGGCCCGTGGAGCAGCCGGGTGGCTGGGCCGCCTTCAGTCAGGCCTAGCCTGAACGCCCTCTCATTAAGTCCGGGCTGGGCGTACATGTATTAATCGCGGCCAGCTTTCCGGCTTATTTTAAAGATGAATAAGTGCGTCATTTATTTTAAGTGTTATTGACGCCGATCATCGCAAAGCCATTTTTGCGATTCAGAATGAAAATAATGATTCAAGCCGGGCAGGAATTGTCCGATGAGAACGGAAAATATAATTTCACTTAATTCCAGCACGTTTGCTGATTTTTTACGCTTTCCTGACACGAAAAATACCCGGGATTTAAAACTTAACTCAAATTTATATGTTGGCTGCAGGCAGATCCTTCTGTCCGGCCATCGGATCGGGGCACCGTATGCGGAGCGTTCATATGAGAAATCAGATTTTTCAGCAGCCCGTCGTTGTGCAGCACAACGTGCGTGAACTGCGTAAGGCAGCCGGACTCTCACAGGAGATTGCGGCAGAGCGGTTTGATCTCAGCCAGCGGGTCTGGCAGACCAAAGAAGCATCGAAAAATCCTGCGCTGCTCAGCCAGGGGGAATATGAGCTGCTGATGCTGCTGGCCGGAGAGCATCCCTACTATGAGCTGGTCCCGAAACCGAAAAAGTAGGATCGTCAGCCTCTGTTTTCGCTGAAGTAAAGTTATGTCAGGCCGATATATAGCTAAACGAAGCGCATTATCCCGCTCGTCTGATATGCCCCGGCCGGTTCTGGCTGGCGCGGTCCGCAAACAGGCGCTGCTGCGTCGCGACCTCTCAGCCGGGCAGAACGTGTTAACTGGCGTCCGCTTCTGGCGGCACCAGCTTTATCGGGCTCTGTGCGGCAATCTGTTGCTGCCGGGCTCACTGACGGGCCTTTCTTCCGGCAGCGGGTCGGCAGTGCAATCTGTCCGTCCTGTCTGATTGAACGTGTCCTCTTTATGCTGTGTCATGCCGGCCACAGCAGATAACATCAGAGGGGAGATGACGTTGAAACGTCCCGTTTATCATGATGCCGAGGCCGCTCGCCTCGACGCACTCAAACAGTATCATCTGATGGATACACCGCCGACCGATGCGCTGGACCGCCTCACCACGCTGGCCGCGCGCCTGTTTAAGGTGCCGGTCGCCTTTGTGTCGCTGATTGATGAGAAGCGGCAATTCTTCGCCTCCCGCTACGGTCTGAATATCTCCGGCACCGCGCGTAACGTCGCTTTCTGCAATCATACGCTGGCGAAAGGCGACATCCTCTGTGTGCCCGATACGCTGAAGGATCCGCGCTTTTGCGACAGTCCGCTGGTGCATGGCTATCCCTTTATCCGCTTTTACGCCGGGATCCCGCTCTCAACCCCCGATGGTCATCACATTGGCACCGTCTGCCTGACCGACAGTCATCCGCGTGAGCCGCTGACGGCGGAGGATCGGCAGCATCTGGCCGACATCGCCGCCCTGGTGATGGATCGCATGGAGATGCACCGTCTGGAATTGCTGCGTTACACCAGCCAGCAGCGGCTTCAGGCGATCTCATCGACCTCGCCTGACGCCATTGTCTGCACCGACCTGCGGCGCGGCATCATTTTCTGGAATCCGGCCGCGACGGCGCTGTTTGGCTACACCGCCGAAGAGATGCGGGGCCAGTACGTCAGCGAGCTGATTCCGGCGCGCTGCCAGACCGATTATCGCACCGAACTGGCTCGTATCACCGCGGATGATGCGGCGATCTCTCTGCCGCGCTCGTTACAGATCTGGGGCGTGACCCGGAACGGTCGCGAATTTCCGGCCGAGGTCTCTTTTTCCGGCTGGTATGAAGAGGGCGAGCGGCTGGTGGGAATGATTATCCGTGATGTCACGGCCCGCTATGAGAGTGAAGCGCGACTCTGTGAACTGGCCTCGCTGGATATGCTGACGCGACTCGCCAGCCGCAGCGCCTTTATGGAGCAGGTAGCTCAGCTGACCAAAGCGGGCGTGCCCTATACGCTACTGATGACCGACCTCGATGGCTTCAAGGAGGTCAATGACACGCTGGGACATGCCGCCGGGGATGCGCTGCTGTGTCACGTCGCCGAACAGATTCGGGCGGTCTGTACCAGCGCCGTAACGGCTGCGCGTCTGGGCGGTGATGAATTTGTGATCCTGCTGGCGGGTGGCAGCGCCGAAGCGGCAATCATGGCGGAAAAACTGATTGCGGCCGTGCAGACGCCGTTCCGTTATCACGATTCACCCGTTGTGGTGGGAGCCAGCACTGGCATCGCCTCTTATCCTGAGCATGGCCGCGATCCCTCTTCGGTGATGTCTGCCGCGGACCTGGCGCTCTATCGCGCCAAGGCCTCGGGCAAAGGGTGCAGCATTCTGTTTATGCCCGCATTCCGGGATGCCGAACAGCAGCGTCGTCGCTTTGAGCGCGAACTGGAAACGGCGGTACGGCAGCAGCAGTTCACGCTTTATTATCAGCCCCGCTACGACGTGGAAAGCGGCAGACTCGTGGGCTGCGAGACCCTGGTGCGCTGGCAGCATCCGACGCGTGGCTTGCTGTTGCCCGCGGAGTTCATCGGTATGCTGGTGAAGAGTCCGCTTTCCGTCACGCTCGGGGAGTGGATTATCCGCAGTGCGCTGGCTCAGGTCCGGCAGTGGCAGGTGCGTTTTCCCGCGCTTCGCGTCAGCATCAACCTGTTTCCGCGTCAGCTGACCGGACAGACGCTGGAAGCGGTGATCCGTGAAAGCGCCGGAGGCGATGCCGGTTTCGTCGAGCTGGAGGTGGATGAGCCGCTGCTGGCGGTGCTGGTGCAGGATATGCCCGCGCAGGTGGAGGCCGTGCGCCGGACGGGCGCCTCCTTTGTTATCGATCACTACGGTCGGACGCTGGGGGCGCTTAATCTGCTGCGCTACAGCTTTGTGTCGGGCTTCAAGATCGATAAGTCGCTGACGCTGGAACTGGATTCCAGTATGCGGGTGCGGATGATGTTTCGCGCCATGACCGCGCTGGGGAAAAGCCTGGGTATTCAGGTCGCGGCAGAAGGCGTGGAGGAGAAAGATCAGATCGCTTTTGTCACGACAGCCGGATGCAACGTGATGCAGGGAAATGGGTTATGTCAGCCACTGACGCCAGAGGACTTTGAGGCGATGCTGGATCAGGAAGCCCCTGTGCTGCCTGCTGTCAGCGGTTACGGCGTCACGCCACGCTGACCGGTTCGTCCTGTACGGCGGCGCGCTGGCCACTCATCAGCGTGCTGCTGGCCGGTATTCCTCTTTCAGCAAGCCGAAGATCCAGTCATCCTGCCATCTGCCGTCGAGAAAGAAGTTCTGCCGTAAGGTGCCTTCCTGAATAAAACCGGCCGACAGCAGGGTCCGGCATGATGCCGCGTTACCCGCCGTGACGGTGGCGACCATTTTACGGTAATTCTGCTGCTCAAAGCAGAAGGCGATCGTGGCCCGCAGCGACTCGCTGCCGTAGCCTTTACCCTGCGCCTCTGCGGCCAGCAGAAAACCCGCCTCAGCTATCCCGTCTCCGCGATCGATAAACCCGCACAGGCCCACCGGAAGCCCGGAGGTTTTCTCCTCAATCACCAGACACAGCCAGTGTGGACACCCCCTGTACCAGGCGGGCAGCCGCACATCAAAAGAGTGTGTTCTGATCTCTTCGGCGCTGCGCGGGTCGCTGATGTATTGCATCACCGATCGGTCCTGACTGACTGCCAGATAGAAAGGCCAGTCCTGCTGACGCAGCGGACGGTAGGTGAGGCGGGGCGAGATTACCTGTGGCGGGGTTTCAGACGCGTCCGTTGACATGCGGTCACTTCCTGGGAATCGGATTAGTGAGGTGATGGAGCAAAAATACCACACTATTAAAGACGAACGGCAGGCGATCGCGTCACGATGCGAAGCGCCACGCAAGGTCGGGATATTTTCCTGTTTTTCGCATTCGCCTCTGCTGGCGACTGCTCACAGGGGTTATTCATAACTGTGCTGGCAGGTCATCTTCCCGCTTCATTGCTACGCTTAGTCCGATAGCTGAATGTTGACGCTGATGAGAGTAGCCCTATGGATCTGAAAACGTTTGAAGCTGCCGCCTGGACGGAACTCATGGACGCGGCCGCCGATCCGCACGCCGGATTCCGCTATGTGACGCTCTGCACGGTCGATACTGCGCAGCAGCCTCAGGCGCGCATCGTGGTACTGCGCGAGTGTGATGATGAGCGACGGAGGCTCTCATTTCATACCGATGTCCGCAGCCCGAAATGGCAGGAGATGGCGGCGAACCCGCAGGTCACCGTACTGGGATATTGCCATGAGCGCCGCCTGCAACTGCGCCTGGCCGGGCAGGTTCACCTTTATGCGGCAGGCAGTGAGATTGCCCGGAGCACCTGGCGTGCGCTGCCGTCGCATACCCGGCAGACATACAGCGGTGGAGCGCCTGGCGGGGTGCGGGTAACAGCGCATCAGCCAGATGAATTAACGGACCCGGAAGCCGGAGAATCCCGCTTCGGCGTGGTGATCCTTCACACCAGCAGGCTTGACGCTTATCAGCTTCAGCGAAATGACAACCAGCGCGCGCTGTTTCGCTATGCCGCTGAGGGGGCATTACTGGCAAGCGAGTGGATTAATCCGTAAGGGGAGCTGACAGTGATGATTCTGCTTATCGAACACTATGCGCAGAAACCTTTTCTCATCAGGACATCCGATCCGGCAGACGCGATTAAAATTTGCAGGGAGCAGCTGAGACTGATCGTATGAGATCTGTTACCGGCAACCGGGCACCCTGATTGCGTTCATGAAGGGCTGAACAACAGGCGCGAGCTGCCGCTTCCGATGATCCGCCCCCCCTTGTGTCAGGTGCGGAAGAAGAGCCAGCCAGAATACCGGTTCCGGGTCCGTTCAGGAAATCCCCCGCCTCCTGAGATGAGGGCCGGTTAATGCGGCACCTCTCCTCCCGCATCAAATACCTCCCCACTGCGTTGTACATCCCAGGATCCCTGACTACCCTTGCCTGGGGGCCGGATCGGGCCGCATCGCCTGAACACCCAATCGGCCATCACCACTTTCAGCAACTATCGGCAGGCGGCTCTTAGCCTGCCGGAGATGATCAAGCAGGGACATCATGAGAGAAAAAAGCTCCACCGATCCTTACCGCGCTGATGAGCACATTGACCCTTATGTCTCGGTTCAGGGTGCCAGAACACACAATCTTAAAGATGTGTCGCTGCGGTTCCCCCGGAATGCGCTGGTGGTCTTTACCGGGGTCTCCGGCTCGGGTAAGTCCTCACTCGCTTTTGATACCCTCTACGCGGAAGCGCAGCGCCGGTTTATTGAGTCGGTTTCGCCTCACGCCCGCCGTCTGATCGATCAGGCCGCTGCGCCGGATGTGGACAATATCGACGGGCTTCCGCCCGCGGTGGCGCTTCAGCAGAGCCGGACGGGTGCCCAGGAACGCTCAACGGTGGGCAGCCTGACCGGCATTTCCGTCACGCTGCGCCTGCTGTTTTCCCGTGCAGGCGTAAGGCCAGAGGGCGTGCCCTTCATGACGGCCGACTATTTTTCCCCCAACCATCCCAAAGGCGCCTGTCCGCATTGTCAGGGACTTGGCCGGGTGCATACCGTCAGAACCGAAGCGATGGTGCCGGATGAATCACTCAGCATCCGCGAAGGCGCGATTGCCTCATGGCCCAGAGGCTGGCACAACAAGAATCTGCGCAGCATTCTGGAGACGCTCGGCTATGACGTCGATGCGCCCTGGCACACGCTTTCATCCCGCGATCGGCAGTGGATACTGCTGACCGATGAACAACCCTCCGTGCCGATTTTTGTCGGGCTGAACGCGGCGCAGCGGGAAAAAGCGCTGGCGACGGGCGAAGAGCCCGCCTATACCGGCACCTACACCAGTGCGGCAAAAATTGTGCTGCAGGGCTATGCGGGTGGCAGCGAAACCACGAAGAAACGGCTGGCGCGCTTTGTGACGGTCGCGCCCTGTCCGGAATGCCACGGCAAAAGGCTTAACCGGGATGCGCTCTCCGTCACTTTTGCCGGAGAGGATATCGCCAGCCTGAGTGAGCTTCCGGTCTCTGAACTGCGTGAGCGGCTGAAACCCTATGCACAGGGCGTCTCGCCGGATATGCCCGCCGAAGCGGCGCTGCGCGAGGCGGTGCTCCGCATGACCGCCGATATCTGCACGCGGCTTGGTCAGCTGGAGACGCTGGGGCTGGGACATCTCGCGCCGGGACGCCGTACCACGCAGCTTTCCTCTGGTGAGCTGCAGCGCGTACGTCTGGCCACCCAGCTGATTTCCCATCTGTTCGGCGTACTCTACGTGCTGGATGAGCCTTCAGCGGGGCTGCATCCCGACGATGTCCGATCGCTGCAGGTCTCACTGAAAAACCTGGTCCGGGCAGGCAACTCACTGGTTGTCGTCGAGCATAATACGGACCTGATTGCCGGGGCGGACTGGCTGGTGGAGGTCGGGCCGGGTCCGGGCAGTCACGGCGGCGCGATCGTCTATAACGGGGTGCCAGCCGGACTGGAAGCGGTCAGCGCCTCGCCGACCGCGGAATATCTCTTTGCCCGCAGCTACAGCGGGCTGCGTCAGCGTCGGCCTGCTGAGCACTGGCTCAGGCTGGCGCAGATCGTCTGCAACAATATCGTCGGCGTCGATATTGCTATCCCGCTGGCGAGAATGACCGCTGTCACCGGGATTTCGGGATCGGGCAAATCCACCCTGCTGAATCGCGTACTGCCGGAATTGCTCGGACGTTTTGATACGCCAACTGACAGCCAGGAGGGCGAGGAAGAGGAGCCGGTGCCTGATGTGACAGGCCAGATAACCAGTGGCGGTGATGCCATCGGCCGGCTGGTGAGGATCGATCAGCGTCCGATCGGTCGGACGCCACGCTCGAATCTTGCCACCTACACCGGATTTTTCGACATCATCCGCCGGCTCTTTGCCGACACGCCCGCCGCGAAAGCCAGAGGGTTCAGCGCCAGCCGCTTTTCATTCAACCTGCCCGCCGGGCGCTGTCCGGCGTGTGAAGGGCAGGGGCAGATTTCCATTGAGCTGCTCTTTATGCCGAGCGCGACGGCAACCTGCTCGGTCTGTGAGGGACGCCGTTATAATCCTGAAACGCTTGAGGTGACATGGAATAACCTCACGATCGCCGACGTGCTCGATCTTACCGTCGATGAGGCCAGCGAACTGTTCCGGGAATATGACGGGATCCAGCGTTCCCTGACGGCGCTGACGTCCCTGGGCCTGGGCTATCTGACGCTGGGGCAGCCCGTCACGGAACTCTCCGGTGGCGAGTGTCAGCGCATCAAGCTCGCCTGGGAACTACAGCGCGTGCAGCGCACCGCCACGCTCTATCTGCTGGATGAGCCTTCGACAGGTCTGCATCCGTCGGACATGGATAAACTGCTGGTCGTGCTGGATGAGCTGGTGATGCGCGGCCATACCGTGGTGATGGCGGAACACACGATGCGGATTGTGGCCGAGGCGGACTGGGTCATCGATCTGGGGCCCGGTTCCGGGCTGAAGGGCGGGCGGGTTGTCTCAGCCGGGTCACCGGAGGCGGTCAGCCGCGCGAAACAGAGTCTTACCGCCCCCTGGCTGGCTGCGCAGCTGAAAAAGCGGACGGGCGATCCGGCATAAGCTCACAGCACCGGACGCCGCGGCTGAAACGGCAGTAGCAGAAGGGCCCGGAAGTCAGCTTCTGAGCCCGTCAGTAATGATCCCGGCAGGAGGCGGTTAACAGCGCGTTCGCACTGACGGCCTGTCTGCCCCGTTCATCCTGCTGCCCTGATCAGTGGAGACCGGGATTTTATCAGCGCAGTGGTGCATTAGCCTGCAATCCATCCAGTTCGCGGACGTCATGACTGCAGAAAAAGGTAATCTCACCTCCATGCTGGCAGGAGAGATCCCGCAGTCGCTGCTGATTATGCCGCCTGGCCCGGTTATCCATTCCCATCATCCACTGGTAAAAGCGCAGCCCCGGCGTGCAGTGTCGCGTCTGCTGGCGCATCTCACCGCGATAAAACCAGGCATCGCCGCCGTGCAACAGCCAGCCATCGGGCTGCCGGATGGCGATACCCGCGTGACCGGGTGTATGGCCTGCCAGCGGCACCAGCAGAATCTCTGGCGGCAGGTCACGCAGGCGATTGACGGCCTCAAAACCAAACCAGGTTTCTCCCTGCGGCTGATAGGTTTCCCACTGGCTGATCCCGCCCCATTGTCCTGGACGGTAACGTTCACGCGACAGCCAGCTATGACGGCGATGGGCGGTATCAACCTCCTGCTGCAACAGATGGAGGCGCGCCTGCGGAAAATCGGTCAGCCCGCCGGCATGGTCAAAATCGAGATGGGTCAGGATGATATGGCGTACATCTTCCGCCCGGAATCCCCGCGCCGTGATCTGGGACAGCGCAGTGAGATCGTCGCGTCGCTGAATATTGTTCAGCGCACGAAAAAAGCCGGACAGACGGCTGCCGGGCGCATGGACATCCTGCCGTCCGAATCCGGTATCCACCAGCACCAGCCCATCGCGGTCGGTCTCGATTAGCAGACAGTGGCAGACCAGATGCGCCCTGAGGCCTTTGCTGAATCCATCGTAGAACGCGCCGCCCAGCGGGCACATACAGCCGCAGTTAAGATGGTGAATTTTCATCGAAGCTCCATTGCGTTAACGGGAAATGATCCGAGGCGGGTGCCGTCCGGCACACAGATCTCAGCCTGGCTATAGAGTGTAGAGAGGGTTGGAGCAGTAGGCGGAGCGGTGAAGCGGATAACCGGTCAGGATTGTCGGTTATCCGCCAGAAAACGGAAGATTAACGGTGGAACAGCGGGAAAGCGCCGGTGATCAGGCCGCCCGCCATCAGGACGAGACTGACCAGAATTCCCCACTTGATGGCAAAACGCTGGTGGTCACCGATATCAACCTTCGCCAGGCCAACCAGCAGGTAAACGGATGGCACCAGCGGGCTCAGCAGGTGGAATGGCTGACCGACGATAGATGCGCGGGCGATCTCTTCTGCGGTAATGCCGTAGCTGGCCGCCGTCTGGGCGATCACCGGGAGAATGCCGAAGTAAAAGGCGTCATTCGACATAAAGAAGGTGAAAGGCAGGCTGACCAGCGCGGTAAAGAGCGCCAGGTAAGGCCCGAAGCTGTGTGGGATCACCGCCAGCAGGCTCTTCGCCATCGCATCGACCATGCCGGTCCCGGAGAGGATCCCGGTGAAAATACCTGCGGCAAAAATCAGCGAGGTCACTGCCAGCACGTTTCCGGCGTGCGCGCTGATGCGGGCTTTCTGCTCCTCCAGCGTCGGATAGTTGAGCATGACGGCAATCGCAAACGCCAGCATAAACAGGATCTGAATCGGCATTAAGCCGATGACCAGCAGCACCAGCAGCACGGTGGTCAGAATGAAGTTCGGCCAGAACATCTTTGGACGGCGGTTGGCGGCGCACTCTTCGGCGTCGCCCAGCCCCAGCTCAATGTTGTCCAGATGATGCTCTTTCATGCTCATCACGCCTAAACGCTTACGCTCACGCAGACCAAACAGCACCGCCATCGCCACCAGACTGGCGCACGCCAGCAGCATGGCAGGCAGCATTGGAATAAAGATGTCGAGAGCGTCGATGCGCAGCGCCGCGGCAGCACGGGCCGTCGGTCCGCCCCAGGGTGAGAGGTTCATGATACCGCTGGCGAGATTGACCAGGCAGGTCATCATCAGTACGTTCATACCCAGCCGGTGATAGAGCGGCAGGAAAGCGGCAATGGCGATCATATAGGTGGTCGAACTGTCACCATCCAGCGAGACCAGCAGGGTTAAAATCGCCGTTCCCACCAGCACTTTGAGCGGGTCTCCGCGCACCAGCCGGAGAATAAAACGCACCAGCGGATCAAACAGTCCGGCATCGATCATCAGACCGAAATAGAGTATGGAGAAGGTCAGCATCACGCCGGTGGGGGCCAGTTTTTTGACGCCATCCAGCATCATGGCACCCAGGCCCGCGTGAAAACCGCCTATCAGCGCAAACAGGGTGGGGATCAGGATCAGCGCAATCAGGGCGGACATGCGCCTGGTCATGATCAGGTACATGAAGCAGACCACCATGGAAAAACCCAGTATCGTCAGCAAAGTAACAGCCCTCACAATGGTGTAAAAGTTATAGAAAAGTTATCTTCAGGCAGGAGAATTCAGGTAATTACTTAGCCTGATAACGATTAAGCTATTGTTTTAGTTAACCCTGCACAGAAAGCTGATAGTAAAGAGTTATCAGGATTTAGCATTTATTTAACAAAAAAAGGTGATCGCCATCATTCTTAAACGAATCTTAAACGAGAATGTGTGATCGGGATCAAAGGGAACGACAGCGTTATCCGGCCTCCAGGGCCAGCACAGCGTGGGATCAGAAGTGGTGATGCGGGTGAGGGAAAAAGGCTGAAGCGGAATGCTCAGCCCTTTCAGAAGGTTAGCTGCCTAACAACTGGATAATCATCTCCGGCGTTTTACTGGTCATCTTACTGACGGCCGTCTGACCCTGCTGGATGATCTGGCTGCGCGCCAGCTGGCTTGCTTCTTCAGCATAATCGGCATCCTGAATACGGCTGCGTGCGGCGGCGGTATCCACACCCTGCTGCGCTAACACGTTACGGTTCGACTCGTAGCGATTGATCTTAGCGCCATAGAGGGACTGATAGCCGCTGACCTTCGCCAGCGCGCCATCCAGCGCCGTCATCGTGACAGTGATATCACCACTGGTCAGCAGCGTCGTGTTGTTCAGCCCCAGTGCTTTGGTGTCTGACGGCGTTGCGGGAATGCTATCCGACTGCACCGGCTGACCATAATCGGCGCTGGTGATAACTTCCAGCGGGCGGCTCTCATGGGGCGGAGTGGCGGGCACGCCTTTGGGCTCCGGCAGGTTTCCCCAGGTCAGGTTCGCGGTGAAGGAGCCGTTGCCCACAACAACCACAATCAGATCTTCAGTGACGGTATCCAGGGAAATACGCTCCAGCCGGGTACCGGTGTTGGTGCCGTCATTGAAATCGCCGCTGGCGACATCTTCATAGCGATCGCCGTCACCGCTGTAGGTGATATTCATGCCGTTGTAGCTGCTGCTGTTACTGCCCGCCAGCGCCCAGCTCGTCCCCCCTTCCAGCAGCTGCGAGCTGTCATAGGTCGCGCCGGGGGTGAAACCGTTCTTGCTGGTCAGCAGCCGGGCGTCCGCGGTTGCTGCATCGTTTATGCCTTTGCTGCTCCAGGTGTAGTCGGGCGCGGAACCATCAAGCGGCGTTCCGGCCAGATGCTTTCCATCACGGGTAAACAGCTGAAGGTCATCATCCTGTCCCAGAGAGTCGATGGTGATGGATATGCCCGTCGATCCTGCCGGAATATAGGCCAGCGGAATAACGCCGGAGGTAAACGAGTAGCTTTTGCCCGCCACCGGGAATTTTGTGTTTATCGGGTCGACGTTACCCAGTTTAGCGGGTGGCAGATCGGGATTATTGGTCGCCAGCGGGTAGCGGCCAAAAATTTCGGTCTGATCGGCGATGTCGTTGATGCCAGCCAGGATCTGCTGATACTGGTCGTTGACGCTTTGCCTGTCGGCGTCGGACAGTGTACCGTTCGCGGCCTGAACGGAAAGTGCGCGAGCCTGGACCAGCATATTGACGATACTGCTCAGGCCGCCATCGGCGGTCTGGGAGTAGCTGATCGCGTCATTAAGGCCACGCGCCACCACCGCATCGGCGTTGATGTTGGCCGTCATGCGGTTGGCAATCGCCTGACCCGCCGCGTCATCTTTTGCACTGTTAATCCGCATCCCTGATGATAAGCGTTCAATCGTTCGTCCAAGAATCGACTCAGTGCTGTACCGCGCATTGTTCAGGTTAGCGGCGGCTTCGTTATGATTGATGGTTAACATAGTCGCTTCGGACAGGGAGAGGAGTCTCTGATTTATCGGCAGGGTGATAAGCAGCTTTAATCGCTGAGGCAGCAGAATGCGCAGAAAAAGGGCAACATGCTGATGATTAACCGCTTTTCAGATAAAAAAAATTAACGTTTACCTGAACGGAAAGGGCGCCTGTTGCGTCAAGGTGCAACAGGCGATGAGCATCAGTTAAACACCATGCCGCCGTCGATCAGCAGCGACTGACCGGTCATATAGTCGGAGTCGGAGCTGGCGAGATAGGCTACGCAGGCGGCCACATCCTCCGGCTCAGAGAGGCGACCCAGCGTAATGCGTTTCGCAAAGGACTCGGTGCCATAACCGGCCGGTTTCCCGGCCGCTTCGGAGATCTGCCGGTCTATCTCTTCCCACATCGGCGTTCTGACAATACCCGGACAGAAGGCATTGACCGTGATACCGGCCGGGGCCAAATCGCGGGCAGCGGTCTGTGTCAGGCCGCGCACTGCAAACTTACTGGAGCTGTAAACCGCCAGATCCGGGTTGCCGACGTGACCCGCCTGGGAACAGGCGTTGATGATTTTGCCGCCGTGCCCCTCTGCGGCGAAAGCCTGAATCGCCGCCTGCATACCCCAGATCACCCCTTTGACATTGACGTTATAGACTTTGTCGACCACCGCTTCGGTGATCTCCGCAATGGGCGTGGAGGGGGCGATACCGGCGTTGTTGACGATAACATCAAACCCGCCCAGGGCGAGACGCGCCTCTTCAACCGCGGCCATAACCTGATCACGCTGCGAGACATCCACCTTCAGGGCGATCGCTTTGCCGCCCTGCTGGTTGATCTTCTCCGCCACCTGGTGGGCGGTCTCCTCGTTAAAATCGGCCACCGCCACGGCCAGGCCATCTCTGGCCAGGCGCAGGGCGATCGCTTCGCCAATCCCCTGGCCTGCGCCAGTCACCAGTGCCACTCTGTTTTTCATCGTCCTTTCCTTATTCACGTAAAATTAAAGAATCTGGCTCAGATGCAGCTGACCCATCAGGAGCGGGTTGTCGGCGTAATCGACCGGCACGGCCACGACCGCTGGACCCTGAACATCCATCGCCTGACGCAGCATCGGTTCCAGTTCGGCTGCCCGGGTTACGGCAAAGCCCGCCGCGCCAAACGCTTCGGCGTAGGCTTTGAAATCGATCGGGCCAAAGTTGACGCCTGAGACGCGCTGATACTTTTTCTCCTCCTGCATCGCCACCATGTTGTAAGCGTTATCCACCCAGACGATATGCAGAATATTGGCTTTCAGGCGCACGGCCGTTTCCAGCTCCATGCTGGACTGCAGGAAGCCGCCGTCGCCGGAGACCGACACCACCTTGCGCTGCGGATCGACCAGCCAGGCCCCAATCGCCCACGGCAGTGCCACGCCCATCGTCTGCTGACCGTTCGAGATCATGATCTGACGGGCACGGAAGCTGTAGAGGTAGCGGGCGATCCAGATGTGGAAGCTGCCCATATCGACCGTCAGGCTCACGTCGCTGTTGATGATGTCCTGCATGGCGCGCACGATGCGCAGGGGATGCAGGGCGAACTGGTTGAGGCTGGCCCCCTGCATCGCCAGTAATTTACGCTGCTGCTGCCGATCCTCCAGGATGCTGGCCGCTTCCGGGGTCAGCTGCAGCGGGGTGGTGATCCGTGCCGCCAGTTTGCGCACCGTGGCGGCGATGTCGCCCACCAGTTCGGCATCCGGCAGATAACGGTTGTCGGCCTCAGCCGGGATAACGTCGATATGGATCAGGGTGGCGCTGCCGCTGTTCCACATCGCCGGTTCATATTCCACCGGGCTGTAGCCGATGGTGATGACGAGGTCAGCCTGTTGCAGCAGCCGATCGCCCGCCTGGTTGTTAAACAGGCCGACGCGTCCGGCGAAACGTGAGAAGTGCTCCTGTCTGACCGCCCCTGCTGCCTGATAGGTGCTGGTCACCGGAATATGACTGCGGGTCAGCAGGTCGTGGATCGCCTCGCTGTTCTCTGGCTGACTCGCCATCAGGCCCAGCAGGATGACCGGATTTTTTGCCCCGGCAATCGCCCGGCTGACCGCGTCGATCATCGCATCGGGCGCGGCACCCAGCACCGGGCGGCCTTTGCTGCTCAGCGCCTTGCCGGTCACCGGCTGGTCGACAATATCCTGCGGCAGGCTGATAAAGGCACCGCCGCCCCGGCCATGTTCGGCGTGACGAAAGGCGTTCGACAGACATTCAGAAAGCGCCGCGGGATCGGTGACCTCAACGGCATATTTGGTGACCGGGCGAAACATCGCCACCGTGTCCATGCTCTGATGGACCTGCTTGGCACTGTCGGAGCGTTTGACCTGGCCGCCGAGGGCGACCACCGGATCCCCTTCGCTGGTGGCGGTGGCCATACCGGTGATCAGGTTGGAGCAGCCCGGCCCGGAGGTGACCAGCGCCACGCCCGCATTACCGGTGAGACGGCCTACCGCAGCGGCCATAAACGCGGCGTTAGCTTCATGGCGAACCGGAATGGTCCGGATAGAGGAGTCCAGCAGCGAATCAAAAACCTTGTCGATTTTTGCGCCAGGAATACCAAAGACATGCTGCACGCCCTGCGCTTCCAGCTGCGCAACCACCAGGTCAGCGCCGCAGGTCCAGAGCGTGGTATCGGTTGGAGTTTTCATCGTCTTTCCTCTGATTAGCTTTCTACCGCGCGAATCGCGGCGTCAAGATTGGCGGGGTTCAGGTCGGCATTCAGAAAGTCGCTGTCCTGCGGTAAATCCACGACCAGCTTGCTGATGGCACCGAAGGTGAGGGTGCCCCGCTCCAGCGCGTAGTCGAGAATGTGACCCCCTCCCTGGCGATCGTCGGTAATGAAATGTTCATGATAGCCCGCGACGTTGATCCCCTGCATATACTGCGGCGTGCGGAAACCAATCAGCTCGCCCGCGCGCTGGCGAAAAGCAAAGGTGGGCTGGTCGCCCAGGACTTCCGGCATTGAGCGATAGGGACGGCACTGGCACGGCACGGTGCGGGTGTCGACGCGGCTGAAATGACCGCTGATACGCAGCGCGCAGAACTGGTTATCAGAGGTGATCTGGCGATCGATCACCTGATGAATCGCCTCACGTGACAGCGGCTGGTCAAACTCATAGCGGTGCTGCGGTCGGAAAAAGGTCATCACCGCAAACGGGGTTTTCTGTGCCGGGTCGGCCGGATGAGCGCTGCCGTCGGCATGCAGCTGATAGACCTTGCTGTCGAACGCGATCATCTCGCCATCCAGCCGGTTAAAGGTGCCCAGACCGAAGTCACCTTTGCGCAACAGGTCAGCGATTCTGACATTACCGTCGTACACGCCGCTCAGCAGCGCACTCATCAGAGAGGTCTGATAGATAACACTTTCTGGTGCATCCTGAGAAAGTTTCAGGACGGTGTGTTTGAGTTGATCCTCACAGGAACAATCAGTTACATAATTGCTCATTTGATGCCTCATCGAATAACCGTTAAGCCGTGTTAACCTAATGGTGAACCGATTCCGCTGTCGGGTCCAATAGCGAAACCTGTTAACTTTGAGACGTTTTTGATATGGAACTGCGCCATCTGCGTTATTTTGTTGCCGTTGCTGAGACGCTTCACTTTACCCGGGCCGCCGAAATGCTGGGGATTTCGCAGCCGCCCCTGAGTCAGCAGATACTGCGGCTGGAGCAGGAGATTGGCACGCCGCTGTTAAAGCGGCTGACACGCGGGGTAGAGCTGACGGAAGCGGGGGAAGCCTTTCTGGCGGATGCGGTGCAGATCGTGCAGCTTGCCGACCAGGCGCTGGAGAATGCGCGCGGCATCGCGCGTGGGATCAGCGGTCAGCTCTCGCTGGGGTTTGCCAGCTCGGTGGCGTTTAATCCGCGCATCTTTACCCTGATCCGTCAGTTTACGGCGCGTTATCCGGCGATGACGCTGCTGACGCGGGAAGAGAACATGGCCCTGCTGATGCAGGATCTGCAGGAGGGATTGCTGGATGCCGCCTTTATCCGGCTGCCATGTGAAAGCAGCAAGGCATTTAATCTGCGCGTCATCTCCACGGAAAAAATGCTCATTGCCCTGCCGCGCAGCCATCCCCTCAGCGGCACGCCTGTGCTGGCGCTCTCCGCGCTGGCGGATGAGACGCTGATTATCTTTCCGCGCGACGTTTCACCCAGCCTTTATGAGCTGATCGTAACGGCCTGTCTGCGGGCCGGGTTCGCCCGTCATACTTTTCAGCAGGCGCCGCAGATCACCACTTCGCTGGGGATGGTTGCGGCGGGCTGCGGCATCGCGCTGGTTCCGGAGTCGATGCGCTGCGTCGATAACCCCGAGGTCCGCTTCAGCGACATTGAAAACAACACGCTGTTTACGGATGTTGCCTTTGCCTGGCGTCGCCATCATCCGTCAAAGGCGGTTCTGCATCTGCTGGCGCTGTTGCCGGACTCACCAACTGCCCCGGGCGACGCCGGTTGATAAGCGGCAGCTATCGTACTGAAAACAATAATCAGCTGGCGGCAGGGTGCCGAGATGCCAATAATCGGGGCATGACAACATACCGCGTAAGAGTCGGGTTTCATAACCCGTCAGCCCTGACATTCAGGCAACTGGACGAAATTCTTGAGCCGCAGCGATTCTGGCGAACAGACTCTGCCGGCGGCCGGTTCCGCTATTTCATGGAGTATGAGTACCAGTCTGACGTGCGCGACCTCTGTTCGGTCTGCTCGCTGGCCTACAGTCAGGCCTGCAAAGTCAGAAAGTGCCCGCTGATACTGGTCGAGGTGATGAACTGACTGCCGCCAGCGATCCCGCTGGCGGCGGTTCAGCGCGCACTGCGCTGCAACAGCAGGCTTAACGCCGCAGGCAGTACCGTGAGCGTCACCAGCGTTGCGCTGATCAGTCCCCCGATAATCGCCAGCGCCATCGGTCCCCAGAACACCTGATGGGCAATCGGGATCATGCCGAGGATAGCCGCACAGGCGGTCAGCACAATAGGCCGCGCACGGTGATGCGCGGCTTCTCTGATCGCGTCACTGGCGGGCAGTCCGGCGCGTCGGTTGGCATCTACTTCACTGATCATGATCACCGCATTGCGGATGATAATGCCTGCCAGCGCAATAATGCCCAGCAGCGCCACAAATCCCAGCGGTGTTCCCGCCGGAAGCATCGCCAGCACAATACCGGGCAGACCAAACGGCGCCATGCTCAGCGCCAGCAGCATGCCGGAAAAGCGCTGCAGCTGGAGCATCAGCAGGAGCAGCATGGCGCAGAGCGTGATCGGCAGCAGCGCAAACACCGAACCGTTGCCTTTGTCCGACTCCGCCACCACGCCCCCCTCTTCGATGCGGTATCCGGCGGGCAGCGTGGCACGCAGCGAGGCAACGGCCGGAGCAAGCTGCTGTGAAACCTGTTCCGCCCGCTGGCCGGGCGCAATATCCGTCTGTACGGTGATGGCGGCCAGCCGCTGACGTCGCCAGATGACCGGATCATCCACGCCCCAGTTAAGCGTCGCCACCTGCCGCAGCGGGATCTTTTTTCCGCTGGCATTGGTGATCATGAGTCCGGCCAGCGTATCAGTATCCTGGCGCTCTGCGTCATTGCTGCGCAGCACCACATCGATCAGCCGGTTGCGATCGCGCAGGGTGGTCACCACGCTGCCGGACAGCAGGGTGTTCAGCGCCTGGGCTATCGTGTCGGAGGCGAGTCCGGCGGCGCGCGCGGCGGTCTGATTAACAGCCAGCGTCATGACCCGCTCCGGCTCGCCCGCGGTGAGATTGACGTCGCGGGTCAGCGGAGAGCGGGCAAGCCGCGCCGCCAGCTGGCTGGCAGCCTGCCGCACCCGGGCATTGTCCGGGCCGGTGATGCGATATTTCAGCGGCCAGCCCACCGGCGGGCCCAGCTCCAGCGGCGAGACGCGGGTGGTGATGTCACCGAAATCCGCCGCCAGCGTCTGTTCCAGCCTGCTGCGCAGTCGATCGCGCGCCGCCAGATCCTTCGCCACCACCACCAGCTGCGCGATGTTCTCATTGTCAGGCAGCACATCCATCGGCAGATAGAAGCGTATCGCTCCCGAGCCCACGTAACTGGTGAAGTTTGCCACATCCCGATCGCCGCGCAATATCTGTTCCAGCCGGGCGGTACGGCGGGTGGTTTCCGCCTGGGCCGCGCTGGCAGGCAGCGTCAGGCTGACCAGCAGTTCCGGCCGATCGGAGGCAGGAAAAAATTCACCCTGCATAAAGCTGGTGGCGTAAAGGCTGACCAGCAGCATCCCCAGGGCCGCGCCAATCGTCACCAGCCGGTAGCGCAGGATACGCTCCAGCAGACGATGATAGCCGCGCATCAGCCAGCCCGGCTGATGGGCCTTGATTGACGTCGCGGACAGCAGCCAGCAGCCAGTCAGCGGCGAGAAGATCACCGCGACGACCCAGGAGCAGAGCAGCGCCAGGGTGATCACCACAAACAGGGAGTAGCAATACTCGCCCGCGCTGGAGGCGGCGAATCCGACCGGAATAAAACCGGCGATCATCACCAGCGTCCCCGTCAGCATCGGGAATGCGGTGGTTTTAAAGGCCCAGGTTGCAGCCTGCCATCGGCTGTCGCCCGCTTCCAGCCGCGCCACCATCGTCTCGACGGTGATCATGGCATCATCCACCAGCAGCCCCAGCGCGATGATCAGTGCGCCGAGTGAGATCCGTTGCAGGCCGATGCCTGCCAGTAACATGCCGGTAAAGGTCATCGCCAGCACCAGCGGGATAGCTGCGGCCACCACCAGCCCGGCACGCAGACCCAGCGAGACAAAGGAGACGGCCAGGACGATGACCACCGCCTCGCCCAGTATCCGCACAAACCCGCTGACCGCACTCTTCACTACAGAAGACTGGTCCGCCACGCGGGTGAGGGTAATGCCGTGCGGCAGCTGTTCGGCCAGCGTCTGCATGCGTTGATTCAGTTGTTTACCGAAATCGAGCATATTGCCGCTGGCAGCCATGGAGATCGCCAGCCCGATAGCGGGCTGGCCGTTAACCCGGAACGTTGGTGTCGGGGGGGTGGCCGGTTGCAGAGTGATCGTGGCCAGGTCGGTGAGCGGTATAAAGCGGTCGCCAATATGCAGGGTTATCGCCTGCAGGCTCTCCACGGAGGTCAGGGTGCCGCTGACCCGCAGCGCGATATTCTCGCGATCGGTGCGCAGGCTGCCTGCCGGAACAACGTCGTTCTGCGCCCGGATGGCATCGCTGACCTGCTGCAAATCCAGCCCCATACCGTTGAGCTTGCGCGGAGAAAAGGCGATAACGATCTGCTGCTCCTGTACGCCCAGCAGACGCGTTTTGCCGATGTCGGGCAGACTGGCGAGACTCCGGCGCAGCGCATCGACCCGATCGCGCAACTCTCTGGCGCTAAACCCCTCTGCGGTAAAGCCATAAATCGTGCCAAAGGTATCATCAAATTCGTCGTTAACTGCCGGACCCACCACGCCCTGCGGCAGCGAGGGGGCGACATCCTGCATCTTTTTGCGCAGCTGATACCAGATGCCCGCCACCTGCGAGGGCGGTGTGTCATCTCGCAGGTTGACGTAGATGACCGTCCGTCCGGCGCGGGTTTCGCTCTCAACCGCATCCAGTGAGGGGATCTCCTGTACTTTTTGTTCCAGCACGTCAGTGAGCAGTTGCACCGTGGTGTTCACATCTGCACCGGGCCACTGCGCCGAGATCACCGCCGTTTTGATGGTGAACGCCGGATCTTCATTGCGAGACAGATGCTCGTAACTCAGGACACCTGTAGCCATGATCAGCAACATGAAAAAGATCACCAGCTGCTGATGGGTCAGCGCCCAGCCAGAGAGATTGACGCCCGCCGGTCTGTTCATAACGCCTCCTGCATCACTTTCACTTTTTCACCGGGCTGCAGCGTACTGATACCGGCGGTGACAACGCGTTCACCTGGTTGTAGCCCCGACGCGACGAAGATCTGCTCAGCACTGAAACGTGCCAGTACGATCGGCCGGAGCTGTAAGCGTGAAGTGGCATCAACCACCAGCAGCGCGGGTTGGTCGGCTGAGCGGGTCAGGGCGCTGGCGGGCAGGGCGATGACCGGGGGTTGCGCATCAGGCAGGCTGACGATGACCGTGGATCCGGGTGCCATCGCCTCAGGCGGCTGATGAAGAGCGATCCGCAGCCGCCAGGTGCGGGTCTGTGGGTCGGCCTGCGGGCTGATATCGCGCACCGTGCCACTGGCCTGAACACCCGGATCGGCGAGCAGCGTTACCTTCAGCGGCGTGCCCTGCTCCGGGCGTAGCAGGGCGGGCGTGGTCAGGTCAAACACCGCATCGCGCGCATCATCTGCGGCCAGGGCCATCACCGTTTGCCCGGCGCTGACCACCTGACCGGGCTGAACTGAAACCGACGTGATCCGGCCTGCAACGGGTGCGTTAAGCTGCGTCCAGCTGAGTTTATCCCGGGCATTTTTCAGCGCAGCCTCGCTGCTGACACGGCGCGACTGCGCGCTCTGCCAGTCTGCCCGGGCGCTGTCCAGCTGGCTGCGGGCGATGGCACCGCCTGGCATCAGCAGCACCATACGGTGCAGATTGAGCGCAGCGACCTGTTCAGCAGCGCGGGCGCTGTCCAGGTCGGCCTGTGCACTGCTCAGTTCATTACGGGACTGACCATTTTCCAGTGCTGCCAGTGGCTGGCCGACGCTGACGCGATCGCCCAGTTCCGCCGTGCGGCTGATAACCCGGCCATCCAGCCGGAACGCCAGCGCAACCTCCTCATGGGCGCGGATTTCGCCGGTCAGCACCTGTGACGCATCGGTACTGGGCGGCGGGGCGATCGTGGTTCTGACGGGGCGGATCGGCGCAGCGGCGGGCGGCGGATTATTATCCCGGCAGCCCGCCAGAATGAACACGCCGAGCAGGACAAACACCACGGGCGCAACGATGTGAACGGTGAAGAGATGACGCCACACCTGACGGGCAGCATCAGATAAGAAGTCTGTCATAACCGGGTTCCTTTAATGCGTTGTGCTCATTGAACCCGGCTTGTGTCCAGAAACGTTCCATGAACCATCAAGAAACGGTCAAGCCAGAACGATTTATTCCACTGGCAGCGTGATCCTAATCAGCAGCCCGCCGTCAGCAGGCAGCGTGGCCTCAAGTGACCCGCCGTGCGCCTCGACGATCGCTTTGGCGATCGACAATCCCAGGCCGCTGCCGCCGGAGTGACGGGCACGGGAGGAGTCGGCGCGGGTAAAGCGGTCAAACAGCCGGGGCAGAAACGCCGGTTCCACGCCCTGACCGTAATCACGGAAGGTCAGCACAATCGCCCGATCGCGCGCGCTGGCCGTGATCTGTAATGCGCCACCCTCTGCCGCGTAGCGCAGCGCATTCTCAATGAGGATGGTGACGACCTGACCCAGGCGGAAGGGATCACCAGAAAGCAGCAAATCTTCCGGCGAGTTGACGCTGATAGTTACCCCCGCCTGTTCCGCCTGCGGCAGCAGCCAGCCGCTGCGCTCGCGCAGCAGCTCGCCGGGATCAATCCACTCGCGGTTCAGGGTAAGCTGCCCCGCATCCGCCAGTGAGAGCAGATGCAGTTCGTCGGTCAGGCGACTGAGCTGCGTCAGCTGCTTCATGATCATTGCCAGCTGCTGCGGCTCGGCCGGAAAAACGCCATCCAGAATGCCCTGCAGACGGCCCATCGCCGCCGTCAGGGGCGAGCGGAGTTCGTGGGCCATCGCCACATGCGAGGTGCGCAGCTCGCGCTCATAGCGGGCCAGCTGCTGCGTCATCTGGTTAAAGTCCTCCGTGAAGCGCACCAGCTCCTGCGGGGCTTCTTTCACTACTGCGGCCGTCCGGCCAAATTCGCCTTTCGATACGGCGCGCGCTGCGCCAGCCAGCTGGCTGAACTGTGCCGAAAGTGGACGGGCAAACCGCAGCGCCATCAGGACCATAAACGGAATGGCCACCATGACCAGCACCAGCACGGTCAGCCAGTCAGAAGAGGCCAGGGAGGGATCGGAAAAGGTAATTCCCCACCAGCGATCGACAATCTGGTGAAAACGCGTCGGATCGCTGGCGGGATGGAGACGCAGCCGGGTAAACTCCTCTGCCACCGCAGCGGGCATCCGGTGATAAACCCACCAGGCCTGCATCGCAAAGCGCAGCCACATACAGATGGCGATCAGGATGACGCTGCCGATGGCCAGAAACAGCACCCGCAGGCAGATCCAGCGCCACAGCGAGGTATGGGTATCGCTCTTCATGGCTGTCTGAACCGATAGCCAACGCTGCGTACCGCCGGTAAAACGTCGGAGATGCCTGCGGCTTCCAGTTTGCGGCGCAGGTTATAGACATGGGTGTCGACCACCCGCTCCAGCGCATCGCTCTCCGGCAGGCACTGCTCCAGCAGGAACAGGCGGGTAAACGGGCGCGTCGGGGCGCGCATCAGGGTGACCAGCAGGGAAAATTCGGTGGGCGTCAGATCCAGACGGCGCGGCGTGGCACTGCCGCTGTCGACCACGGCGGTGAGCGCCACCGGATCTACCACGAGATCGGCCCAGCGCAGGGTCTCACTGACCGGTGCATGGCTCTGGCTGCGGCGCAGCACAGCCTGCACGCGCGCCACCACTTCACCCGGATGGTAGGGTTTGACCACATAGTCATCTGCGCCATAGCGCAGAGCGCCGATGCGATCCGGCGCATCGCCCATCGCCGTCACCATGATCACCGGTGTGTCATCACGCCGCCGCAGCGCAGTCAGCACTTCGGTGCCGTTCATGCCCGGCAGCATGATATCCAGCAGGATCAGATCAGGCTGCCAGCGTCTGGCAATATCCAGCCCACCCGGACCGTCACCGGCAATCATGACCTCATAATTTTCACGTTTCAGGTAAGCCTCAAGCACGCCCGCGGCATCGGCGTCATCTTCAATAATCAGTATACGTTTTGACTGCATTTCCGGATCACCTTGACTGTTTCTTCATAAATCCCTGGCCGTTCATTGACACTCGCCGCGCATACTCCGGGCGGTGATGCGGCACTGGATCCCTCAGCTCCGCCCCTGATGTGATAATGAGGAGATGTGATGATAACCGGAAAAATAACGCTTCACATGGTCTGTTTTTCGCTGGGCTGGTTGACGGCTGATGCGATTGCGGATGCGTCAGCGACGCCGCCCCCCAGCGTGACGCTGGGCATCGCCGCGATCAATGCACCGCGTTACAGCGGCGCAGATAAACAGCACTGGCAGCTGATGCCGCTGGTCCAGGCTCGCGATGGCGCACTCTTTTTCGATTCGCAGAAAGGAGTGGGTTATGACCTGCAGACGGACAATGGCTTCTATCTTGAACATACCCTGGGCTACGGGCTGGGGCGTTCTGACCGGAATTCCTCCTGGCGGGACGGTGACGATCGGCTCAGAGGGATGGGGAAGATCGATCCGACGCTGAACACCTCGCTGGCGCTGGGATGGTCAGTTACCCCCTGGCTGGTGCTGGAGGAGAAAGCGACGCTGCCGCTGAGTGACAGCCAGGGGGTACAGTACCGGACCTCGGTAACGCTGATTCCCTGGCAGACCAGCAGCGACACCGTGGCCCTTCAGGTCGCGGCATTATCAGGCGATGGACGCTATATGAACACCTGGTATGGCGTCAGCCGCCAGCAAAGCGCACAGAGCGGGTTTGAGCGTTATGATGCGGCGGGTGGGTTTTATGGCACCGACACCACGCTGACATGGAGCCATCAGTTTACGCCTGCCTGGGCTGCCAGCGTCATCGGCGATTACACATGGCTGGATAAACACGCTTCAGATAGCCCTGTCGTTGCCCGGCGCAACAACGCATCCGCGACGCTGGCACTGAGCTACTCGTTCTGACCACCCTTCTGACACCATCCGAATGCGTTGCTGCCAGGCTTATCCTGCCTGTATTAGCCGGCAGGGCATCATGTGCCCTGTCTGAAGTTTTTCAGCAGGAAAAAACAGGCTGCCATATTAATACTTCTCTAGCCCACCGCAGCGTTAGCCGAAACCAAACTTCCAGATACGGCAGCCAGAAATGGCTGTCGGCGATAACCGTTATTGAATTTAAAGATCGGGTTAACAGGCGCGCGAATAAGTTTTTTATATGTGTGCGTTTTCATTTGAGCATAATTATTCTGCGCCTTTCAGGCGTTATTTACCGGTATCGATATTGTCACTCCTCATGTCTGAACTTAATCTTTCAATAAGATCGCTTTCTTCATCATTCTGATTTTATTGTCTTTATGACTCATTACTTACCGGGGGGCGCGAGTATCGGGTTCGTCCAGCATCATCGATGAATAATAGAGGCCTTCGTGTCAGGTAAATGAATAGCCGCGCAATGTCACGATGCTGGTCATGTGTGGGTTATTTTCACTTTGTGATGTTAATAACGTACAAAAGGAACACAAAATATGGACATGGAAAAGAAAAATAATCCCACACCACATGATGCCACCTTCCGGCAGTTTCTGACGCATCCTGATGTTGCGCGGGATTTTATGCAACTTCATCTCCCGGAGAATCTGCTCGCGATCTGTGACCTTAACACCCTGAAACTTGAGTCAGGCTCTTTTGTGGAAGAGGATCTGCGCCAGTACTACAGTGACATTCTTTATAGTCTCAGAACCCTGAATGGTGACGGGTATATCCACGTTCTGATTGAGCATCAGTCTACACCGGACAGGCATATGGCCTTTCGTCTGCTGCGTTATGCGGTGGCAGCGATGCAGCGTCATCTTGATGCAGGGCATAAACGTCTGCCTCTGGTGATCCCGATCTTGTTCTATGCCGGAAAGCGCTCCCCCTATCCCTGGTCAACCTGCTGGTTTGACGAGTTCGAGGATCCCCATGTGGCCGAAGCGCTGTATAGCGGCGCGTTCCCGCTGGTTGACGTTTCGGTGATCCCGGATGACGAGATCATGACGCATCGCAGTATGGCGGCGCTGACGCTGTTACAGAAACATATTCGTCAACGTGACATGGCAACGCTGACAGACCGTCTCTCCTCTTTGCTGATGGCCGATTATCTCTCTTCACCCCAGGTATTGACGCTGATAAACTATTTACTGCAGGCTGGCGAGTCAGCTGACTATGAAGCTTTCGTTCGCGAACTGGCACTACGGGTGCCACAACACGGAGATGCACTGATGACCATTGCACAGCAGCTCGAGCAGAAAGGCGTTGATATAGGGATGGAGAAGGGGATGAAGAAAGGGCGCGCGGAAGGTGAACGCGAAGCCACCCTGAAAATTGCGCGCGCCATGTTACAGAATGGTCTGGAGTATAAAACCATTATGGAGATGACGGGCCTGACGTCAGACGAGCTGGCAAAACTCCGGCACTGAGCCTGAGCTGGTCCGGTTATCCCGATATCAACATTTCAGCCATCCTTTAACTTTTGGTGGATGGCTGTCGCTGCAGGAAATTCCAGGTCGCGCCCAGCATGCCAGAGTCATTGCCATAGGTTGCGGCATCGATGTGAATATCGAGATCACATTTCGCCAGCTGTTCACCCAACTCCTCCAGAAACGGTTCGCGGGCTGTTATTCCTCCCCCGATAAAAATCATCTGCGGATCAAAGACGCTGAACAGGTTATATAAGCAGGCTGCAAGATCCTGGTAAAACTGAGTGACGGTCTTCCGGGCAGCGTCTTCGTTTCTGTCATACGCATCGAAAACATCTTTACCCGTGACGTCATCAATGGGCACTCCTCGCCGCTGACTGTAATGTTTTCGCAGGGCCGTCATGGTACAACTCTGGCTCATGGTGTGGCGTTCAATATCGCTGCTGGTGGGGCGCGAAGTGAGCAGGCAGCCAAACTCACCCGCCCGATTCCGGCCACCCCGAATCAGTGCGCCGTTACAGAAAGCCGCGCCGCCTAGTCCGGTACCGATCGTTAACATCAGAAAATCATCCAGCTTTCTGGCTTTACCCAGCCACTGCTCCGCCAGCAAAGCGCAGTGTGCATCATTTTCCACCGTGGCAGGCAGCGACGTTTTTTCAGACAGCCACTGGCTCAGATGAAACCGGTCAAATTCACGGATCGTGCCGCCCATGGCGATATATCCGGCGGCGGCGTCGACATAACCGGGCGTGCTGACAGCGATCCCCGCACAGCCGGGATTCTTTTCCAGCCAGACCAGGATTTCATCAAGTATCCTGTCGCGTGCGTTATGCGAAATATCTGCACTGTCGCTGACAAGAATGTTGCCCTGATCGTCCACCACGCCCATTTTTAATGAGGTCCCGCCAATATCGAAAGCTGCTATTTTCATTGATGTCCCCGGAGGTGATTTTCTCCCGATTAATTGTAGTGCTGCTGAAAATTGTCAGGCAGCGCGGCGCTGGCCATTTTTGTCAGGAAAGGTGCAGATCCTTCGGGATTTCTCTGTCAGCTGAGCCGTCGTGATTTGTCGGGTTACCTGACATGCGCATTCAGGCGTCAGTCGGTGAAGACGTTATCTCTGTTAAATTTGATCTGCCTCAACAACCTGCTTATCTGGCCTGAGCAGCCCACTCATGCGCCTTTTCACCTAAGGTGTCTGCCTGGTGCTTCTTTAAATAAGCTGAATTATACTGTCGGGAATGAGCATAAATTCAGTGAATTCTTAATGATTTACATTATCGATGACCAGATTGCTTACAATTCTGATGACTGCACGCTGAGCCATATTCCTACTGAGGAAACGCTGAGCCTGAGCATTTCAGCCGGCAGATTGTTTGAGCAGCTGCTGAATTCTCAGGGCGAAATACTGGCGCGCGAGACTCTGCTGACGGAGGTCTGGGATAAATATGGTTTACGTGGTTCAAACAGTAATCTGAATCAGTACCTCAGTATTCTGCGCAGAGCGCTGGCGGCGTATGGGTGCGACAATCTGATTATCACTATTCCGAAGATTGGCATCCGGTTAAACAGCGAAATCAAAATCGAACGGGAATCTTCTCCTGCATGCGCGGTCGTGGAAGATCAGAGTGAAGAACAGGCGCAGGAAGTCGTTCATCGCGAGGATGTGGTCGTTACGGCGCCGGTGATAACCCGCCCGGTAGTTAAAAAGTCTTTACTCTCTTTGAGAACGACACTATTTGTCTTAGTGGTGCTGGCTGTTCTGGGGGGAGCTTACGGGTATTACACTACGCATAATCTGCCCGCCAGAGGTGCATCAATGAGTACAATCAGACTGGACGGCGGCTGCGAGGCCGTTATTATCCAGGGCCTGGATGTCTTTGAGAAGCAGTCGCTGGATAAACAGATTCTGCAGATGCTGAGAGAAAATAATCAATCCTGCGTGCCGGGAAGGCGAATTTATTTTGATAAGAATCCCTCTTTCAATACCACCAATTATGGCAGAACCATTCTCTCTTCCTGCAACCTGAACAGTGCTGGTCACATTATTTCCTGTGATAACTTCTACTATCTTGACTGGAGAATGAATTGAAACGGAACCTCATTCTGACAATAACGCTGTCACTGACCCTGTTTGTGACCCTTGTCGCAGGTGTGATGTTTAAACGTCAGGATAATGACCTGCCTTTTCGCTGCTCAGCATTCAGCCGTTATGACCTCAGTCGTCATGAAGGCAAACGGTTAGACTTTTATGTTTCGCAGGACCTGCGCTTTATCGATCCGCATTCGGGTTATCTTTTGCTGAATGGTCAGGTCACGGCCGGAGATACGGTAACGGTACTTAACCGACGTATTGCGTTGAGTAATGGTAACAGAATAGAAAAAAATACCTACCGCTATAAGATCAGAACGATTGTAACCGCAACCAACGATACAACACCGGATGCCATATTTAATTTGCTGTTTTCGGAAATTACGCTGGACCCGACCTACCTGCAACTCGATCTCACCAGGGTCGATGAAAAGAGTTATCTTATCAGCGGGCCGCTCTCCTATCTGTTTACCTGTGAGCGTTATTGAGGCAAAACTGACGACAAACGTATCTGTTGTAAAAAGCAAACAGCATAAGCGTTTTGACGGTTTAATGGTTCGCCTTCGCCATGCTGTGATACCTGGTGCGGGACAGTTTTCAGCGGTTTTTGCCGGAATTCGCATTGCACACATAGGTAGGAATCGATTCTATCTTAAAGAGGAAGTTCTTATTATGCTGTTGTTGAATCTGCATATAAATATCCTTTTCAGTGGTGACAAAAAAAGCAGGAACATAATGGCTTAAATCTTCATCGCTGATGTTGTCATCCGGCAGGCTGATGTTTTTTTGCGAAGTCATATAATAAAGATCGCGATTGCGCTGTAGTTTAAAGGATATTTTTCGATTAACGATTTTTTTGGGGTGTTTGTCCGAGCGTCCGGTTATATGAACGACGCCAAAGTTATCGTTAACAATAAAATTAAGGGTGAGGTAATATGTTTCGTCACTGTAATGTTGGAGCAGATTGGCTGTGCAGTTAAAGTTATCAATCCGCTGAAGCTGGAGGTAAGCGTAAAATAAATAAGTGCTCTCAGAAATTATAATAACGCAGAGCAGAGCGCCTGCTAGTTTCTTAATCACTTTGTTCTAAGCCTCTGAAATAGTATTCTGAAATGCAGATGTTAGGTTCATCCATCTGTTTATTGCAACGGATGACAGATATCCTCGGCAGCATATAATAGTAAGTGATATACATCCAGGGGTAATGGCTACAGCTTGTCTTCAGATTTTCAGCCAGAGACCTCATTCTGATTCGGGCATCCGGCGTTGCATTCTTATTGCTGAAAAAGACGTGGCAACCATGAATATTGGCCAGAAAAAAATATTTACTGAAGTAGTGTCGGTTATTGTCACTGCTTCTGTAAAAATTCACTGTCACCGTCAGTAAAATGGCGATTAAAAGCCCCACAGTCCACAGCAGCATGCCGGATGTGTTTCGATGAAGAGCGATTTCAGATTGGGGACTATTTTCGCGACGGGCGGAAAGCGGCTGTTCAGGGGGCGTGTCGACCTTTTCCGCTTCAGGGGAATGCAACGGACCCTTTTCCTCCCGTAATGCAGCTTCAGAAGAGCGCTTTTCATCAGAAAGTGAGTTTCGGGAGCTATCAGGTTCAGGTTCTACACTGCTGCGTTTTATGATTTCGGTGCCACTGGCCAGCGTAAGTCCGACCCGAGGAATAGTAACGACAGGATCTTCAATCAGACCCGCTTTCCTTAACCCTTTACGCAGAATTGAAATATTCTGGTAGAAGGTATTCGGCGATACCATCATGCCATTTTTTTCCCAGACAATCTCCATAAACTCTTGTTGCGTTACGATCGTATCATTCCGGTTGATTAATAATAACAGACAGCGTCCTGCAGGAGAGTTCAGAACCACCACCTTTTCCGGATCATTGAGGTTTCGCAGTGTACTGGCTGCCGGATGAAACTCAATAAAGCCATTAATGATGTAATAGTTATGCATTTGTCTGTGCTCAGAATAAAAAAAGATTTTAACTTTTTTATGCTTATGAAGTTATCTTAAAGAGATATTATCTTAAATAATCCATTCTCATTTGAGAACGTTTTTTGCCTGGGAACAGTATGGCACTATCACCGGTTCTGGAAATATTTCACTCCGGAGGCTGTAAAGCAGCCGATAATTGGCTCTACAGATCATGCATCAGATAAGAGGAATTCAGGATGCCTGAACGAAATCTTCTGCTTTTTGAGAGTATGGCGCACTTTTTATCTCCTCGGAAATCATCAGGTTTTAACTGTTCTTATCTGAATAACATTGTCGAAACTACACGGTTTCAGGCGAAGAAGCGATGGACCGATTACCGCCTTTCACTGCTCGTGATTTCCAGCATATGGGTAACTATCAGCCGCAGCGTTACGGATAATAAAAAGGGGGGCTTAGTCAGCCCCCCTTTGCTCAGCTTACTTAACCGCCTGACCGTCACATAAAGTACCGGCAGGGTTTAGCTAAAATTGAGTGCCAGCGCAAGTACTGCAGACGCGCCATTCGAGCTCACCATCAAGTCATCGACAGTTCCGGCGACAAGCCGCCGTTCACTATACCTGCCAGCTTACCGATTGGGCCGGCATCCGGAATGTCGCCGCCGTCGCTGCCATGTGTGCCGCCGATGATTTTACTGTTGATTTCATCTCAAAAGCCCGCTGCTGATACAGCCTCAATTGTTATCATATTTAAATCACGCACGTTGCTTTCTTTAAATTAATTATCGTGATCAGTTAGTGTTTGTGCCATTAACTGGTCGCGTTAATTATGCATCTGGTGTGAATGAATTTAAATAGGATTGTTTCTACACTTAAGAAGGTGGTGACCTTATGTCATTTAATTTAAAGCCATTTTCGTAAAATTTTAAGGTAATTTAGTTGTATTTGGTTCGAAATTTCTTGCGCAGTGATGTAACCGGTGCATTTCATTTTTCATTGATGTTTCGTCAGGGTACATCGAACCAAAGTTAATGATCTCATTTTCTGAAATCAGACAGGAGTAGGTGGCCTGCCAGACGCGTTTGTCACTACCCGAACCCGCGGAGAAGCTATAGATGAGCTGGATAGTATCTGTAAAAAAGGTCCCGTCTTTGACTTCATCCATTTTGACAAGGTTAAAATTATTGAGAATCCTTTCGGCATTACCTATCTGCTGAGAAATGTGGCCGAAAAAGGTACTCCCAGCCGGAAGGATGTCCCGGTTAAGGGTAATTTGCTGCCCATTTTTAAACGTGATCATGTTAATCGTCTGAGTTTTAATTTCTTCTTCAAAATGAAGTGTGCCTTCCAGGCAGATTAAACGGTTATTCATAATTGCTCCTTGAGGTAATGGTCAGGCAGCCGCAGTGCTGTCTGTTTTATTGGCTTCTGAACGAAGCTGTGAAGAGTTAATTAATGCTGCAAAATCCGCTTTGGATATCTCCTTAACACCGTGGCGATGGATATGAATGATGCGGTCCGCGCTCAGAATCGTCTCTGGGCGATGCGCAATAATGACGCGCGTCATACTCATATGCCTGATGGCGTCATTAATGGCACCCTCCCTGACCACATCCAGGTGGCTGGTCGCCTCGTCAAGGATGAGCAGCCGTGGCTGGCGGTAAAGCGCACGGGCCAGAATGACGCGCTGTATCTGACCGCCGGAGAGCGATGATCCCATGTCGCCGACCATGCTGTTATAGCCCATAGGCATTGCCATAATGTCGGCATGAATCTGGGCGATGCGGGCAGCTCGCTCGACCTGAGCTTTGTCGAGGCTGGCGTCAAAGAAACTGATATTGTCCATGATAGAACCGGCAAACATCATGTCGCTCTGCATGACGCTGCCGATCAGATCCCTGTAGCAGGTCATGCCCAGTTTGATGTGATCGATGCCATTCACACTGATAACGCCAGCGGTAGGCTTCAGAAGGCCCAGCATCAGTTTTGCCAGCGTTGTTTTTCCCTGTCCGGATGGGCCAATGATCGCGACAGATTCCCCGGCCTCGATGCTCAGGTTAAAACCAGAAAAGATCTCTTCGTCTGTGGCTGAGTAGCGGAAGGAGAGATCGCTGATATCAAGGCGAACAGGGCCTTTCTGTTCCGCCAGTTCGACGTGGCTTTCCATATTTTGCTCCTTCTCACTCAGGACAATATCGGACAGACGTTCGCCATGTAAGCGAAGCATTTTGAATTCGATAAGTGCGTTGATCAGTCCGGCAGAGCGTGACATGAACTGATCGGAGAAGGAGATAAACGCCACCAGCATACCGCTGGTAAAGTTGCCATCCAGCACCTGCGCCGCTGCCAGCCAGATAAGTATAATTTTGCCCACGCCTGAAATCGTGCCCTGCAATGTACTGAAGCCGATCGAAAGCTTCTGGGTGGTGATCCCTTTGTTGGTCGATTCCACTGTCTCATTGGTGTAAGCAGAGACACGAAAATCCTGTTTGTTATTCAGTTTGATCGCCTGAACGCCGCGGATAGATTCCAGCAATTGTGACTGGACCACGGCGGAAGCCATCAGCTGGTCTTCGTTGGCCCGACGAAAGGGTTCAAATGAGATCCAGCGTATCAGCGCATACAGCAGGAAAAAGCCGATGACTACAAAGGTCAGAGTAGCGTTGTAGGTAAAAATCATGGCAAGTGTTATGATGGCCATCACGCCATCAAAAATGGATGATATAAAGCGGCCTGTCAGCGTGCTCTGAATATTACTGATGGAGCCAAAGCGTGAAAGAATGTCGCCGACATGGCGATCCTCAAAATAACTGAGCGGCAGACCCAGCAGATGCGCACAAAGATTGGATGACCATTGCACGCTCAGCATGCTGGAGAACCAGGTAGTCACCCAGCTGCGTAAGGCTGAAATAAGATTCTGGAATAGGGTGACGCAGATAAACGCGACGCCGAGCAGCGTCAGTAAATCGCGATCCGCCGACACCAGAACCTGGTCGATCACCCACTGCATATAAAAGGGTGTAATGATGCCGAAAAATTCCAGCGCCAGTGAGAGCAGGGCGACCTGGATGAAGGCTGAACCTATCCCAGAGACGTTCCTTATCAGGCTGAGCATTGAGATAGATTTTTTTTCATTCTTCCTCTCAAAGGTTGCTGCCGGATAGAGTTCCAGCGCCACGCCGGTAAAAGAGTCTGAAACCTCATCCATAGAAACTTTGCGCACTCCGCGCGCCGGGTCATGGATAATAAGTTTGTTTCCGGCGATCCCTTTGAGCACCACGAAATGATTCATGTCCCAGTGCAGCACACAGGGCGTATTCAGTTTATTGAGCTCTTCCAGTTCCAGTCTGACGGCGCGGCAACCCAGACCTAAGTTCTGTGCGAATGACATAACATTCGCCAGCGTGCTGCCTTTCAGAGAGGTAGGAAACCGCTGGCGCAGCGAAATCATGTCGATATGATGACCGTAAAATCCGGCGATCATGCCAATACAGGCCAGGCCACACTCTGCGGCCTGTGTCTGCCGTAAAACAGGTAACTTCTGGTGAAAAGATAAATTGAGTTTGTGAAATAAATCCATGATAAACCTGATAAAATATAGAAATTATAATGACGTCATCTTGCCAAGTGCATTAAGCGGTTCCAGAACCCATTCGTAGATGCGGCGCTTATCTATAATGAAGTCCGCTTCAAGCCCGCTTCCGGCGCGAAGGCTGCTCTGTCTGCCATAAGCCTGAATCGTCTGCTTATCCAGCCTGACTTTCACCTGATACATCGACTCTTTAACCTGGTTATCACCCGTGATGGAGGCCACTTCCTGTGGTGAAAGCGCAGATTTGGAAATTTCCAGTACCGTCCCGTACTGCTGTCCAAATTTCTGCCAGGGAAAGGATTGATAGCGCAGCACTACACGCTGACCGGGCTGGATAAAACCGATCGCGCGGCTGCTGAGCATGATGCGTGCCTGAAGGCGGACGTTGTCCGGGAGTACCGTCGCCAGTGTCTGGCCGGCAGTGACTACCTGTCCCTGCTTAACCAGAACGGCGCTGACGGTGCCATTTTCGGGTGTGCGCAGTTCAATTGAGCGACGCGATTCGTTCTCAACAATCGACTGCGTAATCTCTGAGAGCTTTTGCTGCAGTTCATTCTTCTGCCGGTCGTAACTGATCGGCTGTTCGCGTAACTGTTGCCGAGCCTGAGCCAGTTGCTGCCGGACATCAATCCTCTGACGTGCAACGTCTTGCAGGCGTACGCTGGCATCGAGGAGATCATTCTGTAGCTGTTCTACCTGGGTATTCGAGGCGTAACCTTCCCTGCGCATCGCACTCATCTTGCGATGCTGGGTTTTCGACAATTCAATCTGCTGCGCACGCTGACGGTATATGGTGTCCAGTTCTTTCGCCTGCTGGCCGAGCAGACTGACCTTCTCCTGCAGCGATTTGATAGTTTCGCTATTAAGCTGAGCCAGATTAACCAGCTGGCTGTTCAGTCCGGCTTTCTGAAACTCAAGCTGGGTAGCGATCGCCTCGCGGGTCTGACCATAGCGAGTGGAGATTTCGGAAGAAACGGTCGCGATTAGGCTGTTTTTCTGCAGACTCTCGCCTTCACGAATGGGAAGGGAAATTACCGTACCGGCACTCATTGCGGTGATATTCATCATGCCATTTTCAGGCACTAATACACCCTGCGCTGTTTCCCGTTTGGTATAACTGCCAAACAGGCAAAAAGCGATAAGGACAGCTACCAGCAAACAAATCAGCATAATGACCACCCAGCGGAAGGGCGGACAATAGAGCGCGACAGAACCTAATACCCGTGTCCTTTTTGCATCCAGCGATTCTTTACGAAATAAGTCGTTACTCATACGTTGAAACTCCCGATTATGCCGTACCACAGTTAAAAACTTTCATCGCGGCGTAATCCAGCGAGCCGGTTGCTGTCTTCAAATTAACAATCGACTGGATTAATGCATTCTGAGAATGAGCCAGATCCTCAATCGCCTGGAAGTAATCTTTTTCCGCATTAAACTCGTCAATTAAGGTCCGCTGGCCAATCTCACGACCATACCGGGTTGCCGTCAGTCGTTTACTGGCTGAGACAATGGCGCGTTCATACGCTTTAATGCGTGACTGGCTATTCTGAATGCCGGATGCAGCCTGTATTGCCTGCTGTTCAGCTTTGCGTCGGGCTTCAATGACTAAATCTTTATTCTGTTCATAGCGATGTGCGGCTTCCAGACTTTGAGAAATCTGCCCACCTCCGGCAAAAAGCGGAACTGAAACATTAATACTGATTTGCGTATTATCCGTTTTAGATGTGGTGCCAAACAGGGTGTCGAGATAGTTTCCATTTTCGGCGCGACTCCAGTTTTTGCCGTAGCCAGCCTGAAAGGTGACGACCGGTAAATGAGCAGAAGTCGCCGTCAGAATGTCAGCTTCGCTGGATTTAAGACTTTCGATAGCGGCCAGAACGTCGAGATTATTGACTGCGGCGTCACGTTTTAATTGTTCAGGTATAATTCTCTCTTGAAAACGCACGCAGCGCAGAGTGCTGTCTGAAATACCCTGCGGGTCCCGGCCGGTTAAATGACGGAAATAGACGCTGGCATCATTGAGATCGTTTTCAGCCGCAAGCTCATCGGCGACCGCTTTATCATAATTAGCCTGTGCTTCTGCAACATCAAGGCGAGTACCATCACCCACTTCAAGTGCTTTCTGAGTTTGTTTCAGTCTGGCACTGAATGCGGTAAGGATCCGCTGCTTAGTATTAAGTACACTGCGCTGATAAACGACACCGTAAAAAGCATTGGTCACATTACCGATCAGTTTTTGCTGAGCAATCAGCAAATTCACATCGGCTAAATCACCGGTTACTACGCTTCTGCGCCAGGTCGCATATTTTGCCAGGTCAAAAACGGGCTGTGTCAGATTGACACTGTAGTTATGGCGGGTGACACCTGCAGAGTAAGCCGCATCGGGCTGATCGCTTTTACTCCATGATCCGTCGAGCGATACTGCGGGTAACAGCCCGGCAAAACCCTGATATTTTTTCTGTCCATCGGCATCATGGACGCTTCGGGCAGCATTAATCTCGGCATTATAGATATTGGCCGCTATCAGCGATTCCTGCAGCGACAGTGCGCAGGCATAGGTTGACAGCAGGAGCCCTCCTGCCAGTGGCATGATAAATTTAATAAACATGAATTTCCAAAAAATAAGATAAAAATTAAAATAGTTCGTTCTGGTGCAAAAAGCGTAATAGCTCGTTTTCATTCCGAAGATGAAGTTTATTCATTGCATTTCTTTTCTGTGTTGAAATTGTGCTCATGGCGCGACATTTTTTAGAGGCAATTTCTGACAGTGAATATCCTTCCCGGATAAGGTTAATGACCTCCCACTCTTTAGGCGTCAGTTCAGTGCACTCCTGCTGTAAGTTTTCACAGACAGACTGAGAAATATAGGCTTTTTCGTCTGAGGAGACCATTCTGTCAGTCAGTGCTTTAATCAGCTCCTGCGGCCTGTCCTGCAGGCTGATGATAATATTGACACCCGCACCGAGCATTTTTTTCAGCAGCGCAGATTTCATGTTCTGAGCGAAAAAAACCGTGATGATATGTTTGTTACCACACGATGCGGCCAGAACTTGTCTGATCTCTTTTTCGCGAAAAGAGCCATCAAACAAACATGAAGAGTTGATAATGATGATGTCAATGCTATTTTTTTCTACGGCAGTTAAAAGATCCTCCAGTTTTGGGAAGTGTTGCAGATTAATATTCTCAATGTTCATTTCATGTCGGATGAATGAAGCTATCAAGTCGTATGACATATGATACTTGTGAAAATATGTCATATTTATCGTTTTGAGCGTATCAGATTTCACGGGCTGCTCAGCTCTCTTTTATATGATTTCTGTGTGCCATAGTCGTCAATGACAGACCAGCTCAAAATATGACTGTCGGTCGTTTGTTTCAGGGCAAACGAACGGGAAGAGAAGGGCGCAATCATCTCTGATTTCAGCGTTTCGTTACCCAGTCTGATACTTCCGATATTCATATAATAGGGGGTCGGGTTTTGAACCTGCAATTCGCTATTTTTAGTGTTCAGTTTATTAATTGAAAATTTCAGTTGCTCACCAATTTCCTCGTCCGGTGCTTTCACGCCTGTTGGACGTATAAAAATCTTCAGTCGAATACGAACCGGAAAAATGACTTTCTTTTCCTGTGCTGTCTGCTGCCGGGTATATGGCGGAATCTGATAAATATTCAGCCAGTACAGCCGTTCACGATCCTGGGGCATATCCTTCCGCGAAAGCAGCATTACACGCAGAGTGCGGGATTCAGCCGGGGCTAATTTAAACAGTGGTGGAACGACGACCAGCGGGGTACTTATGCGTTCTGGCGGACTCAGTGGATCGCTGTCGTCGGTCCACATCTGTACCAGCGCTGGCGCTCTTAAAGAGTTCACCACGGTCAGCGATTGCACTTCACTGTTTTCATTAAATACCAGCCGGCTTTGTGTGCTGTTAACAACCGCAGAGACGGGGCCTGTGCAGAGCGTGAGAGCACCGGTCATCAGCAGGTTACTGAAGGCTGACAATAATCTGTGCTTGCGCATTAACTGATCCTGCCTGAGCGGTTAATCCCGGAAGTTGTTCAAGTGAAGCGGTAAAGGTTCCAGCATATTCAGTGCCGCCCTCGGGCGTTACGCCGGTCTCCCCCATCAGGTCTGCATAGCCATACCAGCCTGCAGCTGCCCCGGTGCCTGTAGTCGCGGTGCTGGACAGCAGATTCAGCGCGGCGCCCGCTGAGGAATAAAGGCGAATCCCGACACCTGAAGCGACACCGCTGGCACCGTAATTGTTGTCCAGAAGATGCGTGATGCCGCCAGCGCTAGTCTGAAGACCAAGTGCACTCGCCTGAGAGAGCGCGGTGGGCTGCGTCACCAGAAACCCTACCGCCACAGGTGCATTGCTGACGCTGGAATCGGTGCCTGAGTACGCACCTTTTTCGCAGCTGATTGCAACATTAAAGGTATTACTGCTCTTCTCACCGTCGCGCAGACCGCCAGTGCTGATGGGCGGCAACTTAACGACCTGATCAAAATCTGCCAGCGTGCAGGCATTGCCGTGGATGATGGTCGTTGATCCTCCTCGCATACTCCAGACTGCCGATGTCATGGCTGGCGTGGGGGAGTAAGCCAGACTGCCCGTCGCGGCGTTGTTATTGATGTTAGGCGCTCTGAGTGCCTCATAGGCCTGTGGGGTAACAATCTGAGAGAAGGCATTGCGTGTAGGCGTGCCGTAGATATCATCGGTTTTGAGCAACTCAAAGGTGGCGCTATCGAAAGACGAAGCGGGTATGTAGAGGGTGGAACCGACAACAACATAGTCATCGGGAGTCATCTTGCGTTCCTGCCAGTAGCCGGTGTAGTAAAGCCCGGTCTTTTGATTGGTAATCCGATAAGCGATTCCGGTCGCTGGCGTCTGATAAGCCCCTTCGACATCCGAAACGGCCTTGCCCCCATAAAACATTCCTGATCCTCCCGCCAGGGCGTATATCTCGTACAACTCGTCGGCATCACTCAGCGCGCACTTAAACACGATCTGATTGGCCGCGTACGGCTCTTTCAGCCCTTTATCGATAAACGGCAGGTCAGCAGAGGCGATCACTGTTCCGGCAGGTACCAGCGCTTCAGCGCCCGTGCCCATAATAATGGTTCCGAAGGAGATAACGCCTGCTGCGGCATTCAATACCCCGTTCCCCCAGGGTGCGGCGGTATAGCCCATATCAGCCACGTCCTGCGGGATCGATGAAGTGCCGGTACCAATACCTGTGACCTTGGAGCAGAATGCCTGCACATCTGTTGCGCAGGCCATGAAGAGGCCGGCGACCAGCCAGGGTCTTGATTTAGTGATGTTGAGTCTCATAGGGGTTCTCATTGAAAGAAGTTCACTTGATGCAGACGCCGTTCAAACGCACGAAGCTGCCATCACTCACTTTTCCGGACGGTAACTGGTAGTTGATGCGGCATTTCCTGCCGCTGCCCCAGCTCACAAACAGCGTGCCAGACGCATCAGGAAGTCGGGCGTAGATCTGACCATTTTGACCGGCCATTCCAATGCTGTTGCCCTGGCTGTCTTTGACTTCAGCGCCCATCGGCAGGGGCATGCCATCATGCAGGGTGGCCGAAATCAGGGCGGGTGAACCGCTCAGCGTTTTGAATGTCACTTTTGGTACGCCGCCAAATACCGGCACGACGCGTACATTGCCGCCTTCGAGTTCGACGTCTCTGGACATTGAGTTGCTGTCCAGGCTGATGGTGTTATGGCGATAGGGAGCCAGAGAAGGCACGATGGCATAGCCGAAGGGATCGATTTTTGCCCCCTGCGCATTGTTGACGCGAGCGCCGCTGGCACCTTTAGCCTCGACCAGCGCAAACGTGTCGCTGGCGTAGGGGCCATAGGTTACGCCGCCGCCATGAAGCGCGAGGGTACCCGCCGTGCCCAGACCGAGCTGGTGATAATTATCACCGCGGGCATAGGAAGCGCGAAGTGTCCCCACCCGCGTGCGTTCCTGTACGTTACTTCCCCAGCGCATGTCATGGTTTTTACGCTGAGCGTCATCACGATAGCGGTCGTAACCGGCATAGAGTGCATAAGTAAAGTCACTGTTTTCACCTGCCGAACCTGACAGCGTGGTCATTGCTGACGTGGTATTTTTATCCCGCGTCATATCCAGCGCGATGGTTGAGCGGCTATCGCGCCAGTCGAGTGGGATGGAGATACCGACAGAGACGACGTTCTCCGTATATTTCTGATAACGGCCTGAATCGTAGTCGCTATCCTTTACGCTATACAAATCGTTGCTGTTCCAGCTTGAGCGCTGTCTTCCGGCGTTGATGCTGTAACTTACCGAACGCCACATATTGTTATAGGAAAGCTGTAATTCGCTGATACGTGAACGATTGTTGTAATAATCAGTGCTGCTTCCGCTCAGTGCTAAGGTGCCGTAATCAGCCATGTTCTGACTGATGGTCGCCGTAAAGCGGTTACGCTGTTTAAGCGTATCGGAGTAGTAATGTGTTCCACTCTTCTGCTGGCGCCGTATGCCCAGTACATCTTCAAGATCACGATAGCCCGAGGTGGAGTAGCGATAGGCTGCCAGAACCAGATTGGTATTGGTGGAGAAGGTTTTGCTGTATGACGCTTCTGCGCGCCAGCCACTTCGGGTCAGATCATTTTCTACCCTTGCGTGCGACCAGGTGGTGTTTAACGACAGGGCACCCAATTCGGAGGCGTATACGCCGCCCAGCAGCCATGCCTGATAATTACTGGCAAGGCGCGCCCCGGTGTTATAAGTGAAACTGTTGCTGAGACCATACTGCAGCACACCCTCCGTGAAGGCGTTCTGGACGGCGTAATAATTCCTGACTTTACCTGCGGCAAACTGATAACTCACATTACCCGGACGCATTGAGTCAGGAACGGCAGCGTAGGGCACAGTGAAAAATGAAGATTTGCCGTCGGCTTCGATGATCTGGACTTTCAGATCACCCTGACTGCGGGTGTTGTAAAGATCGTTAATCAGGAACGGTCCGGGTGGCACCTGGGTTTCATAGATTACATTACCCGCCTGGCTTATCAGAACACGGGCATCACTGGCCGCCACGCCACGTACTTCTGGCGCATACCCACGACGACCCTGCGGCCACATGCGTTGATCGGTAGCGAGTTTTACCCCGTTAAAAGAGATCGATCCGAACATGGAACCGTCAGTAAAAGTATCGCCGACCATGAGTTCGCTGGACAGAGCTGGCAATGGACGCTGTACCCAGGTGCGTACTGAGTTCCACTTGTACTGAGCACCGCCGGAATTGCTCTCCATATAGCGCATATTAGCCTGATGGCGCAGTTGCCACATGCCGAGATTGCCGCCTGCATTAATCAGACTCCATAAATAGTTATAGTGAGTATCCCGACGGATATTACGGGTAAAGCTTGTGTTATGGCGTAAAAATACCAGTGGGGTACCGGCATCCCACTCAGAAACAGGAATATAGTCACGAGGCTGATGATTGAGTAAGATCTGAGGGATCAGGAAGTTAAGCGTCAGCGTGGACTGTTTGATATTCCATTTTCCCTGCTTAGTCAGATCCGAAAGTAACAGACACTGATTATTAGCGGATTCTGGCAGCCCGGATTTCAGCTGAAGCAATTTTTTCATATCCGAATCAATGCAGGGCTGGGCACTTTTGTCGGCGGCTTTCTTTTTACGGAAATTCACCGGCACCCGGCTCTTAATGATCGTACCGTTCAGACTGATATCAAGGATCTGCTGACCTTCAGGGATGATGGTCTGTTTTTCATTGAATTGCTCAAGATCAACGCCTTCCGAGAAGCCGGAACCCGCCAGCAAATTACTGTCAAAACGGTATTCTTCAGCATGCACATGCTGAGTTAACACTGAGACTTTAACAAGGCAACTGATGACAGCCAGGCGAAATCCTGTTTTTTTAGTGTTGAATTGGATATTCATGCGTCACCACTGCCCCATAATCATTAATTAAACCGATTTCAATTCCCTGGGCGCTACGTTTTGCCTTACCTTCCTTCAATGCCACTTCGGTTGTTGTAAACGGGGCGAGCATAGGGGGTTCTTTTTTAGCTACTGCCCCTCTGACTGCAACCTTGCTCAGTGAAACGTAGTAAGGTGAGTTATTGGTAATACGGATGCCGGATGATGAAATATTGCTGAACGTTAAATAGTCAAATATTTTTTTTGGATTACTTTTAAGTGAGGCGGGGCGGTAAAACAGTTTCATTCTGTTTTTCAGCATAACCACCATTTGATTTCCTTTGTCACCCGCAACATTACCCGGTGGGACCTGGAGAAAGTTAAAGTAAAAAATAGATTCCCGATCCTGAGGTAAGCCTTTTTCACCGGTAAAGAAAATACGCAATACCTGCCCCTCTTTTTGCGCAATCCTGAAAGCAGGCGGTGCTACAACAAACGGGGCCTTACCCGTGGCCGGTGTGGATTTATTGTCACCACTGTCAAACCATGCCTGGATGATATAAGGGAAGTCATCATTATTTCTTAACTGGACATCGACAGACTTTGCTTCTGAAGGATAAATTACGCGCGACCCTGTCATGACGACACTTCCGTACACCGACTGGCAAATAAGCAAAGAAAACAAAAGAACCCAAATCTGGCAAAATGATGAATCTTTATTAAGTAATCGAGACATAATAGCTATCCATAAAAATTTAATGCCAACCCTGGACAAACAGAAAAAGTGGGCCTTCCCTGGCCCGATTTAATCCGGGATATTTCAGAAGAAATCTTCATCCCTGCGGCTATAATTATTAGTTGTAGCTAACAGCGTACTGCATGGTGGCTTCAACCGCACCGGCAGTGGCAACGTCGGTTGCGTAGTATTGTGCTGTATAGGTTGCGGATGCATCTTTCTTACCGGCAGCCAGAGTCAGATCGCCAGCACCCGTGAAGGCACCGTCATTAAAGTTAATTTCTGTGCCTTTGGTGTCCAGAATCTGGATTTCAACATTATCGGCCGCATCCGTTGCAGCCAGGTTGCTCAGGTTACCTTTCTCGCTCACGTTGTTGCCGGTGAATACGGTTGAGATGACAGTGCTTGTTGTCTCACTTCCCGTACAACCTGTTACACCGATATCAAACGTAGTCTGACCTGCAACTTTACCGCTGGCATCCAGCGCTGAAACATTAACAGACGGCAGCAGCACCGTAGGTTTCGCGGTATTACCATTTACTGTTACAGAGCAGGTTTCGGACGTAACTTCACCCTGGAAGGTGATAGTATTATTTGAAACTGCATATGCCTGAGACGCAAACAGAACAGACATTAAAGATGCGGATAAAAAAGCCAGTTTTTTCATTATGAAATTTCCCTATTAAATTGGACTGTTTATAACAATGCGAATTAACAACGCACGCTAACCGCCAGGATAAAAATTATTCCAGCGAGCGAAGGATAAGGCCAGGTATGCTGTGGTGCTTATGAAGTAATCTTAACAATCCTTAATTCAACCCGTTCACATTTTAAAGCTTCCTATTTTGTAATCCATGTAGTCATTATTGCTGTTTATTTGTTGAGTGTCAGCGGTGGGGTAACTCTCTGTTTTATTGATGAAAGAAATCAGTATCAGGTTGGGGATTCGGTCGCATTACAAAAATAGATAGGAAGTTAAGAAAAAGTGTGCATATTGCAGAATTATTTTCTTTAAGGTCCTGGCAGGTTAATCAGAACGGCCAGTTTTATTTTTGTAATAGATGAAATAAAAAACGCATCCGAAATCTATACTAACTGCGTCAATCGCTGATGCGCTTTTTCTGTCTGGCGTGGTGTAACAGCGGGGCATGTATGCAGTAATGATCCTCAAATGAAGAGTGTTAGATAAGGGTTTTTACCTGATGACCTGCTTTTACCTGAAGGTTTCCCGGACTTATTCAGAGTAAGAGCTCTGTTCTATCCATAAGCAACCTCAGGTCTGTTTCCCGACACTGTGGAATGTGAAAAACGTAAGAGCAGGATAGCTGCATACGAGAGCGTTAAAGTCAGGCATTAATCAATAGTGAGAAAATGACAGGGTTCTGAAGGCTATCGCTGCCTTTATAGTTATCGAAAAATTCAGTCAGTAAGGCCAGTTTTCGTCGTGCGTTATCAACAAACGACGATGTTAACGCACAGAGCGAGTGGGCTATAAAGCTGGCTGCCAGAAGATCCAGACTCTTCTTAAATAACATGGGGGTATGAAACCACCATGGATGGCAGGTACTGGCCCCATCCTGCGACAAAACGCGCGGCTCATCTCTGGAGTAAAGAAGTATAAATATTATTTTAAGCAGCATAAAAAACTAATTAAATGGTTAATTGCAATTTAAATGTCCAGATTGACATCGTTGTGTTTTAATTCTTCTCACAAAAGATGTAAGGCGTTTTTTTATTTTCACGAAGAGAGTTAACAATGGTTCCGATATGGTAATAATCATTTCTTTATAAAAACCGACTAAGGATTTTTTTTCAGGTAAGGAGGGCTAAATTAGCAGTATTATAACATTGGATTGCAAATGGTAATGATATATTCCCTTTTTTAGAAAATAATTATAACACTATCAGTAAGTCGCCACATCCTGGATTGATATGCTGATTAATTGATTTTTATAAGGTGTAAAATCTGGTTGATATGTCAATTGTTGGTTTTATCGGCTTCCTTTTTGCCTGTTTGTGGTATTGAATTTTACTGCAGTGGTTTTATTATAGTGAAACCCATAACAACGTTATTTTGCTCGAACTCTGGAGGCGAGTAAAGCTTTGCAGTACACCAGGCGAAAGAAGACACTATTACAAACAGATTTTATTAAATTTATTCCTAATACTGATTTTGTATTAGTCAGATTGAGTTGATTATTATGTATAGAGTGACTGAAAATCATGAGCGAGTTATCAGTGCCTTAGCAGAATATGCACAGGTTGCCAATCCGGATGAGATTTCACGAGGTAAGCGCCGTTATCATTTAACAAAAGATAATGTACGGCGTGTTATGTTCATTCTTGATGGCGATTTTTTGCTCAAAATAAAAGGTGAAAATAAGGTTCTGAATATCCTGTCTGCTCCCTTTGTTGTGGGCGTTACGCCAGCGCTGGATGAGCCGCCGGTTTATCTTGAAAGGATTGATTACGGTAAGATCAGTTACATTGATTATGATGTCTTCTGGCGTCTGATTTTTGAAAAAGACATTTTCAATGATGCTATGTCTATTCTGTCGGGGCAATATTCAGACCTGATGAGCTACATCCAATTACCAAAAGGTAATTCACACGATGAGGTTGTTTCTTTAATTGGTCGATGGAAAAAGCTGCCACCACATCTTAAGAAACGTTTCTCAGCGCTGTATCTGATAGAGCACAGTTCGCATCTTTCGAAAAGCTCCATTTGCAGAGTGTTGAAAGAACTGAAAGAAAAAGGTGAGCTGGTTTTGATCAACGGAAAATTCACCTGATTATATTTTATTTTTGAGATGCCTAAGGGAAAAAATGGATTTTAAAGTTTTTTGTACAGATGAGAACTACTTCTTCAGACTAGGCATTTCAAAAGTAATTGAGGAGGCACTTCAGTCTGATGCTAAAGTGAAATTTTTATCAGGATCTGACAGACAGTGTCTGGAGAAAGCAGATTTTATCCTGATCAACGTTTCGCAATGGCGTCTTTATATGTGCCAGCCAGCATATCGTGATCGCAAACCCGGGAGCATCATAATAGTTTTTGTCGATGAGTCTGAAGATATTATTATGGAACAGCTCCCTTTATGTTATCGATCTCTCGTTGTGGTCTCTCGTCTTGACCCGGTAAAAAAAATAGCAGGAAAGCTATTGCATGCCTGGCTTAATCTGCAGGATAGGGTGCGGGGTTTTGAGCCATCAGACTGTGTGCATTGTGATTTTGCCCGAATAACTGTCGTTCAGCTGCAGGTGCTGAGTTTTTTGAAAAAAGGCTACAGTGTAAGGCAGACTGCAAAGCGTCTGGATCTGTCTGCCAAGACCATCTACGCACATAAATATAATGTTATGAAAAAGTTTTCTCTTCGCGGAGACATGGAGTTCAATGCGTTTATTAACGACATCTCTCTTCTTGAGCTTTATAAAGGCGTGATCTGCTCAACTGAAGTGTAAATTAAGGACAGTCATCTCTAATGACAAGCGTTGCGCTATAAGTAACAAAAATTTTACAGTTATAACCGGAATCTTTTCATGAGTAAAAAGGAACAGAAAGGAAACAGGACGCTGATTTTTCCTTTTGGTATTGTTACTGGCATTCTGCTGGGCATTGTTTTTTTACTTTTTAGCTATATCTACGGTAATTATTTCTCATCTGCGGCTGAGCAGCATCCTTCTGCCTCAACGCAGCATGAAGTTTACTGGAAAAATCACTCTTAACTTGTATTGCCTGATGAGTGAGCAGGAGCAGAGTTATATCGCAGGTTGACGCCTGCGAGCCGATAACCAAAAGCCAGCGCTGCTGGCTTTTACCCTTTCCAGCTAAAACCATGAGGATAATGACCGCGATTTGATGCGCTGATTTGTCTGAGTGCCCGCAACAGAATTGCAACGCATGGCAGAGCTGCTTTTTGCCATAATGCAATTCCGGTTATGGCAGCCGGGCTGATGTCGAATTTTCTGATTAAGTTTGTGAATGTTCAGTATCATTTTGTTATTAATGGACGGCTGGGCCGGATATCTATTGGGTAATAAAATTAAAATAGCCCTGTTAAATGGCTGTTTAAACGTAATGTCTTATGCTTGATTTAAGATAAAGCTGAGGGGCCTGTCATGCGCTGAAAATAAAATGCTGGCTATTGTAGTCCCGGCATTGGACGGTTTTACGATCGTCAGTGTTGGCAGGACAGTTAATTTCTGCTTTACGATTCAGGTTTATGCTGACTAAGAGGCTTCTATGCAAACAGGTATCAGGTTAATCACTCTTTCGCTGATGGTGCTTATCCTTCAGGCTTGTGCACCGCACAGCGACGGACAACAGAGACTGGCAATGCGTAATCCGGCCAGCGTGTGGTGCCTCCAGCGCGGCGGAGAGCTGATACAGTCATCAGCACAAGGTGATAGTGATAGTACACACTACTGTCTGCTGCCTGATGGTGAACGCGTTGAGCAGTGGGCGCTGTTCCATCGTGATCATCCGCAATAACTCCCAGGCTCTGTCTCTGTCTGTTGCCCGCGAGCGGGATCTCTTCAGCACACTGCTCTTATTCTCCAGCATCAATAAAAACTGCTAGCGCACGGTCAGCCCTGATCTGGAGTCTGATACCCCCACCTGATCTACAGCTCAGAAGTCAGAAAAACAGGACGCCGGATCTATGCTATCCGGCTGGCCTGATGCCAGCGTAACCTGATGATGAAGGCTGGCGCTTTTTTGTCTGATCAGATTCAGACTCATCCTCCGGGATATAAGCTCCGGGTGGGCCAGGACATTTACACCGAATAATAATAATTTTTTTAGCATCAGATGTTTTCTCTGATTTATTTAAAGCTCATCTGACATTGCCTTATAAGTACTGCTTTTGATTTTTTATTAAATATTTATATCCGTGCCGATTTGATTTTTTATTTATATTTGCTTGTAAAACAATATTTTAGTTGCTCTTTTAAAGGGCTGAAAGTGTGTTCTTTGATTTGCATCAATTTATAAAGAGCGTTTGCGATAATTTAAGCATTGCCCCGAATTAAGAATTCAATTAATTAAGGGATTTCTTAAAAGATAAGATTTTTATGGGGGCGAACCATTGAGACACTTTGGAAGCGCAGCGATCTGCTGCACCTTCTTTATCTGCACCAAATCTTATGCTGGCATCATGCTCAACAATATTGATGTTCAGCAGTATCGTGATTTTGCTGAAAACCTGGGGAAATATAGAGTCGGCATGGAGAATATTCCCGTCTACAACAAGAAGGGCTCTCTCTCTGGCACTCTTGATTTTCCCATGCCGGACTTTGGCGGGGTCGCCAGTTTAGGGTATGCCACCCTGATCTCTCCTTCTTATATCGTCAGTGTGAAACATAATACCGGCTATAAAACGGTATCATTTGGCAATGGAGCTTCGTACAGCACCACATATAAGCTAATCAATCGCAATGAGGACAGTGCAAAAGATTTTCATGTACCGCGTCTGAATAAGGTGGTAACGGAGGCGGTTCCCTATAACTATGCCGCAGAAGCGGACTTTCGGACCGATTTCAAATCACGCTACGCCTGGTATACACGCCTGGGCACAGGAACACAGGAACAGATTAACGATGACCAGACAGAACGTGTGCATCTGGCTAATGCCTATAAATGGAAGTCAGGCGGCACAATCAGCCCGGAGAGCGTACGCGAAACTTCTAATAACAGCGTGTTGCGCTACTACAATCTGGGACCTGACGATCCCGACACGACACCGCTCTCTATCGGTGCCAATGGCGGCGATAGCGGCAGCCCGGTTTTTGCGTACGATTCTGTTGAAAAGCAGTGGAAGCTTGTCGCGGTGCATCAGGGCTATGACAGAGATGCCGGCCTCTACTTAAAGCGTGCAACAGCCATTTATATTCAGGGAGATTTTGTCAATTCCGTTCAGACCGCTAATACCTCACCAGATGTGACGGACAGCGATCCCCACGCGCTCATCAACTGGGGCAGCGATGCTATTACGCAGGACGCGAAGAGCTGGACATGGCAGGGACTGGCTAAGAAGTATGAAAGTTCAGCGCCTTCTGTCGCCACCCTCAGTGAACTGGATGCGACTAAAGATCTCCGGTTCAATGGGGCAGGTGGCGTGATTTCACTGAACACGCCGGTAAACCTGGGTGCGGGTAAATTACAGTTTTCGAATGATTACACGCTGACCTCAGCCGAAGGCATCAATGCTACCTGGGCAGGCGGTGGTGTGGACGTGGATAAGGATAAAAAAGTTCTGTGGCAGGTTAATGGATTAGCCGGCGACTCCCTGCATAAAATCGGCGCGGGCACTCTGCATGTGAATGCCGAAGGAATAAACCCGGGCTCGCTGAACGTGGGTGATGGGACCGTGATTCTGGATCAGCGTGCCGATGCCAAAGGCAAAAAAAGGGCTTTCTCTTCGATAACCGTGGTCAGCGGTCGGCCTACTGTTGTGCTGAATGATCCGGGTCAGATTTCTGTCGATAAAATCTATTTTGGTTATCGTGGTGGCCGCCTGGATTTGAACGGCAACACAGTCAGCGTTAAAAAAATCAACCATACCGATGATGGCGCCAGGCTGGTTAACCATCGCGATTCCTCATCCACCCTAAACATTACGGGATACAGCGCGGCAGACGTCCCCTTTAACACCTTTCAGAGTAGTAATCCTAAAGGTACACCCGGTTCCATCTATGTGTATAACAATCCCTACACCAAAGAAACCGAGTATTTTCAGTTAAATAAAACATCATACTGGTATTACCCCACGGATAAATCGTCGACGTCTACCTGGACTTATCTCGGCACCGATCCTGATAAGGCCATCGATCATCGGCTGACACAGTTGAATGTTCAGGTATTCCGCGGCTTTCTGGGTGAGACGCTGAAAAAGAGGCTTAATGGCGTCATGAACGTTAATATCATGCCGCGCAATACTACCGCGCTTCTGGCGCTGACGGGCGGGATGAATTTGAATGGCATTCTTGATGTTAAGAATGGCACGGTGATTCTCTCCGGTCAGCCGGTTCCGCATGCAAACGGCGTCGTCATTGATGATGACTGGGACACCTCCCTGTTTGCCGCCGATCATATCAATGTGGGGGCAGGCGCTCATCTTCAGGTAGGAGAGTATGCGGGGGTTAAAGCGAATGTCACTGCGGCGGACGCAGCCACGCTCTCTTTTGGTTATAACGACAGTCAGCGGAAGGTGGAGAAAAGCTGGCGCTGCTATTCCGTGATTTATACGAGTGATGTCAGCTGTAGTCAGCCAGTCCGCCATGCAGATGCACTGGCAAAGCTGCCCGCCAGTGAAGTCGACGGCGATGTTACGTTGGGCAACAACGCGTCACTCTACCTGGGTAAAGTGAACTACCAGGGTGCCGTGACCGGTGCCAGCAGTAGCATGATGACAATGGATGCAAATGCCAACTGGATGATGACAGGCAACAGTCATGTCACCTCGTTACTGGCGAAGCGCGGGTCGACGCTTTCCATGGTGCCTGAGGGTAACTGGTACGCTAAAAATCTGAACGTCGACACGCTGGATGCGACCGGGATGAACCTGGCGTTAGGCGTTAAACCGTCTGCGCTGGAAAGCGACAGGCTCACCATTAACCATAAGGCGACAGGCAGCGACAATCTGCTGGATGTCAGTCTGCTGATTGGCAACGAAGAGCAGGTTGCACTGACGCAGGATTTGGTGATGGTCGATGCACCGGCGGGCACTCCGCACAGTTACTTCGCTTTTGCAGACCGTTACAGCGGTTTTAGCATTTACACGCCCAATTATCAGGTGAAAGAGGAAAGCGACCGGGTGAAGTGGGTGCTCAAAAGTAACAAAGCGGCAGAACCTGAACCAGCCCCCGTGCCCGAACCGACTCCGTTACCAGAGCCAGCGCCGGAACCGACGCCCGCGCCTGAGCCAGTGCCAGCCCCCGAGCCCGAACCGACCCCGGTACCAGAGCCAGCGCCGGAACCAACGCCCGCGCCCGAACCGATCCCGGAGCCAGCGCCTGAACCAGAACCAGCGCCTGAGCCAGTGCCTGAGGTAACCCCTGAGCCAGCACCGGAGCCCGAAGCGACCCCTGCACCGGACGTCACGGCTGATCCTGACGCTCCCTCTTCACCAGCAGAAAACCAGGAGGCTGAGAATGCGAATGCCGCCGAAAACACCGAAGCCGGAGCTGCAGTAAACGCTGAAGAAAAGGCGAAAGGTGAGGCAGAAACAAAAGAAAAAGCCGAAGCTAATGAGAAAGCAAAAGCAGAAGCGGAAGCCCGGAAAAAAGCCGAAGAGGAAGCACGGAAAGCGGCTTTTAACCCGGATGACTGGTTCACTATTTACGATAATCAGCCACTGATCCAGCGCACGCGTGCCCTGATGGCATCACGTCAGTACATATTTAGCGAAGCTGTCAGCCAGTTACATAAACGCACCGACACTCTGCGCGCCTCACCAGACAGCCCAGGTTCATGGGCTTCTATTGAACAGCGGAAAGGCCGCTTTCTCGGGCTGGAAACCCCTCAGCAGACCCTGAATATCGGCTGGGATACCCGCAGTGAGACGCAGACTGCAGGTATCAGCGCCAGCTACACCCAGGGTGAGGTGAAAGGGGAGGGCCATGAAAAACACCGGCTGGGTACAGTCGGCCTCTATTATGCCTGGCAGTCTGATAGCGGGGGATTTATCGATGCGGCCAGTCGCTATCTCTATCTCGGCCAGACGTTATCGCTGGATCCGACGCTGAACATCAGCGGCATCAGGAAAGAGAGCCATATGCTCGCTGGCAGTCTGCGCAGCGGCTACCGGTTCGGGCTGGCTGGCGATACGTTGTTTATTTCACCTTACGTGGGCGTCAATGGCGGTGTGATGTCCGGCTATACGCTCAAAGGCAAAGATGCCGATGTTTCGCTAAGTTCATCAACGCCTTATTTCACCACAACCGGGATTATGGCGCAGAAACACGGACTGGGTTCCTGGATGCCAGCGATCAATCTGAGCGCGAGTATTGAGTATCAATATTCACCGGGCAAAAACGGTTCGACCACCACGCTCTCGGACCGGCAATCAACCCGTCACTACAGCGCCTGGTCTGACAACCGTTATCGCAGCAGCGTGAGAGTGCAGGGAGCGATTGCGCCTGGCCTCTCGCTCATCACCAGCATTGAGAGCAGTTTTGGCGGAACATTTAAGACGGATTACAGCGGTCAGGTCGGTCTGGCCTGGCATTTCTGATACCGCGCTTTAAACACAGAGCATCACCGCTGTTCAGCGTGATGCTCTGTTTTTTTATGCAGCGCAACCCCTACTCAGCACACCAGCCGCCATACTTCAGCCGGCACTTCGCTGTAAGTCTCATTCATAATCAGTTCCGCTTTGCGATGATCATACGCCCCTTCGAAAGAGGAGAGATCATCAGAAGGCAGTTTTTTCCGCATGTAACTGGTTACGATCTCCAGAATATCGGTTGACGGGCAATTTCTTAATTTATTCAGATAATAGACTTTATTCATAAAATTTTGCTGAATTTAACCTGTAGAAATGAGCTGAAGCGCGGTCTTCACTTTGGCTAAGCTGACTCGCGGTAATATCTAAACCATCAGAAAATAATGTGACTCCTGACAGCCGATATTTCTGTTCACTCTCACCATTAAGGCATCAGATGTCTGTGATTGCCTTTTAGATCTCAATGAAACGATCAGATGGAAGAGTGTGAATTCATATTTACTCATCGAAGCTAAGCGTAATTCGCAGGCCTGAAGCGGCTAGCTTCTGCTGCGCGCAGCACGACCATAGTCCCATAACAGAGTAAACAGCCACGTATAAACCAGAAAAAAGATCACAAGGCCACATTCCAGTTTCAGCGCAGCGAGCAGCGAAATATCCAGCCACCATGCGGCAAAGGGGATTAACACCCATAGCAGCCCCGCCTCAAACAAAACGGCATGCAGGCAGCGTATCCAGCCGTTTTTTTTAAATCCGACTCGCAACTGAACGCTGTCAAACATCAGGTTGAACAGATAGTTCCATCCCATCGCCAGCGTAGATGAGGCCAGGGTTAATAGTGCTGACTGTGCAGGCGCAGCCGAGGCCCAGATCATCAGAATAATAAAAACCAGAATATTAGCGACGACTTCAAAAATAACCGCGTACAGCACTCTTTCCGTTCGGGTACGCACCGGCAATGACTCGTATTCCAAATCAGACTCTCAAAAATCAGTCAGGTTCTGCGACGGATGCCCGGCGTTGCAGAATAACCCGGTGGTCACATGACGCTGTACAGACACCCCGAATACCGTTGTTTCAAAACGGTGAGAATGTAGCATCGCCTTTTCTGAATGTGAAAGGCCGGGGGGGATCGCCCTTAAAATCGCGATTCTGATTAGTATTTATCAACTTTTATAGCCGCCAATTTTTAATGACGGAGTAATCTTTCGTCGTCCGGGCAATCACAACGCCATGTTCCTGGTCGGCTGATTTATCGGTAATCGGCACGGCAGGCAAACGTCGCTTCAGGCATCTGCACGTCTTTGTCCTCTCATATTCAGAAAAATAATAACAGGCTGCACTTACGGTGAAACTTTAAAATATTAATGGGACTGCATATAGATTTATATTTTGAAATTTACAAATAATTTAGTTTTAAATGTTGAATGAGCGGTGTCAGGGCGCTGTATAACGACACGCTGAACGGCGCTCAGCCTGCGGCAGGGACGGATACGTCAGCCCTGAGGTCGTTGAACTGAAGCGGTTTCTCACGCATGGCCTTCTGCCAGAAGAAGGGCAATTGCAGTCGGGCCAGGCAGGCTGAAAAAAATAGTGCTGTTTTTATCGAATAGAAATCGCTGCTGAGCTGTTTACTACAGAGTGCTGCAACCGCGCACGGTATCCGGCAGGCGTCAGCGTCTGCCCCACAGCCCCGATGAGGATAAATGATGACAACGCGCTCTGGTATTTCTCTGTTTGCTGTCCCGGCACTGTTACTGATGCTGCACGCGCCGCTGAGCATGGCGATGGGCGATAACGACAGCGAGAAAAAAACGCCCGATTGCCCTAAAGGCCAGGTCTATGACAGTCAGACTAAAAGCTGCGTGCCCGAAAAGACCAGCAGGCTGAGTGACAGCGATAAAACGCGCTACGCGTATCATCTGGCGAAAAAGGGTGAGTATCAGGCGGCGCTGAACCTGCTGGATACGCTGAAAAATCCCGATACCCGTGAAGCGTGGAACTATCGTGGCTATGCCACCCGTAAGCTGGGGCGCACGGATGAAGGAATAGGCTATTATCAGCGCGCAATTGCACTCGATCCCCGTTACGCTAAGGTGCGTGAATATCTGGGTGAAGCCTGGCTGATCAAAGGGCGTCCGGATCTGGCGCGCGAGCAGCTGAAAACGATTGCCGGCATCTGTGGCACAGAGTGCGAGGAGTATCGCGATCTGCAGGCCGCCATTCAGGGCCATCCTGAGGTCTGATCCGGCAGGGAGGAGCGTAAAATCACTCACAGCGACATCCGTCACCATCTCGCAGAGCACCTGACCCGGCTCTGGCGTTACGGCTATGTGCTGTCACACGATCGTGACCTGGCAGAAGAGCTGGTGCAGTCAACCTGCGTACGCGCGCTGGAACGCAGCGCGCAGTTCACGCCAGGCACCCGCATGGATCGATGGCTCTTCTCAATCCTTCACTCCATCTGGATCAGCGATCTGCGGGCGCGAAAGGTCCGCCAGGGGCAGGGATTTGCCGACCCCGATGTACTGCTGGCCAGTGACACCCACGCTCTCAGCGATGATAACCGCCAGTTCAGGCGCATTATGCAGCAGGTTAACACCTTACCGGAGGCGCAGCGTAATGCGCTGTTTCTGGTTTACGTTGAAGGACTGACCTATCAGGAGGCGGCAGAAACGCTCTGCGTCCCGATTGGCACCATTATGAGCCGTCTGGCCGCCGCCCGGGCCACACTGGCCAGGCAGCCGTCGATCGCGCCCGCACCGCTGGAGAAACGGCGATGAGCAGAGAAACGTTTACGCCACCCTGGCGCGATGAAGCCATTGTCGCCTGGCTGGATGGTGAGATGACGCCGCAGGAAGCCGGACAGTTTGAACAGGCACTGGCTGGTGATCCCGAACTGATCCGGCGGGTTGAGCAGTTCCGGCAAAGCAGCCTCGACTTCGGGCAGGCATTTGCCCCGCTGCTGGAGCAGGCGCCACAGGCCAGAATGGCCGAACGACTGGCGGCCATCATGCCACCGGCACCTGCCAGAACCTATAGCCGCCGCGCCCTGATTGCCGCTTCACTGAGTTTTCTGCTGGTGGGCAGCGGCATCGGTCTGCTGGCCAGACCGGGCGAAGAGAGGGAAGATGAAAGCCAGAATATCCGCGATCTGGAAGCGCGCTATATGTCGCTTTACAGTGCTGAAACGCTGGCCGATCTGCCGGATGATGGCGCCCTGTTGCAGAAGGGGCTGGACCGGACCCGGCTCGATTTAGGCTTACAGCTGCACCCGCAGCAGCTGCGCCTGCCGGGGGCTGAACTGAAAATGGTCAGGATCCTGCGCTATGAACGGACATCAATCGCGCAGATCGCCTGGCTGCACGCGGATTACGGCCCGATGGCGCTCTGTATCTCACCGGCCCCGCATGGCCGGGAGGCGATTGCGCGTGAACAGCGGCATGGAATGGCGCTGGCCTGGTGGAACCGGAATGGCTTCCAGTATGTGCTGATTGGCCGCAATCCGGCTCACCAGCTGGCGGCCATCGCTACCACCCTGCAGGCTGCGCTCGCCTAGTCTGGCTGCGCCTTCAGCGGAGCGGGGCGTTTACCTGCGCGGCAATCGCCAGCGCAATGTTCACCCGGTCATCGACCACCCCGACCAGCCGATCTACCCGGAACGCGGTGCGGGAGATCGCGGTCGATGCGTGCAGAGCCAGTGCGCGTAAAGCCGGATCGATCGCCTCACCGCTGTCGAGCGAGGCGAGCATCATCACCGGCCGGCTGACATCTTTCACCGTCAGCACGCCAAAAATCCGGTACTGACCGCCACCCAGCGCGACGACGCGGCTGCTGACGAAGTGAATCTGCGGATAGTGCTCCGCATCAAAAAACAGATCGCTCTTCAGCTGCCAGGTGAGCAGGCTGTTAGACGCCACCAGCGTGCCGACCGGAATACTCACTTCGACATGGTTATCACGGTCGTCATCCGGATTGAGTATCACGGTTCCGGTTACACCCTGCAGCCTGGCCTGCGAAAAATCGTGACCGAAAGCACGCCAGGAAAGACCAATGGTTGTTTTATCCGGAATAATGGCATAGGTCCTCGGTGCGGCATAAATCACCGGGCTTAACAGGGCAAGCAGAGCGCATAAACAGGCGGCACGTATCATCACTATTTTCTCTTTTTCTGGCAGACCCAACGTTAACGCCTGACTCCGCGATTCTATTCAATTTTTTAGCACTGTTTTTACGTTGCGGGTACATTTTACTGGAAAGATATTAACTGAGAGACATCTCATTTCACCAGAAAATGACGATGCATGTGAGGTCATAAAAAGAATAATCGTAAATATTAAGATTATATTAAGACGTTCGTATTAAAGGGGGGCTTTCGGGCACACACGATGCTGCTGCTTTCCGGCGCTCATGTTGCGACTCACCGGCACAGACAGGCGTATAAAAATCAGTGACCTGAAACACGGTATCGGGTGCGGTCTTTTTCGTCTGCCACCTTTCCGGCGGCTGTTACCGGTAAAATCTGCTGATTTATAAACACATTATCAATAAAACAAAAAGAGTGGTGATAAGCGGGATTATCTGCAATCTGTGAGTGAACTTTTTCGAAAATCCCTGATGTACTTCCCATTGATTTTATTGTTATACACGCTATCCATTTAATGTTCAGTTAACTTTCGTGCGGTAGTTTGTATTAGCAGTTCGGTAACCTCAATTCCATAACGGGGATGTATGAGTTTGATAACACAATTGCCGGGCGTAAATAAACCGCTATTTGAATCCTTTTTCCGGCGTTGTGCCTGATTAAAACGCGCGACAGTTTATAGGTTTGATCTGCAGGAGTTTTAGCATGGATTTTTTGCCCTTTTCCCGCCCTTCGTTCGGTGATGAAGAGCTGGCTGCGGTTAAGGCCGTATTTGAGTCGGGATGGATTACCACCGGAGCAAAATGCGCCGAACTGGAGCAGGCTTTTGTTCTGCTGACCGGCAATCAGCACGCCATTGCGGTGAGCTCTGCCACGGCGGGGATGCATGTCACACTGATGGCCATGGGAATCGGGCCGGGCGATGAAGTGATCACCCCCTCCATGACCTGGGTCTCTACCCTGAACCTGATTACGCTACTCGGCGCCACACCGGTTATGATTGATGTCGATCCTGACAACCTGATGGTGACGCCGGAACAGATTGCACAGGCAATTACCCCCCGGACGCGCGCCATTATTCCGGTGCATTATGCCGGTGCCCCCGCCGATCTCGACCCGATTTATGCGCTGGCTGAACAGCATGGCATCGCCATTATTGAGGATGCCGCCCACGCCGTGGGCACCACCTATCATGGCCAGCCGATAGGCTATCGCGGCACGGCGATATTCTCTTTTCACGCCATCAAAAACATCACCTGCGCAGAAGGCGGCCTAGTGGTGACGGATAACGCCGCGCTCGCCGATCGCATTCGCAGTCTGAAATTTCATGGCCTGGCGGTCGATGCCTTCGATCGCCAGACTCAGGGACGGCTGCCGCAGGCGGAAGTGATGATGCCGGGCTTCAAATACAATCTGCCGGATATCAGCGCGGCGATCGCGCTGGTGCAGCTGCAGAAACTGCCGGGCTTTATCGCCCGCCGTCGCGAGATTGCGGAACGCTATCTGGCTGCGCTGCGCACGCTGCCGTTTACGCCGCTGTCACTGCCCGACTGGCCCCATGAGCATGCGTGGCATCTGTTTATTATCCGGGCAGATGAACAGCGTTGCGGCCTGTCACGCGATGCGCTGATGCAGGCGCTGAAAGCGCGAAACATCGGCAGCGGTCTGCATTTCCGTGCCGCTCATACCCATAAATATTACCGCAACCACTATCCGGATCTGTCGCTGCCCGCCAGTGAACGCAACAGTCAGCAGATGTGTTCGATCCCGCTGTTCCCGTCCATGACGGATCAGGATGTTGAGCGTGTGATTCAGGCTCTGCATGACATTGCCGGAGCCTGAGATGCGCGATATTCAACCTATTAATATGCTTTCCGTGGTGATCCCGGTCTACAACGAAGAAGAGAGTCTGCCGGAGCTGTTACAGCGCACCGGCGCCGCCTGCGACACCCTCGACCTGGCGTATGAAATTCTGCTGGTGGATGACGGCAGCAGCGACCGTTCAGCCGAACTGATCGAACAGGCTGCCACTGTACCCGATAGCCGGATAAAGGGCGTGCTGCTTAACCGTAACTACGGTCAGCACTCCGCCATCATGGCCGGATTCAGCCAGGTTCGCGGCGATCTGATCATTACGCTCGATGCCGACCTGCAGAATCCGCCGGAAGAGATCCCGCGTCTGGTCGAGGCCGCCTGTCAGGGGTATGACGTGGTGGGCACTGTCCGGCAGCAGCGCCAGGACACCTGGTTCCGTCGTAAGGCCTCGCGCACGCTCAACCGGTTAATTCAGCGCGTGACCGGCAAAGCGATGGGTGATTACGGCTGCATGCTGCGCGCCTATCGCCGCCACATCGTCGATGCGATGCTGAACTGCCATGAACGCAGCACCTTCATCCCGATTCTGGCCAACACTTTCGCCCGTCACACGATTGAGCTGCCGGTGATCCATGCCGAGCGCGCCTTTGGTGACTCGAAATACAGTTTTATGCGGCTCATCAACCTGATGTACGACCTGGTGACCTGCCTGACCACCACGCCGCTGCGATTGCTCAGCGTGGTCGGCAGCCTGATCGCCCTCTCCGGTTTCGCTTTCTCGCTGGTGCTGCTCGTCCTGCGACTCTTCTTTGGTGCGGCGTGGGCGGGGGATGGTGTCTTCGTCCTGTTCGCTGTGCTGTTCATGTTTATCGGCGCCCAGTTTGTGGGTATGGGACTGCTCGGAGAGTACATCGGGCGCATTTATAACGATGTTCGCGCGCGTCCGCGCTATTTCGTTCAACGCATTGTTCAGGCTCCTGAAGAGCCTTCAGTACAGGATACTCAATCATGAAGACCCTCGTTTTCGCCTATCACGACATGGGCTGTGTCGGCATCAATGCACTGCTGAAAGCAGGCTACGAGATCACCGCCATTTTTACGCACAACGATGTGGCGACCGAAAATCCGTTCTTCGGCTCGGTAGCGCGTCTGGCGGCAGAGCACGGCATTCCGGTCTACGCACCGGACGAGGCAAATCATCCGATCTGGCTCGACCGCATCCGCACGATGGCGCCAGAGATGATCTTCTCCTTTTACTATCGCAATCTGCTGAGCGATGAGATCCTGCAATGTGCTGAAAAAGGGGCCTTTAACCTGCACGGCTCGCTGCTGCCGAAATACCGTGGCCGCGCTCCGCTGAACTGGGCGCTGGTGAACGGCGAGCGCGAAACGGGCGTGACGCTGCATCGCATGGTGAAGCGTGCCGATGCCGGGAATATTCTGGCTCAGCAGAAGGTTGACATTGCGGAGCAGGACAACGCGCTGACGCTGCACCGTAAACTGACCCAGGCTGCGGAGCAGTTGCTGGACGACGTGCTGCCTCGCCTGCGTCAGGGAGACGTCGCAGAGTGGGCGCAGGATGAGAGCCAGGCGACCCGCGTGGGCCGTCGTACGGCAGAAGATGGCCGTATCGACTGGAATCAGCCCGCCGAAGCCATCCACAATCTGGTCAGAGCGGTCACCGATCCCTGGCCTGGCGCGTTCGCCTTTGCCGGTTCGGTCAAATTTATCGTCTGGAAGAGCCAGGTTCATCCTCAGCAGCATCAGGCGAAGCCTGGCACGGTGATCTCTAAACAGCCGTTCCTGATCGCCTGTGGTGAGGGCGCGCTTGAAATCCTGACCGGGCAGTCTGAGCATGGCGTGTACATGAACGGCAGCCAGCTGGCGCAGAGCCTAGGCATGGTGCCGGGCGCGCTGCTCTATTCCAAACCGCAATCCGTTCTGCAGCGTCGTACCCGTGTTCTGATCCTGGGCGTCAACGGCTTTATCGGCAACCATCTTACAGAGCGACTGCTGCAGGATGAGCATTTTGAGGTCTACGGGCTGGATATCAGCTCCGACGCCATCAGCCGCTTCCTCGATCACCCGCGCTTCCACTTTGTGGAAGGGGATATCGCGATCCACTCAGAATGGATTGAGTATCACATCAAAAAATGTGACGTCATTCTGCCGCTGGTGGCGATCGCCACGCCGATCGAATACACCCGTAATCCGCTGCGCGTCTTTGAGCTCGACTTCGAAGAGAACCTGAAAATCATCCGCGACTGTGTGAAGTACCAGAAGCGTATCATTTTCCCGTCCACCTCTGAGGTGTACGGCATGTGTACGGACGACAGCTTCGATGAGGACACCTCTAACCTGGTGGTGGGGCCGATTAACAAGCAGCGCTGGATCTATTCGGTTTCCAAACAGCTGCTGGACCGCGTCATCTGGGCCTACGGCGAAAAAGAGGGGCTGCGTTTTACCCTGTTCCGTCCTTTCAACTGGATGGGGCCGCGTCTGGACAACCTCAATGCGGCGCGCATCGGCAGTTCCCGCGCGATTACGCAGCTGATCCTGAACCTGGTGGAAGGCTCACCCATCAAGCTGATTGATGGCGGCAAACAGAAGCGCTGCTTCACCGATATCCGGGATGGCGTGGAAGCGCTGTTCCGCATCATCGAAAACAAGCAGCAGAACTGTGACGGACAGATCATCAACATCGGTAATCCGGACAACGAAGCCAGTATCAAAGAGCTGGCCGAGCAGCTTCTGTCGAGCTTCGAGCGTCATCCGCTGCGCAGTCAGTTCCCGCCGTTTGCCGGTTTCCGCGAAGTGGAGAGCAGCAGCTACTACGGCAAAGGCTACCAGGATGTGGAGCACCGTAAACCGGCTATCCGCAACGCCCGCCGCTTACTCGGCTGGACGCCAACCGTCACGATGGATGTCACGATCGACAATACGCTGGACTTCTTCCTGCGTACCATTGAGCAACAGGCTGACAAGTGATGAAAAAGATTGGTCTGCGGATTGACGTAGATACCTGGCGCGGCACGCAGCAGGGTGTGCCGACGCTGCTGGCGCTGTTTCAGCGTCATGCGGTGCGGGCCAGCTTTTTCTTCAGCGTCGGGCCGGACAACATGGGCCGCCATCTCTGGCGGCTGATCAAACCGGCTTTCCTCATCAAGATGCTGCGCTCCCGCGCAGCATCGCTCTATGGCTGGGACATTCTGCTCGCCGGAACGGCCTGGCCAGGCAAGCAGATGGGACGCGGCCTGCGGCATATCATTCAGGATACCGCCCGCTATCACGAGATGGGGCTGCACGCCTGGGACCATTTTGCCTGGCAGACGTGGGCGGGTGTCTGGCCGCAGGATAAGCTGGTTGAGCAGATCGCGCGTGGAACGGAGACGCTGAGTGAGATCCTGGGCCATCCGGTCAGCTGCTCGGCGGTGGCCGGCTGGCGCGCCGATGGCCGGGTGCTCGCGGCCAAGCAGGATTTCTGCTTCCACTATAACAGCGACTGTCGCGGCACCGGCCCCTTCCGGCCCCTGCTGCCGGACGGACAGATCGGCACTGTTCAGATCCCGGTGACGCTGCCGACATGGGATGAAGTGGTTGGCCGCGAGGTCAGCGCAGAAGGCTACAACGACTATATTCTGGCGAAGATGCTGGCTGCGGATGAGGGGGCGGTTTACACCATCCATGCTGAAGTGGAAGGCATTATCGGCGCCCCGGACTTTGACCGGCTGCTGACGGCGGCGGCCCGCCACGGCATTCAGTTCTGCCCGTTAAGCGAGCTGCTGCCCGCCGATCTGAACACCCTGCCGCTGGGCCGGGTTGTCAGAGGAGAAATCGCCGGCCGGGAAGGGTGGCTGGGTTGTCAGAAACTCACTGAAGAGGCGAACTAGTGCGGATACGTAACAACACGACGTGGTTACTTTTTTTCAGCTTTTTTATCCTTTATTACCTGCTCCCGCCGATGTTCCGCGATCTCTGGCAGCCCGATGAGACCCGCTATGCGGAGATCAGCCGGGAGATGCTGGCAAGCGGAAACTGGATCACGCCACACTTCTTCGGCCTGCGTTACTTCGAAAAACCGGTGGCCGGTTACTGGATCAACTCGCTGGGACAATGGCTGTTTGGCCATAACAATTTTGGTGTGCGGGCGGGATCGATCGTCTCCACGACGGTCACCGCGCTACTGATTTACTGGCTCGGCAGGCGGCTGTTTGGTTCTGCACGCACCGCCGTAGTCGGCAGCGTGATATTCCTCAGTTCGCTGCTGGTCTACGGTGTCGGCACTTATGCGGTGCTTGATCCCATGCTGATGCTCTGGCTGGCAGCGGCGATGTGCAGCTTCTGGCTGGCGACGGAGGCCAGCGGCCGCGCCCGGCGCGCGGGGGGGTATCTGCTGCTGGGCCTCGCCTGCGGCATGGGCTTTATGACCAAAGGTTTTCTGGCGCTGGTGGTGCCGGTTCTGGCGATTCTGCCCTGGACAATCTGGCGGCAGCGGCTGCGGGAACTCTTCTGCTATGGTCCGCTGGCGCTGCTCTCGGCAGCGGCGATCAGCGCTCCCTGGGCGCTGGCTATCCATCATCAGGCACCCGATTTCTGGCACTACTTCTTCTGGGTGGAGCATATTCAGCGCTTTGCAGAGGAGAATGCGCAGCATAAAGCGCCTTTCTGGTATTACCTGCCGATTCTGCTGCTCGGCACGCTGCCGTGGCTGGCCCTGCTGCCTGGTGCGTTAATGATCGGCTGGCGTCAGCGTCAGCAGCACCCTGGCGCGCTCTATCTGCTGAGCTGGACGGTGATGCCGCTGCTCTTCTTCAGCGTGGCAAAAGGCAAGCTGCCGACCTATATCCTGCCCTGTTTTGTGCCGCTGTCGCTGCTGATGGCGCACTATGGTCTGAACACGGCACAACGGGCAGGACGGGCATTAACCGTCAACGGCTGGATTAACCTGATTTTTGGCATTCTGACCGTGGCGACGGTCCTGCTGGTGCTGGCCCCCTGGAGTCTGACACATCATCCGCTGTTCGACCCGCAGGAGAAACTCAAGCTGGGACTGGCGGCACTGGCGTTTCTGGTCTGGGGCGCGGCGGGCGCGTACAGCTGCCGATCTTCCCGGCACCGCTGGCTGGCGTCGGCGCTTTGCCCGCTGGGTGTGGCGCTGTTAATCGGCTCTGCTATCCCGGCAAAAATCCGCGACGCTAAGCAACCGCAGAGCTTTGTCTCAGCTATGAGTGATCGCCTGGCGGCCAGCCGCTTTATCCTCGCGGATAACCCCGGTGTGGCCTCAGCCGCAGCGTGGCATCTGCACCGCAGCGATATCGGTTTCTATGACGCCAGAGGCGAGCTGGAATATGGGCTGAGCTATCCTGATGCGCAATCCCGCTTCGTTTCTGCGGCGGACTTCAGCCACTGGCTGGACGAGCATCGCCGTCTGGGCAGCGTGTCACTGCTGCTGCTGGTCGATTCAGTTCACAGCGATATCGGCGAGGAGGTCCCGGTGCCGGATGCGGTGTATCGTCAGGGCAGGCTGGTTGGCCTCTACTATAGCCAGATGAAATGATGCTGCTGCTGATTGTGCTGGTCAGCCTGCTCAGTTGCAGCGCCCAGCTCTGCCAGAAGCAGGCGACCCATATGCTGTCACGCCAGGGGCGCTTAAGCTGGATTGCCCTCAGCGTGCTGCTGTTAGGTGTTGCCATGCTTCTCTGGCTGCGGGTGCTGCAGCAGGTGCCGGTCAGCCAGGCCTATCCGATGCTGAGCCTCAATTTCATTTTCGTCGCGCTGGCCGGACGCTTTATCTGGCGCGAGCGGCTGACGCTGCGCCAGATCGCGGGCACGTTGCTGGTGGTTACCGGAGTGGCACTGATGGCGAGTCAGCTATGAAAGGGTATGGATGGGTGGCCTGTAGCGTGTTGCTGGTTTCCGCCGCGCAGTTAATGATGCGCTGGGCGATGCCGCGGCTGCCCGATGTCAGCAGCCTCCTGTCGCTGCCTGCGGTGGCTATCCTGCCCGCCCTGATGCTGCTGGCCGGGCTGGGGGCTTATGGTGTCTCGATGCTCTGCTGGATCCGGGCGCTGCACTTTTTCCCCCTCAACCGGGTCTATCCGCTGCTGAGTCTCAGCTACGTACTGGTGTGGCTGGTGGCTGTCAGCCTGCCGGTGTTTCAGGAGGCTTTCAGCTGGCAGAGTCTGGCCGGTGTGGTGATGATTGTCGCTGGCCTGCTCTGCATCGTAATTAAACCCTGACGGAGGACGGGTTAATATTTTCGCACTGTTTTCACTTTCTGTTATCGTTTCCGATCGGTCATTAACGCTTTTCTGATAGAGTAATTAGCGTTTTCATGATAAATATCCTTTTTATTATCGTTTTAAATAGATTGATAAAGGATCCCTCATGCTGGTCGGCTTCAGCGCGCTGCGCGAACGTTATGCTATTGAACTGGCGCAGCCTTTGCGCGTGCAGTCTGCCATCGGCACGGTACGATCCCGCCATGAAAGTCAGGGGCGGGTAGAAAATCACTATCCGCCTGGCTACCAGCCGGAAGATTCCTTTGCCGGTCACTTCGCCTTTGGCCTCAAATATGAAGAGATCCATCTTGAGTTCTTTGCCCGGCTGTTTACGGCCATCGGACCTGAACCACTGGAACAGTGGTGCCGTCAGGAGCCGTTTGGCCAGTATGCGCGCCGGGCCGGATTTCTCTATGAATGGCTGACCGGTAACCTGCTGGAGGTGCCTGATGTGAGCAATGGGGGTTATGTCGAGGCGATTTCATCCGGCGCTTATCTCACCCGTACCACGCTGAAGCGTAACCGACGCTGGCGCATAAACGATAACCTGCCGGGATCGGCAGATTTCTGTCCGCTGGTGCGCAGGACGCCTGCCGTGGAACAGGCGCTCGCCTTCGATCTGAACGAGGCACTCAGAGACCTGGACAATGCCTTTGGTACAGATGTCCTGATGCGCACCGCCAGCTGGCTGACGTTTAAAGAGTCGCGCGCCAGTTTTCTGATTGAAAAAGAGTCTGATCAGGGTGATCGCATTCAGCGCTTTGCGCATGTCATTGCACAGTATTGCGGTCAGCTTGACGATCCGCTCAGCGAAGAGAGTCTGCACACCATACAGCAGGGGATCCTCGGGCAGGATGCGCTGGGCCTGGGGCTGCGACGTTCACCGGTGTTTGTCGGACAGTCGACGATGCGCGAAGATATCGTCCACTATATTGCGCCACACTATGAGGATGTCCCGCGCTTTATGCGGGGCCTGAAAGCCTTTGAAGAGGCGACGCAGGGTGCCGCGCCGCTGGCCCGGGCGGGCGTTATCGCGTTTGGTTTCGTCTATATCCATCCGATGCGCGACGGTAATGGGCGTATCCATCGATTTCTCATCAATGACACGCTGAACCGGGATGGCGCAATACCGGATGGCGTGATCCTGCCGGTCTCCGCCACCATCACCAGCTCAATGGATTTCCGGGTCGGCTACGATCGTACGCTGGATCTCTTTTCTAAGAAGCTGATGCGACGCTATGCGGGCTGCTACCGTTTTGGCGAGCTGAAAACCTATCAGGACGGCACGCGAAGCAACTTTATTTTCAGCGACTATGAGGATGCCCGCTTTGCCTGGCGCTACCCCGATCTGACCGAGCATGTCCTCTATACGGGCAGAGTGATCGAGCATACCGTGCGAACCGAAATGGCCGACGAAGCGCGGGTGCTCGTTCTGTTTCAGCGTGCTCAGCAGCAGCTGAAGGAGGTCGTTGAGATGCCCGATCAGGATGCCAGCCGCATCATCCGGTCGCTGAAGGAGAATGGCTGGCAGGTCTCCGGCAAGCTGAAAAAAAACTTCCCGCTGTTTGAGGATGATGCCACCTCCCAGCGTATCGTCGAGGCGGTCAGATCGGCGTTTGAAACAGAACAGTGAGTGTGCACTACACCGCTGCACATCCATTGATGCGGCTCAGCAGAGCGGGGTGATCTCTGCAGCCAGCGCAACGATATCATCGACGACGCGATCCGGTGAGGGCGCCAGCGGATAGAGCGCCTGGCCCTGGCGGGCGACAAAGGCCGTTTTCATCCCAGCACATTTTGCCCCGCCGACATCCCAGCCATGCGCCGCCACCATCATGCAGGCAGACGCGGACTGGCCCATCTCCTTCATCGCCCACTGATAGACCCTAAGATCGGGTTTATAAACCTGAACCTGTTCCACGCTGAGAATACGGGTGAACAGGGGGGCCAGCCCGGCGGAACTCAGCTGCTTTTCCGCCAGCGCGGCAGAGGAGTTGGTAAGCGCGACCAGCGTATATCCCTGCTGCTGCAGAGCGGTCAGCCCTCTGGCCACATCCGGATAAGCAGGCATCGCGGCGATGATTTCGGCCAGCGGCGTTGCCTCCTCCGGCAGGGTGATACCGTATCGCGCGGCGGTCATCTCCAGTACGGCTTCGGCGATATCACCAAAATTGTGGAAGCTGCCGGTTACGGTCCCGACCAGCGAATGATGTAACACCGAGGTGAACCAGGCTTCGGCGCGCTCAGGCCTGTTACCAAGCCGCTGCGCCACCGCCTGATTCAGTCCTGACGTATCCAGCAGAGTTTCATTAACATCAAAAAACAGCGTGCCGCTGCAGGGGGTAGAAGGATGGCTGTGGGTCATCTGACCTCCGGTTGCGTTGCCGCATCTGAAGGGTGCGGCGTCAGGAATAATGACAGAAGGTAGGTTATCCTGAGGGATTCCTCAAGGAGAGCTAAAGCGGAGAATGGCCGCAAGCAGTATCAAAAGCGGATAACCTGCCGATCGCTTCACCTGAAATTTGAGGTTGTCTCATTAATCAGGTAGTCACCAAATGAGGCTAATCCAGGCTGCAATACAGCGTGCCTTAAATCTTTAACTAATAAAAAATTCAGCTTGTTGTAAGCTGACACACTTATAACACCCTCTCCAGGGTAGTGTGTTAATTACCCGGCACATTTAGAATTAATTCTATATTAATTGTTCCTCTAAAAATGCATTATTCTCCGCGTCGGAAGTCAAAATGCTCATTAACCTGACATTTTCTCCGTCTTCAGGAATAAATTTATTTAAGGTATAATAAAATGCGTGAATTGAATGTGATGGAAATTAATGAGGTTTCGGGTGCGGGCTTCTGGAGTGCAGTGAGCAGCGCGATTCTTCTGGGCGCTACCGGTTTCGCGGCAGGTGCAGCCTATGGCGGTATCCACGGTGGCGATCAGGGTGGTTTGCTGGGTGTAGGCGTCGTCGGCCAGCTTGTTGGCGTTATCGTTGGTCCGATTATCGGGATTATCGGTGGCTCTATCCTGGGTGCAGTATTGGGCTGGAATGATCCTGATTCTGTCAATGCTATCGCCACCCAGTTCCTGAACAACTTTGTGAACGGCAATTTCAAATAAGTATTCTGTTCAGCAACAAGAAAATGCCTCACATTAAAGTGAGGCATTTTTATTTGGCAGTCATGGGTCTATTGCACTGATGATTCCTTTTCCAGAGAAATTTCTGATTTGCCTGAATGAGCCGCATCTGAGCTATTGCGATCGCGGGACAGACCGCGCCAGAAATCTATTCAGTCAGTGAAGAGATAAGCTTAAATGTCAGCAGATTTAACGCAGAGAAACAGAATTAAATTGCCTGTCATAAGCTGAATAACAGTATCTGTTAATCTGAGCAACTGTTTACGAAGGCTGGCATAAACGCTGACGTTATCAGACTAGAGAAAGAAACCAGTTAACCTGATGACAAATTAAATCGCACAATGCTAATTATGTTAAATATGGTGCAGAGTAACCCGTTTATGCCGCCGGTATGCGCCGGATGCCGAATCTCGTAACACCTTCTGCAGGCAGTCCGTTCAGATAATTCAGACATCGACGCCTCACAGCACAGAAAATTTGCCCGGCGCTAACGGAAAATCAATGACGCGTTATCTCTTTCAGGCACCGCCCTGCCGGGCTAAGTGCGGCGGTCAGCGGATAGTTGACACCGGGGCCTTTTGTTCTGTGCAGCGTCACTCTTTATTTTTCTCAGGTTATTTCTGACCGATAAAAAAAGCCCCTGCAGCTTAGTGCTCAGGGGCTTTTTGTCACACCAGACGGATATTTATTTTTCTGGCATAGCTGAAGAGTGGTGCGTAGAAATTTTCCACTCTTGTCCATCCCAGACATAGGTAAATGTATAACGCGCGGTGACGTGTGAATTATCTTTAAAACTAAAGGTATAAACACCGGTATCGATCGCTTTATTACATCCAATCCTGATTGTGCGTGAATTAATTTTACCGGTCGGCCCCTTTTTAAGGAACGCCCTGAAATAGTCAACACGCTCCTCATCAGTCAGACGCACTTTGTTCGAGATAGTCGGCAGCAGAACCGCATCGCTGAGATACAGCTCCGACACTTTCGTCGCGTCTCCGGTTGACAAAGAATCATTCCATTTATCAAAAAGAGTAGCAATATCCTGCTCAGTCGTTTTAACACAGGTGACTGAATTTTTTGCCAGTGCAGCAGCAGGCGCACAGGATAAACCTATAAGGCACAAGGCCAGAAATTTTGCTTTCATTATTTTTTCCTGATTTTTGTCAAGAGTGATTGTCGTGGTCCACCAGTGACCTGACTTACAACCAGTGCTTAACGACGTTATAAAGAAATATTACGCGCCTTTTTTCCGCTTCGTCACTCAGGGTATTCACCGCATCGGATTTATCCCTTTACGCCAGGAAGTGATATACGGTCCTGGATAAGATAATCACCAGGATCGGCACGATGAACCTGGGTGGCAGCAAATGACGAGTCCGTCAGTCTGGCCACGAAATAACAGAAATTTTTTACGTAAACGCTCCGGTTCTGCACTAATTAAGAAGGAAATATAAAAAAACCACCCGAACACGAATGAGAAAGTAGCGCATTAAATGCTAATCCTGAAACTTAAATCTGGATGTATGCTTGATTTAGTTATAAGCCCCGCCTTTTTCATTAAGTTAGTTTTTTATACTGGCATGGTGTGCGACATGTTAAGTATTAAAAGCAGTGATAGCTTCAGAATGCAGATAGCGACCTTTAATTTAAGGGGTGATGCGTAAGCACGTTTTGCACCTGAATGTGATAAACATATGCTCCTGTCGCATCTGCAGGGATGAAAGAATTAAGCGATTATTTCCGCAGATAATTAATCATCTTTATTAAAAGCGTGAATACGGTTTTGTATAAAACCCCAATTTTACCATCTCGCTGTTTATAGTTTGTTCACTGAAATGTGCGCAGATGCACGATCCCTCACCTTCCCTCCTCCACACGTTCAGCAGGATAGTTTTAAGAGCCCGAAAGCTGACTTCGTATAATTGTTCTTATACGAAGTCATGACAGCAACCAGACATCGGGTTATCATAAACAGCGCCTCAAAAGCGTACCCGAAAATGGCAACGCTACGTAAATTCTGCCGGGTTACGGCCCTGCAAACTTCTCAGAATTCATGTAGCGCGATCGCTGGCATTGCAGGTTAATAAGTGAGCAAAAATGCGTAAATCAGCACCACTAACGAACCTGACGGTGACCCGGAATAGTGATATCGCTGAACGGCTCAGACAGTTCGTTCAGGATAAAGAGGCTTTCTCTCCCAATACCTGGCGACAACTGATCAGCGTTATGCGGATCTGTCATCAATGGTCAGAAGATAATCAGCGCACTTTTCTGCCGATGAGCGCAGAGGATCTTCGCGACTATCTCGCCTTTCTGGCAGAGAGCGGTCGGGCTTCTTCAACCGTCACGTCCCACGCTGCACTGATCTCGATGTTACACCGTAACGCAGGTCTTGCTGTTCCCAACGCCTCACCACTGGTTTTTCGTGCGATGAAGAAAATAAACCGGGTGGCAGTGATAAACGGCGAACGGGCGGGCCAGGCGGTTCCGTTCAGACTAGGCGATCTGCTGCTGCTTGATCAGCGGTGGTCAGGTTCTGATAACCCGCAGTGGCTTCGCGACCTGGCTTTCCTGCATGTCGCCTATGCCACTTTGTTACGTATCAGTGAGCTGTCGCGATTACGGGTACGCGATGTCATGCGTGCCGCTGATGGACGAATCATCCTGGACGTTGCGTGGACAAAAACGGTTGTGCAGACCGGTGGACTGATTAAGGCACTCAGCAGTCGTTCAACTCAGCGTCTGGAGGAGTGGATGGAGGTCTCCGGGCTGGCCGCCCATCCTGATGCCTATCTGTTTTGTGCCGTGCATCGATCCGGGCGGGCTCAGATTATGGAAAAACCAATGAGCACGCGGGCACTGGAGCAGATTTTCAGCCGGGCATGGGACATCGCCGGAAAATGTGGAGCGATCAAAGCCAATAAAAATCGCTACACCGGCTGGAGTGGCCACAGTGCCAGGGTCGGCGCAGCCCAGGATATGGCGGATAAAGGCTATCCGATTGCGCGGATTATGCAGGAAGGCACCTGGAAAAAACCGGAAACCCTGATGCGCTATATCCGGCATGTCGATGCGCATAAAGGGGCGATGGTAGAATTTATGGAGCAGATCGCCGACTCCGACGTCCCCGGCTGATACGACAGCCCCGTTTCAGGCTGAAGTTATCCACAGAAAAAGTGGACAGGCTGTGAGTAAACCGGTACAGAGGCGTACCGCCGTCTGCTGAGCATGCCACACATAGCTGATATTTCAGAGCGTTTACAGGACCAGGTGCCAGCGCGACTCAGGCTGCTCCAGCGTTTTTGATGTCGCTCCCTTTACCGCAAGGAAGTCCGTGTGGCGCTAAGTCGTATTAAGCCTGCATTATAGGGTTCAATGTATGCTCTTCAGTTAATAAGCTACTGTGAGTGGAAATGCTTCCTCAGGATGTTATTCACTGAGGATTTTTTCGCAGGCGGAAATCTATCTATCCATTTGTCATCAACGCAATGCACGAATTTAATCGTGCACGAATGACTACAATTTCGCTAAACTTTAACAGGTATTAACTTAAAACTGACGGAATGATTACTCTGAGGATCTATCGGCAGAACGTGCTATTCCAGAAGCGCAGGCTTGACTATGCTGGCTTTATATCAGCGATTTTAATAAAATTATAGCGCAATATGTTGATAATCTTCTCAATAAGAAGGAACGAGTGATGGGCAAATTTTTTGTGATGGCCGCTTTTGTTGCAGCAGCAGTTACCATGCTGGCGGGTTGTTCCAGTGACTATGTTATGCAGACCAAATCAGGTGAAATGATTGTTACTAAAGGGAAGCCGGAAATCGATAAATCGACCGGACTCGTAACCTACAAAGACGCGGGTGGCTACAAACACGAAATTAACCGCGACCAGATCAGTAATATGGTTGAGAAATAAATCCAGCACACCCCACAGCGTATTCCGGTGTGGGGTTTTCTGCATCAGGATGTGAAGTTGATTATTGCTGGACTTCAATCTGCGTCCAGCCTTTCCTGTACATGCAATCTTTCACCAGAATATCACGGTTACTCTCGTTCTCATCGGTTGATGAGTAACTGGTGTCCGTGGTTTTATGCTTTTCATCTCTGGAGGTGTACTTACCTGTGATCTCGTTGTCAGGCGGTAAGTCTCTGAGTGCCTGCGCTTTACACTGCGTTTCCGCAATCTCTTCCTGCCGTTTGTCCATGCCCGGTTTAACCCACTGATAGTCAACGCAACCCGTCAGCGCTGTCAGGATTAGCGTTATCACAAGCGTCTTTTTCATAGCACCCACCCAAAGTCAGATTAACATAAGCTCTAATTAATAGAGTTCCCATTGGCAGAATGTTAACACAACTGGTGCGACTGGGTAGCCGCTGCAATCGTGAGAACAGTCACTTATTTCGGGCTGTTTCAGACGGATGACGGCAGCACTACCTCTTTTTCGTTAACGACGCTATCCCTTTTTCCGGCTCCATTTCTCAAAAAACGAGGGTTCTTTAACTGAATTGCAATCTGAGTCTATTTCCTCAGTAATCGTCTCTTCCTTTGCATGTTCGACAAGCCGCTTGAATCGTCGTTTAGTTTCTTTACCCGTTACGCTGCAATCTTCTGAATCGGCCAGAGAAACGGCGGCGCTGTAGGCGGCATAGCAGTCATCAATGGGATCAGGATGATTTTTGCAAACAGTGAAAACGGCATAAGCCCGCTCCGGATGGCTTTTGTAAAAAACGATCTCGGGTGAATTTTTCAGGCCAGAAATGATATCTGAAAGTACCATGACTGAAACAACAGCCAGCAGCATGACGCCTGTAAAAATAATAAACCTGAATTTCATTATCGCCCTTTTCTGCTACGACATCTTAATGACACTCTATATTGCGATCAGCGGTAGCCCGTTTACTTATACGCTACCCTGCATTTTCATCTGGCTGGTTAAAATAACCGATTTTTAACAAACCATACCTGTTTATTCCTGGAATTTATGGTAAATAAGGCGTTTCATTTTCTGCTAATCAGTCGGCAGTATATTTACTCTGCCCGGGGACGGCAAAAGAAGATAACGGTTCGTTTAACTTCGGCAGCCTGTCGCTGGCACAGAAGTCTCTGAACCGACGACAGGTAATAACAGATAAACCTGAGACGGGGGCCGTTTTTGCGTCTCACTCGCTCTTCAACAGCGCTGAACACTCTTTTTTTCTTAACTCACTGCGCAAGACCTTCCTGCTTCTCACAACCGCCGTGACAGCCAGAACACCCACCTTTCTCATTTTTGAGTATTATCGGCAGCGTAAAATGGCGACCCGCATGGCGCATTGCCAGCAGGATGATGCCGTTTACTGCCAGCACGCTCAGCAGACAGATCGCACTGTACGCGGGATGTTTCGCAAACGTCACCGTCTGATAGAACAGCGTGGCCGTGGTGTAGGCAATATTCAGCCCCCAGAAAAAGGAGAAGGTCATCCACGTCTTACCCGCTTCGCGTGCGATGGCACCCATCACCGATACACAGGGAACATAGAGCAGCACGAAGATCAGGTAGCTATAGGCCGCAAAACCACTGCCAAATTTAGCCGACATCACACGCATCGGACCGGATGCCATTTCGCCGTCGCCTTTGCTGGCATCAAGGGGGTGAGACAGCGCATCAATGCTGAACGCAGCAGACAACCCCGCCCGGGTCTCTGCCAGTGCGGCTTTCAGCTCACCGGGCAGATTAAACGTTTGTGGATCAAACGCGCTGCTCTGAAGCGCCTCCGTGGTATAAAGGCTGTTAAGGGTACCGACCACAACTTCTTTCGCCATGATGCCACTGACCAGGCCCACGGTAGCCTGCCAGTTATCCTCAGTCACCCCGATAGGTAAGAGTGCGGGAGTGATCATTTTACTGGTTGTTGCCAGCGCCGAATGGTTGATGTCATCCACAAGCCGGCCATTAAAGGCAAAGCTGCTCAGCAGGCCAATCAGCATACTCACCAGAATGATGACCTGTCCCGCACGTATCACGAACATCTTTAGTCGCTGCCAGGTCTGCAGCAGAAGGCTTTTAAGATGAGGCCGGTGATAAACCGGCATTTCCATGATGAACGGCGTGGCTTCTCCATCCAGCAGGGTGTGTTTAAGGATCAGGCCGGTCACGACTGCGACGACGATACCCAGCAGATAGAGCGAGAAAACCACGCTGGAGCTATGAACGTGAAAGAAGGTGGCGGCGAAAACTGCAAAGATGGCCAGCCGTGCGCCACATGACATGAAAGGCGCGATCAGGATGGTCAGCAGTCGCTCACGCGGCGTGTCCAGCGTGCGCGTCCCCATCACGGCAGGAACGTTACAGCCGAAACCGACAATCAGCGGCACGAAGGATTTGCCCGGTAGCCCCAGCGACAGCATCAGACGGTCCATAACAAAGGCGGCACGCGCCATATACCCGGAGTCCTCCAGAAACGCGAGGAACAGGAACATCAGGCCAATCTGCGGAATGATCGGCAGCACCGTATTGATCCCGGCCCCAATACCTTGTGCCAGAAAAACCGTCAGCCAGTCCGGGAAATGGCAGGTATAGCCCAGCCACTGCGCACCGTGAATAAATATCGCTACCGAGCTGCTGTCAAACAGGGGCTGCAGTGCGGCCCCGATATTGATGGAAAGCACGAACATCACGTACATCACGGCCAGGAATATCGGAATGCCGAGCCAGCGGCTCAGAACGACTTTATCAATCTGTTGGGTCAGCGTGGCCGGCAGAGCCTGATCGATGTTACTGACGGCGGTGCAGATGGCACTGATGGCACGAAAACGGTAATCGGCAATCTCCACGCCCGGGTCGCCCCCCGCCTGCGCCATGACTTCGGGCAGATGCGGCAGCAGTGCCGGACAGAGTTTCTGGCTATTAATATCGCCCTCCAGCAGCTGTAGCGCCAGCCAGTAACCTTTCCGGGAAGCGATCTCAGCAGGCATCAGCTGGCAGAGTTGCTCAACTGCTCTTTTAATCGCTGGCGGATAAGAGATCGGTTGCGGAGCCTGATAAATATGAGGCTGATCGATCATCGCTTTAAGACGGGCAATACCCTCACCTTTTGTCGAGGTCAGGGCGACGACCGGACATCCCAGCCGGGCCGACAGCGCAGCGACATCGATAACGATGTTCTGGCTGGCAGCGATATCCTGCATATTCAGGGCGACAATGCAGGGCACACCCAGCGCGAGTAACTGCAAAGTCAGAAACAGATTGCTTTCCAGACTTGACGCGTCGACAACATTAATCACCAGATCGGCGTTATCCTGAAAGAGATACTGACAGGCGATGCTCTCATCAATTGAGCTTTCAGCGGATAGCGTCGTCAGCGAACGGGTGCCTGGTAAATCAATGAGCCGTACATCGGAACGTGCCGTGAAAAATTGACCCTCTTTGCGCTCAACCGTGACGCCAGCCCAGTTACCGACCCGTTGACGGGCCCCGGTAAGTTGGTTGAAGAGCGTTGTTTTACCGGTGTTAGGATTGCCAATTAACCCAATGGTTATCTTTTTCATCAGACAATCTCCTGCAGGATGATGTCGGCCAAATCACGCTGTCGCACTGCCAGACTGACACGACGGGTACGAATCTGCACCGGGTCGCCCAGGGGTGCCACACGAATAATGTCGATTGTGGCGCCCGGTAAGATGCCCATCGTCAGCAATTTCTGGCGCCAGGCGGCATTAACCGAAGAGCGATAGCCAAGAATCCGGTAAGTACGGCCCATATTTACTGTCATTTCACGCCCCGCCTCTCTGTAAGAAGCACTTATTCTATAAATGATAAGCGTTTCGATTTTTGATCTGGCATCCTGGCAACGGAGAAAATTGTCGCCAGCGTCAATAACAGCTCAACAGGCGGTGAATAAAGGCAGTCAGAGGTGCGATAACGGAGTGGCATAGGAGAGCTGACGCACGGCCCTGACGAAACGAGAATCAATTTAGTTACATCATACAGAGCCGCTTAAACTTCCTTACGGCCCTTCGGGCCGCGGCGGGCGGCTTGTCAAAGAGCACTCGGATTTTCGGATCGGCTCCATTCAGGTTTTAGGCACGGGTTTACAGAACTATTAAGGGTTGAGGTCACAATAAATAGGGTGTTGTAACTAATCGCCTCTGCTTTTGTACAAAACTCAGACGATATCTGATAACACTTACCCTCCCGGCTACTTTGAGTGAATGACACAGATTCGCAGGTAATGGTCCCGCCAGTGTCTGACTATCAGAGCCCCTGTGCAGCCGGGTTTCTGATCTACTGTGGTGATTCCTCTGCTGCCCGGCTCTGCAGGGGATTCACTGAAGAGTGCAGCCAGATTGAAGGTCAGGATTATGCTGTACTTTAATGTCACGTAATGGCAGGGACAGTTTCCACCTCCCTCTATGCCTTTCCGGTTTCTCTCAGTTCTCCGTCGGGATGAACCTTGTCGCCTGGTGGGGCCTGATTGCTCCAGCAGGCGGTAGTCATCGATATTTATTCCTGAGCATTACTGAATACATCGCGGTGAGATTCTTCTTTGGCTATAAAAAGATAAAATAGTCGGGATTAACAACCAGGATAAACAATAAACAAGTCATTAATTTTTATGGTGCAGTTTTAACCTGGGGTTCTACGCCGGAACCCCAGACTTTTCCGGTCGTTTAAATTATCCCCTGTTGAGCAGCTTTATCCCGTCCGCACGCAGTTGACCATCAGGGGAAATATGCCTGTACAGCGTTTGCCGGGTTATCCCAAGTTCCTGGCATAGCATACTGACCTTTGTTTCTGGTCTCCCCATTGATGCCATTGCCAGTCGCAGCTTGACTGGCGTCATTTTATAAGGGCGTCCGCCGTTTCGCCCACGGGCTCTTGCTGATGCCAGACCTGCAGTCGTTCGTTCAGCAATCAGCTCGCGCTCAAACTCGGCCAGGGCAGCAAAGATCCCAAAGACTAGCTTGCCAGCGGCGGTTGTGGTGTCGATAGTCGCACCGTGACCGGTCAGCACCTTCAGACCAATACCTCTCCCGGTCAGGTCATGAACTGTATTTATGAGATGGCGAAGATCACGACCGAGGCGGTCCAGCTTCCATACAATCAGTGTGTCTCCGGGCCGAAGTGCTTTCAGACACCCGGTAAGTCCAGGGCGATCCTCTCGCTTGCCCGATGCCCGGTCTTCATAAAGATGGGCAACATCGACACCTGCGGCGATCATTGCATCTCGCTGTAAATTATTTGCCTGCGAACCATCTGCTTTTGACACCCGCATATAACCAATTAACATTTCACACCTGTCACATATACGTTCGATTATGTGACATTCTGATTTTTGTATCGGCAACCGTCAATGTTAGTCACATTACCCGTCATTTAAATTATGGCACGTAAAGGTTTTCTGTGAATGATAATGTGACACTTGTCTGCCGGGTATCTACTGCCAGGTTAATTACCGAACCCGACTCCTTATAGTTCTGTGTATCCAGATATATTCACCAGGCCTGGAGCATTGACCTGCCTCTTTCATCAAAAAAACACTGCCTTGCAGGCGTTATCACCACCGCAACCCCAGTTCACTGACTTAAATCAAATTTTATGTTCCCTTATGCCTGTAAATTATCCGTTAACCCAATAAAACAGGGAGTTATATCATGTCTGAGAGAGACAACTGATGGCCTCAGGTACGGGAAATACCCTCCACGGGAAGAACATCGCCCTGAATGGCGATAAAACAACGACGGGGGCAACCTGCATCGCCAGTAGCCGCTGGACCGTCAACGGAAAAGCGACCCTCTGCGTGGGTGACAAAACCACACCCTGCCCGAAGTGCGGTGTGCCCGGTGTGATCTCAACCGGTGACAGCAGTCGGCCCCTGAACGGGAGAATTACGGCGGTTCACTTATCGGACGTTACCTGCGGATGTCCTGCGGGCGTGAACCGCGTGATTGCGCCGGGCGGGCACGCCGCACCCCGTTCAGCGGTACCACTCCATCAGGCCGACCCGGAGCAGCATGCACAGTCGGCACGTAAAAGCGCCCTGCCGGTTGAATCCCATGAAGTTACGCTGACTATTGGCGTGTTCTTCGACGGTACCGGCAACAATGCCGTTAACACGCAGAACATGCTGAAGGCGTATACTGCCGGTCATTACAACCTGGATGACCCGGAAGCCGAGTCCATTCTGGCAAAATGCGCCCGAGAAAATTTTGGCGTGTCAGGCAGCGGTGCAACCAGCTATACCGGGTACTACACCAATATTCACTGGCTGAGTTCGCTATATAAACAGGACATACCTGTAGATAAAGGAATCGTCCAGTCTGCCGTTTATATTGACGGTATCGGCACCGATGCGGGTAAACCTGACAGCAAGCTGGGGCAGGGTTTTGGTATATCCGATACCGGTGTTATTGCCAAAACAGATAATGCTGTAGCCCGGCTGAATGATGTACTGAATCAGAGCATCAGGGATATCAGAAGGCAGGTGGCAGACAGTGAGCTTGTCATCAAGTCCCTGCAGTTTGACATCTTTGGCTTCAGTCGGGGCGCTGCTGCTGCCCGGCATTTTGCCAACCGCATCCAGTCAGAAGACCCGGCCATTATCAGCGCCATCCGACAGGGCGTGACGGATACTGCATTTAATGGTTCCCCTTCCGGTAAAACCCGTTTCATCGGTATTTTCGATACCGTTGCTGCCATAGGTACGCCGGTTAACGGTCTGAATCCGCACAGTGCGGATACCGGTGACGTGAAGCTCACCCTGCGCCCCGGCGTGGCAGAAAAGGTGTTTCATATCACCGCCGCGAACGAGTGTCGGTTCAACTTTGCGCTAAACAGCGTGAAACCGGCCTGGCCTGAACTGGCGCTACCCGGCGCACATTCCGATATCGGCGGCGGATACCTGCCGGTCACTAAAGAACATCTTTTTCTGACGCGGCCTGCAACGGAGACGGTCCCTTACAGTCAGCCCGGTGAAAAGACGCAGACCTACCGGCAGGCCGTGGCGCAGCTGCAGACGCTGGATAAATCGCCCTGCCTGGCCCCGCTGCTGCGGACAAACGACATTTCGGCAGAAACCTGGCATGACGACAGGCTTCCTCCGGATCGGTACGGCCAGATGCAGAAACGCAGCTTTGCGGCGCTGACCCTGCGGGAGCGGACCGTCAGAAACGACTGGTCCCGCGTGGTGCTGAGGGTGATGCTTGAGGCTGCACAGGAAGCCGGGGTGGTGTTTGAACCTATTCGCGCAACGAATCATGAGTTACACCTCCCGGATGAGCTGTCTTCTCTGTGTGATAAGGCGCTGATGATGGGGAAAGCTGTCCGCAGCGGCCAGACGCCCCCGGCGTTCAGTCAGGATGAGCTGGACGTGATTGCGGAGAAGTATATTCACTGTTCGGCCAACTGGAATGCCATCGTGGTGAATACGGACGGCTTCATTCACGGGGGGGCATCGCCCTCAGAGCTGATTGGCTTTATCAACCGGCCCGATGAGCAGTGGAAACGCTCGGTCTACAGCATGGACGGGAAAAAGGTATGAAGCTGAAAGCCCTTTTTCCCCTGCTGATGCTGGTCATGGTCAGCGGCTGCCGGGCAGGCGAAGCGCCGACGCCGGAAGACACCGGTGAAATGCCCTACGGTGAGATTGATTTTGCGTTTTTCACTCCCCGGGCATTACCGGCGGTGGTGACGAAAGCGCTGATTATCGACAACGAAAAGGTGGTCTCCACCTTCCGGACGCTGGACAGCACTCAGGAAAATCCTGACAGCGTGGGACGCTGGAGCAGCCGGATAAGCAGGCATGCCCAGTTTAACAAGATCCGGCATCCGCCTGCACAGATGCTGTTCTGCTGGGATTCGGTCATCGATAAAAAGACCTACGAGACGCGCATCACCTTCTCACCAGCTCTGTGGGCAAAAATGTCGGTGCCAACCGGAAAGGACTGGCGTGGGAATACGGCCTGGTATGACACGCTGTTGTTCGGTCTGGCGCCTGAAGGCAAAGTCCGAATATGGCTTCAGAACAGCGCGCCGGTGGACAATTTACCCGTCGAACCGGTAAAAATTACCACGCTGTCCGGGGATAAGCTGGATGCCTGTAAAGGGATTACGCAGAGTGACTTTTCTTACGGATATGATCAGGACATAAAGGATTTTATCAAAGGGAAAGCCTATCCCTATGGTAGCTGGTAGTAGCTCCTGAAAAGGATCCCTTGTGGATCCTTTTTAACAATCACCTCACCAAAAGCCCTTAACGTGAGTTTTCGTTCCACTGAGCGGTGTGCGCTCAAAAGCTGAACTTAACCCGCGGGCCTGCCCGCCTCAGACTCCAGTAAGCATAAGGATCAGGGATGGCCCATAAAAATAAGCTCCTTAGTATTCTTTCGGACGCCGAGCAGGAAGCGCTGTACGGACTCCCTGATTTAGATGATGCGCAGCGGCTGGAGTTTCTGGCTCTGGATGAACCCGAACTGGCGCTGGTAAACAACCGCAGGGGGATTCATGCTCAGGTTTTTTGCATACTGCAGATCGCTTACTTTAAAGCCAAGCACCTGTTTTTCCGCTTTGGGTGGAATGAGGTTAAAGATGACTGCGATTTTGTCCTGAGCCGTTATTTTCCTGGTGAGTCACTTCCGGACAAATCTCCCACTAAGCATGAACGCTATGCTCAGCGGGAAAAAATCTGCGCGCTGTATGGTTACCGGCCGTGGTCATCTTCGCTGTCTTCGCAGCTTGAGCAACAGGCTGCACACATTGTTCGACGCGATGTGACTCCCGGTTTTATTACCACAGAGCTGATCATCTGGCTTAACGAGCATAAAATCATCCGCCCAGGGTACACCACGCTCCAGGAACTGGTGAGCCGGGTTCTCTCTGATGAAAGACAGCGGCTGGGCCGTATTCTGACGGCGTGGCTTGATGACGCTTCCATTGCTGGCCTGGACAGGCTGATTGAGCGCGACGATACCCTTTCCCGACTCGCGGTCCTCAGGCAGGATGCACGTGACTTTGGCTGGCGGCAGATGGTTCATGAACGGGAAAAACGGGCCCTGCTGGAACCACTGCATCATAAAGCCTGTGGCATCCTGCCGGCACTGAATATTTCCCAACAAAATCTGCTGTATTACGCCAGTCTGGCAAATTTCTATACCGTTTACGATCTCCGCAACCTGAAGCAGGAGCAGACCCGCCTCTACCTGCTGTGCTATGCCTGGATCCGATATCGCCAGTTCAGCGACAACCTGGCGGATGCGATGTTTTTCCATATGAAACAGCTTGAGGATGAAAGCCGCAGTATGGCTAAACAGCTTATGGCTGACGTCCAGGAAAAACACCGACGCGAAACATCTAAAATCGGGCGTCTGCTGTCGCTTTATGTTGATGACAGTGTTCCCGACCCCACCACCTTTGGTGAAGTCCGCCGCCGTGCCTGGAAAATCATGCCACGGGAGGCACTGAAAACCACCGCGCAGCGCATGAGTGTAAAACCCATCAGTAAGCTGGCGTTGCAGTGGCAGGCCGTGGACGGTATGACGGCATTAATACGGCGTCACCTGCGACCATTATATCTGTCACTCGATCTCACCAGTGTGGTCCGGGACAGTCCGTGGGCAGAGGCGCTGAGCTGGCTCAGAATGGTGTTCGGCAAAAAGCAGACACTTTCGCAGCGGCCGCTGGCGGAATGTCCGCCAGAAACGTTACCAGCGCGGCTACGTCCGTACCTGCTGGAATACGGTGAGGATGGTGAGCCCACAGGCCTGAATGCCGGGCGCTATGAGTTCTGGCTCTATCGCCAGATAAGAAAGCGTTTTCAGGCGGGTGAATTCCACCTTAATGACAGTCTCCGGCACCGCCATCTTTCTGATGAGCTGGTACCGGAAGGAGAACAGGTCGCAGTGCTGGCAGAAATGAATATTCCCTTTCTGCAGAAGCCCATCAGAACGCAGCTAAAAGCACTGTCGACCGAGCTGCACCGACAGTGGAAAGCGTTTAACCGCGAGCTGAAGCAGGGGAAACTGGCGCATCTGGAATACGATAAAGAAACGCAGAAACTGACCTGGCATAAATCGGTGGTCAGTCGCCATAAGGCGCAGGAGAAACGATTTTATGAGCAACTGCCATTCTGCGATGTGACCGACGTCTTCCGCTTTGTTAACCGGCAGTGCCGGTTCCTGTCTGCCATGAAGCCGCTGCAGCCCCGTTATGCAAAAAAAGAAGCGGATGCAGACAGCCTGATGGCGGTTATCGTCGCGCAGGCGATGAATCATGACAATCACGTCATGGCCCGAACCAGCGATATTCCGTTCCATGTTCTGGAAACCACGTACGAACAGTACCTTCGCCTGGCGTCATTGCTCACGGCCAATGACTGCATTACCGACGCCATAGAGTCACTGCCAGTTTTTCCGCTCTATTCGTTTGATCCGGAGACGCTTTATGGTGCTGTTGACGGGCAGAAATTTGGTGTTGAGCGCCCGACAGTAAAAGCCAGGTATTCGCGTAAATACTTTGGGCGCGGTAAAGGCCTGGTGGCTTATACACTGCTGTGCAACCACATTCCGATCAACGGATATCTGATTGGTACAAATGACTACGAAGGCCACCACGTCTTTGATATCTGGTACCGCAATACCTCAGAAGTGAAACCCATGGCTATCACTGGAGATATGCACAGTATAAATAAAGCCAACTTTGCACTCCTGAACTGGTTTGGCCTGCGCTTTGAACCTCATTTTACTGACCTGAACAGACAACTGCAGGAGCTGTACTGCACCAGAGATCCATCAGAATATAAAAAGTGCCTGATTCAGCCCGTCGGGCAGATTGACCAGGAGCTTATTACCCGTGAAAAAAGCAATCTCAATCGTGTTGTTGCCACGCTGGGGCTGAAGGAAATGACACAGGGAACATTGATCCGCAAACTGTGCACGTACACAACAGCCAATCCGACAAGACAGGCAATATTTGAATATGACCGGCTGGTACGCAGCATTTACACGCTGAAATATCTTCGGGACCCGCAGCTGGAGCGCAACATCCGTCGCTCCCAGAACCGGATTGAATCGTATCACCAGCTACGCGCCGCCGTCGCTAAAGTCGGTGGAAAGAAAGAGTTAACCGGGAAAAATGACCTTGAAACGGAAACCAGCAACCAGTGCGGGCGGTTGATCTGCAACGCGATCGTTTATTACAACTCGGCGATCCTGTCCCGATTGCTGGAGCGACTGGAAGTTGAGGGTAACGACAGGGGCATTGAGGCACTGACCCGGATATCACCGGTGGCCTGGCAACACATTTTGCTGAACGGACATTATACCTTCCAGAGCAGCAATGAAATTATTGACCTGGATACACTGATTGCGGGGCTGAAACTGGGGTAACGGAAAAATCTGGGGTTCCGGCGTAGAACCCCAACCTGTTATTGAATTTGACAATCATTAAAATTCAGTGGTCTGATATTGAGTAAAAAAAAGCTTCGGTTATCTGGCCGTTCGACGCTAATATTTTCCTGCATAAACGCATCCCAGTCTTAAAAGTTTTATTCGACAATTTTGCTCGTTGAGTATTTTTATTGATTACGACCACTCTTCGGAGTGGTTTTTTTTTACTCTATGCCGCCAAAAAAACTGCCTGTCTGGATAGGCTGTTTACCGGCAAAGCTCCGGATTGCGTATCGGATTTTTCATGAGGCTGTGTTGTCGGCATGAGGCGTAAATTCTGTGAGGGGATAGGCGGAATTTCAATCGGAAAAGGTACTGATGATCTCAGGGCTGACTGTATCCCATTAGCAGTAGAGGATCTAAGGCTCACTGCTTGAGCCTTAGAATATAACGAAATTAGTTCAGACGCCGTGCGTCAGCCTGCGCGTCCTGCAATTCCATTTTTGCGGATTCAAGTCTGCGTTTTTTCTCTTCAACCCTGCTGCTCTTCTTTCTGATTTTGTCGATACCTCCCTCTGCTTTTGCTTCTTTCAGCTCCAGCTGGGCCTCCTGAAGCTCAAGCTCCGCCTTTTTTACCTCTCTCACGCCCTGGCCGACATCGCGAGAAGCACGTCTTGCCTGGCGGTCGTCAGAACAGTATGTCTGTACTTTATCACGGGCAATGTTGAGTCGGGCAACGGCCGCACTATCCCCACGGCTTTTGGCCAGTTCCGTTTTCGTCGAAATATCGGCCAACTGAACCCGACAGGTATCTGTCGCCGCAAATCCTGCAAACGGCAATGAGGCAAGTGCCGCCAAAATGATTGTCTTTCTCATATGTTAAATCCCTTTTAAAACAGACCATTCAGTTTATCTGCCATCAATATATTTAATTAAAAAAAACCCACAAAGATTAACTGAAACATGACATTTCTATTTTATTTCACCCTTATTCCCACCTCTTGCTGAGAAAATAAAAAAACAATACGGAAAGGTATTGCCTCTTCATAGTACTGATATTTAAAAATGACCCGCATCTGCCCTTTCTGCGCTGTAATATCACTTTCTTTACTCGTCACCTGCGAAATTGATCCAGATCATGCTTTCCCGTATTAATAGCCGGAGAGGCGTATTGTTATCATAGCGTTTAACAATCAGAGCAAATAATGCCGCATCTTCTTAAAAAGTAATGACAGGTAAGTAAAATGACACCTTCAGATTCTGGCAAAAAAATCGCCTTCGCGATTGTGATGATGACGTCCGCGCTCACCCTCTCAGCCTGCTCCAGTGATTATGTGATCTCCACCAATGACGGGCATATGATTACCACCCACGGCAAGCCAGCCAGAGACAAAGAAACCGGCATGATCTCCTACCGTGACACGGATGGAAATACGCATCAGATGCAACAGCACGATGTTAAAGAGATCGTTCAAAAGTAATTCGTTTCAGACAGCGATCGGTTATGCCGTCCTGAAACCTTATCCTATGGAATAAATCAGCAATGAAAATGTCAATTATCAGCCTTGGCGTACTGCTGTGCGTCTCTTCCTCTGCAATGGCGATGGGCCTGACTGCAGAACAGGGCAAAAATTACTCTGTGCTTGATGCAGAAATGGGGCGTTCGTCCGGCGGGATTTACCTGGACAGCCAGTGGATCAAAAACACCTCGGATGGCGTGCAGATTGGGCAGGCGGGAACCGGCTATAACCTGGAGCTTGGTCCGCTGATGCTGACCGCTGGCGTAAAGGCCACTTACATCGGTGGTAAGAAAGGCGATGATGGCGTCGCCTTTCCTGTCGGGGGAGGCATAAAACTCTCGCTCCCTGCTGACTTTGCAATCTATGGCGAAGGCTACTCCGCTCCTGAAGGGCTGGCCAACAGCGTCAAAAACTTTGTGGAAGCGGATGGCGGGATCAGCTGGTCGCCGCTGGGACCGTTGGTGCTGAAAGCAGGCTATCGCTATGCGGGTGTGGATGGCAAAGACGGGCGTCCGGGCCATACCCTGATCGATGGCCCCTATATTGGTGGCGGCCTGACATTCTGACGCCGGATAACAATGCCACCTGATACCGCAAGGAAATCTGCCGTTACAGGGTCTGGTTTCCTTGCTCTTCTTCTCGTCTTATCTCAGACGGGGATTACTGAGAGGCAGATTATGAAAACGTTTATGCTGATGTTCTTTACTCTCTGTCTGACCGGCTGCGTGCAGTATAAATGGGTCAAACCCGATGCATCAGAGCAGCAAGAAACCGTGGCAGAAACGGCCTGTCAGGCTCAGGCGCTGCGCGACTTACCGCCAGATAATATTGTGAGCGGTAAATACACCTCAAAAGACAGTAAGTACAAAACCACAGACACGGACTACTCAACCAGCGATGCTAATGAGAGCCAGCGGGAAATTCTGGTCAAAGATTGTATGTTCAGAAAAGGCTGGCAGCAGATAGAGGTCCAGCAATAACATACGCGGGGTGGTCGGGGCGGGCTGCGCCCTGGCCCGCTCGATTCAGTGTCCGCTATCACGTCTGGCGGACACTGAATTCTCATCAGACGGTTGATTGCGCTGTCGCCGGCAACGTTCTGAACAGTACATCACCTCATCCCAGCACTTTTCCCATTTTTTCCGCCACGTCATCGGTTTTTTGCACGTTTTACAGTAGCGAACCGGTAACGACTTTTTATTGCCTTTAAACATGTCAGCCCCTCTGATAAAGCCTTTTGCTGCAGCTGTTGTAAGTATAGCCCATCGCCTTCTGCGATAAGCCAGAGGGTGAATATCACAAAGTCAGTTCGCGGCTTTCCTGAGGTCATTTCTGTTACTGCCAGATTCTGATCTTCTACCGCTTCTGACACACTCTGCGTCACGTTGTTTATCAGATGAATAAACGGCGACAGTAAATTAACCGCAAGCCCTGATAGATTGCCTGGATACCTGCGCCAATAATTCCTGGCCTTTGCGTCCGTCAGTGAGCCTCAGATTGTCCTGAATGACTATCGCGTGGTCGCCAGAGAGCCCGACACATAACACGCAGCGGATTTAGACAATAATCTGGCCTGATGGGGGGCAGCCATTAAATCTGCCGGATAAAACCGGCCACATTACCCTCATGCCTGTTCAGAAATCATTACGCACGTAAATAGTTTATTCAGAAACAACGCGGTTTATCGTCTGAGGGATGCGTGTCTGTCCATTTATTTTTTCCCCTCCTCTTCTCTGAGCACTAATCACTCACCAGCCCGGCGCAGCCAGAGCGGCCGGGCTGAATCGTTAATAATAAAATAATTGATTATCATAAGGTTACAGATAACCGTAATTAATGAGCGGACAATGAATTAATTTTTCGACGTTTTACCAGCGCCCCTCTCCTCTATTAGGCTCAGCGCCAGCGCATATCAGACTGAGCAGGTTACACCGGTCACGCCATTTAACCCGAAGAACTCAGCAGTTCGGGATTAGCGAAGCGACGGTGGCGAAAAATGCCCCGGAAGGGGGAACAATCCCTCACGGAACTCAATTATCAGGCGTATCAGTTGATGCGTCTTTTTGTCACTTTGAGCGATAATCGTAAAAAAAGAGTAACTTTACTTTTGTTTAAGGTGAAGACGTTAATTAGAGTTTAAACTCTCAGAGAAAGCGATTAATATGTCAGCGTTGAACTCCCGGTTCTGTATTATGATTATTCGAAGGCAAGCATTCTCAAAAAAGCAGGTCTGACGAAAAGCATCAGCGTGAACCCGCTCTTCTGTATTTTATTATCTGAACATGACTATGGTGACTTTGATGAGTGACACTCTCAACAGCTTGAATAATATCCGCACCCTTCGTGCCAATGCTCGCGAGCTTGACCTTGCTGCCCTGGAAGAAATGCTTGAAAAACTGTCAGTTGTCGTCAGTGAGCGGCGTGAAGAAGCGCAGGCTTCTGAAGCGGCTAACCGTGAAAAAGCAGAGAAACTGGCAAAATATCGTGAATTACTGCTGCAGGAAGGTATTGATCCAAACGAACTGTTAAACGGCATGCAGGCGGCACCCACAGAGAAGAAAAAGCGCGCGCCTCGCCCGGCTAAATATCAGTACACTGATGAAAATGGCGAAGTTAAACAGTGGACAGGCCAGGGCCGTACGCCTTCTGCTATTAAAACCGCGATTGATGCGGGTAAATCGCTGGACGATTTCCTCATCTGATACCGGCTGCCCGAATGACAACCGTCTGAGAGTACTCAGGCGGTTTGTTTAACATCTATTGTCTGATGAACTCCGCTGCCGTTTCCTCTTAATACCACCCTATCCCGTGAAAACCGGGCAATGGATTACTCCTGACGTTCTTCGCTTTTAACCTGATTACGCCCTGCCCGCTTAGCCCGATACAGCGCTTCGTCTGCCCGTTCTATCAGCGTTTTTTTCCATCCTTCTGGATCAGACATCAGATATACGGCGCAGCCTGCACTCAGCGTGACATGCTTTTGCGGTAATTCAGAGGCCCGATGTGGTATGGCGAGCTTACTGACAGACGCAGTGATGGATTCCGCGAGACTCACCGCCGCAGAGAGCGGCTGTTCCATCAGAATAATGGCGAACTCTTCGCCGCCATAACGGGCTGCAAGTTCATCTCTGCGACGGACCGCGTTTTTCATAACAGTGGCCACTTTTTTCAGGCAGTCGTCACCGGCGACATGACCATAGGTGTCGTTATAGCGTTTGAAGTAATCGATATCGAACAGGATTAACGACACCGGCTTTCCGCTGCGCGCTGCGCGCTCCAGGCTTTCGGCCAGCTTTTCATTGAAATGACGCCGGTTGGCAACTCCGGTCAGCCCGTCATTATGCGCCAGGTTTTCCAGTGTGCGATTAGCCGCGGTCAGTTCATCACGTAATCGGGTCAGCTCCAGCTGATAACGCAGCGTATGCCGGGCCTGACGCAGTACAAACGAACCCAGCAAAAGGATCACGCCCAGCAGCGCCGCATTCAGAATCAGATCCTGAACCCAGCTCTTCAGCCAGTGACTGAAAAGCGCATGTTTGTCATAGCCCGCGGCCACCACCAGCGGATAGCGCTGTGAGCGGACAAAACCGAAGATGCGCTGTTTGCCATCCAGCGCGGCCGTCCACTGGCCGCTACCCTTATCCGAGTTCGCCAGTATTCTGAGAAACAGCGGACTGACGGAGAGATTTTTACCGATGTAACTATCCGGCATCGGGCGGGCGTAAAGCACCGTGCTGTCGGCCAGCATCAGCACCAGAACATCCCCTTCGCTGAGCTCATAATAGCTGTAGAACCGACGGAAATAGTCCACTTTGATGGTGGCCAGTAAGACACCCCGGAAGCTGTTGAAAGCGTCGTTAACGCGGAGCGTAACCGGAATAACCAGCTCGTGCGTGGTGCGGCTGCGCAGCACCGGACCGACGTGCAGATTATTGCGCGGACTGGCACGATGATAATCGAAATATTCGCGATCGGAGTTATCAATCCCCGGCGGCACGCTGCTCATCGAGGTCGCAACCCATGCGCCTTTGGCATCATAGTAGAACAGACCGTGAAGCTGCGGCAGGCGGCTCTGTAACAGCCGCATCGTCTGACTGAGCGCCTCCCCATCCACACCGGTCGTGGCCATCTGCTTTTCCAGTTCGCGCTGGACTTCACGCAGCGCGATTTCGGTCTGCAAAAACGTATCATCCGCCTGACGTGCCTGTGATAACGACAGATTGACCGCCGCATCTTCCGCTTTATCAACGGTTTCATACCAGTCTTCGCGCAGCGTCCACAGATCCATTCCAACCACGGTTGCGGTAAGCAATATTCCCGAGAGCATAATGCTTCTCAGCAGCGGCGAGATTTCAGGTGTCGGGCCATCATTTTTTCGGCGAAAATTCATGCCAGTCCTTAATAAACCTTTTGCACGATTTAATCACAGTTAACCAGAAGCAAAAATGCCCCGTCTTTAATCACGCCACCATCGCGCTGATTTACATTTATCCAGCAGATTTCGCTTAAATCCTATACCTGACCGGCTAAATCAGCATCTCTGATAAAAATTTAGTAGCGAATAAAGCTACACTGACGCTTCAATTTCCAGGCAGGGTAATGTTACCCTTGCCCGCTGAACAATTAGCACTTAATTGATTAACTTGAGTATTTGAGGAATTTTATGAGTAAGAACCTGAACAGCCTGAACAATATCCGCACTCTTCGTGCCGGGGCGCGCAATATTGAGCTGGCTGTGCTGGAAGAATTACACCAGAAATTTGAGACCGTGGTAAATGAACGCCGTGAAGAAGAAAGTGCGCGGGCAGCAGAAGCGCGTGAAAAAGCGGAAAAACTGGCGTTTTACCAGGAGCTGTTAATGGAAGAGGGGATTAATCCTGCCGAACTCATCATTAGCCTCTCTCCAGCCGACACCGGCAAAAAGAAACGCGCAAAGCGTCCGGCAAAATATCGCTACAGCGATGCAAATGGTCAGGAATGTTACTGGACAGGTCAGGGACGCACCCCCTCTGTGATTAAAGCTGCTATTGATAATGGCGGCTCACTGGATGATTTCCTGATCCCGGCGCAATAATTTTCGGCCGGCGGGTAGCCTGCTGTATCAGCGTGCAGCTGCACGCACAAGCCGGACAGGCAAATGGCTAACAAATGCAAAAAAAATGCCGCAGTACGCTGCGGCATTTTAAAATCAGAAATCGGCTTTCAGTACCACACGGTAATTCGCTTTACCGGCACGAACATGATCCAGCGCTTTATTGATGTCTGACATCGGGAAGAACTCAACCTGCGGCGCAATATCCGCACGCGAAGCGAGTTTCAGCAGCGAGCGCAGCTGGCCCGGTGAGCCGGTTGACGAACCGGTGACGGCTTTGTCGCCCATGATCAGCTCAAACGCACTGACTTCAATCGGCTTCAGCACTGCACCCACGGTATGGAACCTGCCGTGCGGCGCCAGCGCCGCGAAATAAGGTTTCCAGTCCAGATTGACGGCAACGGTGCTCAGGATCAGGTCAAAACGGCCCGCCTGCTGCTTCAGGGCTTCAGGATCGCGGCTGTTAACCACCTCATCCGCCCCCATATCCAGAATCGACTGCTTCTTATCCGGCGTGGAGCTGAATGCAACCACTTCCGCGCCCATCGCGTGCAGAATTTTGATCGCGATATGGCCCAGGCCACCGATACCAATTACGCCGACGCGGCTGGAAACAGAGATGTTACTCATCAGCAGCGGTTTGAAGACGGTGATCCCGCCGCACAGCAGCGGACCCGCCGTTTCGGCATCCAGTTTTTCAGGCAGCGGGATCACCCACTGCCAGTCTGCGCGCAGCTTCTCGGCAAATCCGCCTTTGTTCATGATGGTAGGCGTGCTGCCCTGATGGCAGTTAACGTGCTCGCCATTGATACAGGCATCGCAGTGCTGACAGCTTTTCGCCGTCCAGCCAATCCCTACACGCTGACCAACAGAGAGACCTTTGTTTTTAGCCGCAGCGCCCAGCGCAGAAACGCGGCCAATCACTTCATGTCCTGCAATCACCGGGAACTGCGAGATGCCCCACTCATTGTCGATCATCGACAAATCCGAGTGGCAGACACCACAGTACTCGACCTGGACTTCAACTTCTTCGGCTGCCAGTTCAGCGGCATCGTATTCGTAGAGTTCAAGGGCCTGGCCAGCCTGCATGGCTGCATAACTTTTGATTTTCATTCTTACCTCTGCGTGGTTAATCACCGACAAGTGTAACAACCTGGCGGCGGCTTTGCCTGGCCGTTACGCTTATACCGCATTTTATTGTCACTTTGTTGAGATAAATCAGGCCTTAACCTGCGCGCCGGAAAGCGTTTGTAACACTTTAAGCTGCGCGACCGCCTCCTGCATCGCGTCCATTCCCTGCGTCAGTTCACGCAGACTGCCGAGATGTCTGGCAATATCGGCGCGCTCATGCCGGGTCTGCTGATTCATGGCGGCCAGCGTATCGGCCGCGCTGATGCTGCGCTCTGCCATCTGCGCGGCAGTCTGCGCAGAGTCGCTGGCGACCAGACGGATACGCGAGATAGTGGAAACCGCTTCGCCGATGTTACTGGCTGTGGCTTCGGCCTGCTCTTTTGAAGAGTGCGCCAGACGACGCACTTCGCCCGCGACCACCGCAAATCCCCGGCCCGCTTCCCCGGCGCGGGCCGCTTCCACGGCAGCGTTCAGCGCCAGAATATTTGTCTGGAAAGCAATATTGCTGATGCCGTGCGTAATCTCGTTAATGCCGTGGGAGATTTTTTCCAGGTCGTCCAGCCCGTTATCCAGCCGCCCCTGTGCCTGCTGACTCTCTGTGGCAATATGACTGATGTTACGGATGCTGCTTTCCGCGAGGCTCAGCGTTTCGCCCTGGCTCTGGGTCGCCGTTTCCAGCACCGGCAGGGCCTCCATCAGCGGCGTCAGTGCCTGCTGATAATTGATGACCCGATCCAGCACCCGCGTCTGAACACTGTTCAGGGCTTCCCAGCGACGTAACGCCCGCTGGGCGTAGTGCGCGGCATAACCGGCATACTCGACCGGAAACTGACGCATCGCTTTGACATCATGGTTGAAGAACACCAGCGCAGAGAGCGTCTGATTAATAGGCACGCCCAGGATTTCGCCAAAACTGGAAAAACCGGCGGCGGCGATCCCCTTGAAGAAATGGGCATTATGCAGCTGTTCAGCGTTACCGACACGACGCAGGATACAGTCGTTCATCAGAATAGCGGCCGGTTTGCCATGCTGAGCGGTAAACGCCTGCCACTCCTGTTGCGTTGCCTGGCGGAAATCCTTCTCCTGCATCAGGTAAAGCCTGTCGCCAAACTCCAGATCGCAGAAGAAGGTTACGCCGCCCGGCTCAATTCTGGCGATCGAGCGAATAAAAAATTCGCCGCCAACTTTCACGCCAAAGGTTAATCCCTTCAGCCGGTCGGTCAGTTGCGCTTCGGAGCAGCTGAGATAGTCACACAGCGTTGCAATAAACGGCTGCTGTTGCCCCTGGCTGTTAAATACCGACGTGACGCTGCGCGCAATCGGATCGGCCTCGGCAATCAGCCAGCTCTGGTCGCGTGGCGTAAAGTTCTGGCTTTTGAAAGGCGCAAAGGATTTTCCGGCGGCCATCTGGCAGAAGATAATCACGGCTTTGCCCTGTAACACCCGGCCACCGGCTCCGATCCAGGTACCCTCAAACGTCACTTTTCCGCCCGCTGAACCCCCAATCGCCAGGCAGGGAAAGCGTCCGCTGTTGTACCAGGCCTGCATCAGAAAGCCTTCTGAGGCTGACAGCCCATCGCAGTAAATCATCGCGAACGTGTGCTCGGCCGAGAGCGGCATACGAACCTGCAGTCGCATCAGCTCCTGCTGAATGGCTGTGATGCGCTGAGTGGCGGTCTGCGTGTCGCTGACGTGCAGATCGACGATATGTGTCTCATGACGGGCAATCAGGCTGTCCGGCAGCCAGAGGTAGCTTCCCTCCGGGCCATGACCGTCACAGTAGGTGCTCTGCGCCCGGCTGCTGCTCAGCGCCCCGTTGGAGGAGAGCGTCAGCACCGTCAGGCTGGAAGAATTGAAGCGCTGCCACGCCTGACTGACCCGCTGAAAATCTGCCTCAGGCGGCACAAAGGTCATCAGGATCCCGCCGGCGCGTGAGCTTAATCCAATCGCGCTCAGTGAATCCGGCAATGCACGACAATCCCAGGTGCCATTGGCTGGCTGACTGCTCCGCCGGAGACGGGAAACAGGCAGGCATCTTTTGATCGTCTTCAGGATCGACATAGTAATATTTTCGCTTCTTATTTGAGTAATCTGCGCCTGAGTCAGCGCTTTCTGGTGTGTGTAAAGGGAGGGCTAAAGGCAGGTCCGTTCGCATTCAGAACTCGGCGCTGAAGGTCGGGTTCATCAATGATCAACGTGTTCAGCGCCAATGGGTTATCGCCAGCAGTGAGAAAACCTTTAGCGATTGCTGCAATCAGTTTAATCTCTGAAGTTGTTGCATTTTTGTAGCAGAAGATAGGCTTATACATCGATTGCGCAGAGGATATCCAGCGGTTCAGGTCACACTTTTTTACAGCTTGCGAGACTGTCGATAATTGAAGCGTTCGAAAGGACAGAATCAGAGGGGAAGTCGGTGGCCTGAGCGTGCCCGAAGGGGGTGACGACCGCGTCAAAAGCGGGACGACTCCCGCTTACGGCGATCTATCCTGCGGCAGACAAGGGAGCCGGACGCATCAGAATGGCGTTTACATCGCATCCGTGCGTCCAGGCGATACAGGCGGAATTACTCTCCCTGCTGCTCGTGAAAGTGCTGTTCGCAACGCTCGCGCGCTTCGGCAGGCAGATCGCGCAGGTCCGGCAGCGTATCACCGGAACCATAGCCCATCGATCCGGTGGCTTCCTGCTGCTCATCCTGCGCGGCGAAGGTGAGCGTCTCCTCCAGTGGTTGCCAGTCACTGCCCTGCTGCCGGTAGATCACAGCATGCGTGGGCGTTTGTGCATCCTCACCGTAGATTTCATATTTCTGTTTCTGGTCGTCAGAACCCAGCTCTAATGTGTCGATTAAGGTCGCGTCAGCCATAGCGTTCTCCTTTTTCTTCAGGCCTTTAAGCGTAGTTTATTCATCGCTCCTCTGCTGCACATAAACCAGGGCGACTGATAAACCGCCGCCTTATCAACGATGTCGTGCCACGAATTGGCATAACCGAAGCGGAAGGCTATGCTTGCTGCTGTGACTAGCTAGTCCTTTTTATCTAACGGAACATTGATATGAGGTCTTCCTATGACACAACAGAAGTACAGAGGTGGTGCCGGCAATTTTGCCAACGATCCGGAACGTGCGAGTGAAGCTGGCAGTGCAGGAGGCAAAGTCAGTGGGGGCAATTTCAAAAATGATCATGAAAAAGCCAGGGAAGCCGGCCGGAAAGGAGGCAAGGTCAGTCGACGCCCTTCTAAGTAATTCTGAATAAAGCGCTTTAGGACGTTTTACGCCATGGAGTGGCATCTCGCGCCTTCACTCTTCCTCTTTAAGCCGCAGTGCCTCCCTGACCAGCGCAAAGGCCGGTGAATGCTGTTTGCGACTGGGATAATAGAGGTAATAGCCGGAGAAGGGCTGACACCAGCGCTCCAGCACCCGGACCAGCTTGCCCTTCTCCAGCCCGTCAGCAAACTCCTGTTCCGGCAGGAAAGCGATCCCCTGTCCGGCAAGCGCCGCTTCGGCGATGTGGGCCGATGTATTAAACGTCAGCTGCCCATCCACCCGCACATTCAGCGGGCCCTCTTCACCGTCAAACTCCCAGACGTAGAGTCCCCCGGCCGATGCCTGCCGCATATTGATGCAGTTGTGCTGCAGCAGATCATGCGGCACCCGGGGGGCAGGATGACGACGAAAGTAGTCGGGCGTGGCCACAGCGGCCATCCGTAACGGCGGGCTGATCGGCATCGCGACCATATCTTTATCGATGGTGTCGCCCATTCTGACGCCCGCATCAAACCGATCGGCCACGATATTGCGAAAGCCGTGACTGGCGTCGAATTCGAGCCGGATATCAGGGTAGGCCGCCAGCAGTGGCGTCAGTTTCGGCAGCAGCAGCGTGCTCAGAATATGGGGGCCGCAGGTGATGCGGACCGTTCCGGCGGGCTTGTCGCGCAAGGCGGTCAGCATATCCAGCTCCGCTTCGATCTCATCGAACCGGTTACCGATAGCCTCAAGCAACCGCTCACCCGCCGCGGTAGGTGAAACGTTGCGGGTCGTGCGGGTCAGCAGGCGGATCGCCATCCGGTTTTCCAGTGCCGTAATCGTCTGGCTCAACGCGGGCTGGGTGACACCCAGCAGCGCCGCTGCGCGGGTAAAGCTGCCCTCTCGCGCCACGGTAACAAACGCCTGCAGATCGTTCATATTGCGCTTCATGCTGCCCACTCTCTCTGCGATTAATAAGCTCTGGTTATAACCTCATTAAGGTTTCATTAGCTAGTCAATATAAAGCGAAACAGTAAGATTGCCTGCATTCATTACGGCAACCACTGAAACAGGACAACTCATGACGTCTGACGGCACCTTCAGCGCCTCCCCTCAACAGCAAGCAGCGCACTGGAGCGGCGTCTGGGCGATGACACTCTGTGTCTTCACGCTGATCGCCACGGAGTTTATGCCGGTCAGCCTGCTGTCGCCCCTGTCGCAGGATCTGCGGATCAGCGAAGGCCTGGCCGGACAGGGCATTGCGATCTCTGGCGCGCTGGCGGTGATCACCAGCCTCTCCATTACCCGGCTCGCCGGTCATCTCGATCGCAGAATCCTGTTGCTGGCGCTGACGCTGTTACTGGCCCTGTCCGGCCTGATTGTGGCACTGGCATCCGATTATCTGACCTATATGGCTGGCCGGGCGTTAACAGGCGTGGTGATCGGCGGATTCTGGTCGATGTCAGCTGCGGTGGCTATCCGGCTGGTGCCAGCTGAGCAGGTGTCTCGCGCGCTGGCCATATTCAACGGCGGCAATGCGCTGGCGACGGTCATCGCGGCTCCGCTGAGCAGCTATCTTGGCGCGGTTATCGGCTGGCGCGGGGCTGTTTTCAGCCTGATGCCGGTGGCGCTGATCGCGCTGCTCTGGCAGGCAGTGGCGCTGCCGTCGATGCCGGTTGACCGGGCACAGCCGCGCAGCAGAAGCCCTCTGCAGCAGCTGCGCTCGCCGCAAGTCATATCCGGGCTGACCGCCTGCGGCCTGCTGTTTATGGGTCAGTTCACCCTGTTTACCTATCTCCGCCCGTTTCTGGAAACCGTTACGCAGGTTGAGGTATCGACGCTGTCGCTGGTATTGCTGACTTTGGGCGTGGCCGGATTTGCCGGAACCGTGATCGTCGGGAGCGTTTTACAGCGTGGGTTCTATCTCACCCTGACGATGATCCCGCTGGTGATGGCGGGCGTGGCGATGCTGCTGATCCTGTCGGGCCATCATCTGTGGCAGGTGACGCCGCTGCTCGCGATCTGGGGGCTGGTGGCCACCGCCGCGCCTGCCGGATGGTGGGCCTGGGTCGCCCGCGCTTTTCCGGACAACGCGGAGGCCGGCGGCGGGCTGATGGTTGCTATCGTCCAGCTGTCGATCGCCGCAGGGTCAATGCTGGGAGGACTCGCCTTTGACCATGCGGGCTGGCAAATCACCTTTGTCCTCAGCGCCACACTGCTGATTGCAGCCGCCGGAATGGTGACGATCACCGCCCGCCAGGCCCGCAGGATCTGATAACCGGATTGCTGTTTAACCGGGCACACCGTTGCCCCCCTGTCGTTAACCTCTGAGGATCGTGTTATGAGAGCATTAACCCTGCTGTTTGGCCTGTTGATCAGTGCTTTTGGGGCCAGCGCGGCCGATATGTCGCGCGGAGCCGATAACTTTTATCAAAGCGATAAGGTGACACGCGAAAAAGTCAGCTTTAAAAATCAGTATCAGATGGGTGTGACCGGCACGCTGTTCCGGCCAAAAACGGCCAGTCAGACCGCGCGCCTTCCGGCTATTGTGGTAGGCCATCCGATGGGGGCCGTGAAAGAGCAGAGTGCCAGCCTCTACGCGCAGAAGATGGCCGAACAGGGCTTTGTTACCCTGGCCATCGACCTCTCATTCTGGGGCGAAAGTGACGGTCAGCCGCGCAACGCGGTCTCGCCGGATATCTACGCCGAAGACTTCAGTGCCGCTGTGGATTATCTGGGCACCCGCGATTTTGTCGATCGCAACCGGATTGGTGTGCTGGGGATCTGCGGCAGTGGCAGTTTCGTCATCAGCGCCGCAAAAATTGATCCGCGCATGAAGGCGATTGCAACCGTCAGCATGTATGACATGGGCGCGGCTAATCGCCATGCGCTGAATAAAAGCCAGACGCTGGCGCAGCGCAAACAGATCCTTGCGGCGGCGGCAGAGCAGCGTTACGCAGAGTTTACCGGCGGTAAAACGGCGTACACCGGCGGCACGCCGCATAAAATCAATGCGGCGTCCTCACCCGTCGAAAAAGAGTTTTATGACTTTTACCGCACGCCGCGTGGGGAGTTCACGCCGAAAGGCAGTTCCGCTGCGCTGACCACGCATCCGACGCTTACCAGCAACGTGAAGTTCATGAACTTCTATCCGTTCGATGACATCGACACCCTCTCTCCGCGACCAGTGCTCTTTATTACCGGTGATCAGGCGCATTCACGCGAGTTCAGCGAAGAGGCCTATCAGCGTGCGGCAGAGCCCAAAGAGTTATACATCGTGCCTGATGCGGGCCATGTCGACCTCTATGATCGCACTGACCTGATCCCGTTCGACAAACTGACCCGCTTCTTTAAACAACATCTGTAGTGCTGCCCTCTTCTTCACGCCCGCCTGCGGTTATCTGCGGGCGGGCATTACCGCTGACAGCATCGCCCCGCTCCCATTCAGCGATGCCAGACTGAAGGAAACTTCCCGTACCGGGCACGCAAAACTGGGATCCCTGACTATCCTGAAAGAAAGGATGACTATCAGGAGAGAATGATGAAATTTTTCTACTTCGTTTCGCTTATCGCCTCTGCGCTCTATTTGCTGGTGTTTCTGCCCAAACTTCGCACCCGGCGCGAACCTATTGCCTACTGGGGCTGCTGGACTTATCTGGGGGCTAACGCCATCTTCTGGGCGGTTTATGGCGTTCTGAATTACATTTAGGGCAGGATGACCGGCAAAGCGGGAAAACTCGCCCGTATCAGCGCTATCGTGATGATAAATCAGGTCCGGAAATCTGGAATTTAACGTTATCCGGCCCCTGCCCTGACGACATCCGCTCTCTGCGCCACGGAAGGTGAATAGCGGCCGCTAAAATCTTTCCGGTTGCCGCACGGCAGCAGAAGTTCTCCCCGGGCGGTCTTGTGCGATATAGTGGCAGCACTATCGTGAACATCTCTGGATAACAGGTAACATCGGCAATGGCTCTGATCCCAAAAAACTATTCGCGGCTGGAAAGTGGCTACCGTGAGAAAGCCCTTAAAATCTATCCGTGGGTCTGTGGACGCTGCTCACGCGAGTTCGTCTACTCTAATCTGCGTGAACTGACGGTACATCACATCGATCACGACCATACGAACAACCCGGAAGATGGCAGTAACTGGGAGTTACTCTGTCTTTATTGTCATGACCACGAGCACTCGAAGTACACCGAGGCCGATCAGTATGGTACCCGCGTGGTGGCTGGCGAAGATGCTCAGAAAGATGTGGGTGAGGCGACCTACAACCCGTTCGCCGACCTGAAGTCGATGCTGAACAGCAAGAAGTAAGATCCGCTCCTGCTGCCTGTCAGACGCGTCAGTCTGGTCTGACAGGAACATTTCCGTCCTGAACATGCGATCCCGCACTTCTCCCGGGGCGGTGTCGCTGTTCCATAAAATTTGTGCGGTCTGCGCACCTGACAGGATGAACAGTCAGGAGATAACAGACTCACTATTCGAAAGTAAACGAGGAGCAGAAGGATGATCGCTAAAGAGAACGCAGAGCACTATAACTGGGGCGACGGTTGCGATGGCTGGTACCTGATGAACCGTCCGGATATGTTAATTATTCACGAGAGAATGCCGCCCGGCACCTGTGAGCAAAGACATTTTCATGCTTCATCCAGGCAGTTCTTTTTTGTCCTTCAGGGTGTGCTGACAATGGAACTGGACGGCACCCTCCACGATATCGCTGCGCAGCAGGGTATCGAGATCCCGCCACAGTCGAAGCACCAGGCCCGCAATAACCGCGATGAACCGGTAGAGTTTATGGTGATCTCCCATCCTACTACGCGGGGAGATCGCACCGATGTTCCCTGACAGGTGAGCCGGACAACGGCTCAGGCCATGACGGCAGCATCCGCCCCGCCTTCTGCCTGTTCAGGCCGGTTTATCAGTAACGCTTGACCCGGCGGTCAGCGCCACCGGGTCTGGCCGATCGGCCAGAGCGTTATTTGCCTCCCTGACGCGGATAACAATAAACCGAAGCCGGGTATGTCATCTGCAGTTAAATAATGCACTGAACAGAACGTGCGGTAATAACCCGCCGTTATTTACCCATAAACTTCTGCACTATCCTGCCTTCGTTACGCTAATAACGCTTTCCGGGCCGCCGATTTACGCCGATGCGCACATAACAGAAGCCTGGCAGAAAGGCATTTCCGTACCATAAATAAGTGGTTCCCGGAATGACTCTTTTAAAACAGGCAATTAGCTTTAATCCGCCTGTTGCTTAGCATAATCCTTCACCACGTCTTGAACAATTTCCGGCAGGCCGTTCCGGTTATTTCCCCGTTAATCCCGTAAGCGATTTTTCTTATTTCGTGCGTCTGTTATGCCAGCAGCGGTCTATCGAAACATTTTGAGAAAGATTTTCGGTAAATAATAGCCGGAACCCACGTCGCTATGCGCTTTTCTGTACCAGAATTAACCCATAACAAAATAGAGACAATGTGGAGCATTATGAAAGAGCAAAATCGCACAAAGGGCATCGCACCCTATAGCGGAGCGGCTGGCGGCTGGGGGGCTTTAAAGGCCGTTGCAGACGCGATCCGCGGCCAGATGGCGGTAAAACAGGATGTGATCGCCCTTTTCAAAGTCAATCAGCCACAGGGTTTTGACTGCCCTGGCTGCGCCTGGCCCGATCCGCAGCACGCGTCCTCTTTTGAGTTCTGTGAAAATGGTGCAAAAGCTGTTTCATGGGAAGCCACCAGCAAACGTACCACACCAGAGTTTTTTGCCGCACACAAGGTAAGCGAGTTGTGGGAGCGCAGTGCCCTGCATCTGGAGGGAGAAGGCCGCCTGACCCATCCGATGAAATATGATGCCGCAACCGACACCTATCAGCCCATCGAATGGGAGACGGCCTTCCGCGAAATCGGTGAGCATCTGCGCAGCTATGATGACCCGGATAGTGTGGAGTTCTACACCTCGGGCCGCGCCTCCAATGAAGCGGCGTTTCTGTGGCAGCTCTTCGCCCGCGAGTATGGCACCAACAATTTCCCCGACTGTTCGAACATGTGCCATGAGCCGACCAGCGTCGGACTGCCGGAGTCGATTGGCGTCGGAAAGGGTACGGTCGAACTGGAAGATTTCGATCACTGCGATCTGGTGCTCTGCATCGGCCACAACCCCGGCACCAACCATCCGCGCATGCTGGGCACGCTGCGGGAAGTCTCTAAACGCGGGGCGACGATCGTCGCAATTAATCCGCTGCGGGAACGCGGCCTGGAGCGATTCACCTCGCCGCAGAGCCCGATCGAGATGCTCTCCATGAGTTCGACCGAGCTGGCTTCGACCTACTACAAAGTACGGGTTGGCGGTGATGCGGCGATGCTGAAAGGAGTGATGAAGATCCTGATTAGCATGCATGAAGAGGCGCTGAGCACGGGCAAACCCGGCGTGATCGATGAAGCGTTTATTCGTGAACACACAGAAGGCTTTGAGACGCTGAAAGCGGACCTGGAGAGCACCGACTGGGCGCATATCCTGAAAGTCTCCGGCATGGCGCGTGAAGAGATCCAGCATATCGCCCGTCTTTACGCCAGCGCCGAACGCACCATCATCTGTTACGGCATGGGGATCACCCAGCATCAGTATGGCACCCAGAACGTTCAGCAAATCGCGAACCTGCTTCTGATGCGCGGCAATATCGGTAAGCCCGGTGCGGGCATCTGTCCGTTACGCGGTCACTCTAACGTGCAGGGCGACCGCACGGTAGGTATCACCGAGATCCCGCCGCAATCGCTGCTGGATAACCTGGAGAAAGTGTTTGGTTTTCGTCCGCCACAGAAGCATGGTCATGGCGCGATTGAGGCGATTAAGGCAATGCGCGATGGCAAAGCGAAAGCCCTGCTCTGCCTCGGCGGCAACCTGGCGGAGGCGATTTCCGATCCTCAGGTGACCTTCCCGGCAATGCGCAACCTCGATCTGGTCGTGCATATGGCAACCAAGCTGAACCGTTCACATCTGCTACTGGGTAAGCACAACTATCTGCTGCCGGTGCTGGGCCGTACTGAAACCGATATGCAGGCAACCGGCGCACAGAGCGTGACGGTGGAAGATTCAATGTCGATGGTGCATGCCTCGCGCGGCTCACTGGATCCGGCGTCGCCGCATCTGAAATCTGAACCGGCGCTGGTCGCTTCGCTGGCCAAAGCAACACTGCCAGACAGCGTGGTGGACTGGTCAGCCATGGTTGCCGACTACAGCCGCATCCGTGACGCCATCGAGGCGGTTTTCCCGGCGTTTGAAAACTTTAACCAGCGTATCAGACATCCCGGCGGCTTCCGGCTCTACAACGCGGCGTCAGAGCGCGTCTGGCTGACCCCTTCTGGCCGTGCGCAGTTTAAGGTGATGCAGGGCATCAATGAAGATCCCCGCTCGCTCAAGTGCCATGATCTGGTGCTGACCACGCTGCGCAGTCATGACCAGTACAACACCACCCTCTACGGGCTTAATGACCGCTATCGTGGCGTGACGGGCCGTCGCGATGTGCTGTTTATCAACGGCGAAGAGGCGGAAAGACGGCAGGTGCGGAGCGGTGACCGTGTTGATCTGGTGGCGCTGGATCCGGCGGGTAATCCCACGTCGCGCCAGATGAAGAACCTGACCATCGTGATTATCGATATGGCACCAGGTTCAGTTGGCGCTTACTACCCGGAAGCCAACGTGATGGTTCCGCTCGACAGTCACGATACCAAAAGCGGCATTCCGGCGTACAAGAGCATCCCCATCGCCATGACGCGTGTCACTGACGAAACCGAAACCACCTCGGGCATGTTACGTTAACCTCCTGTTCTGTCAGCGTGACCGGACGCCTGGTCACGCTGTTTTCCTCAGCTTCTCCCCTCTTCCTTGCCGGTTTTCCCCGTTAAGCACAGCGCGTGAAGCATCATCTGTTGCGGCATCGTATACACTACAAAGCGGTATACCGCTTTCATGAACGACCATCTCTTTACTGCCTGCGCTGACGGTCAGCGCCCTACCGGAAAATTGCCATGTTTCACCTGATTTTCAGCTTACCCAGCTGGTATGTCATTGCGCGCGTTATTATTCCTTTGTCTCTGCCTCTGGCCCTGAAGCTCCTGCTCTCCTCTCTGGTGCTGCTGGCCTCACAGTATCTGCTGGTGAGTCGCTTCACGTCGGGCGGCCTCTTCTCCGCTGAAATGCCCCGCCTCATCATCATTCTGTTCAACTGGGCTTACAGCACGGTTCTGCTGCTGGCGCTGTTACAGATGCTGATGGATGCCGTGATGCTGCTCGCCCTGCTGCTGCGTCATCCGCTGGAGCTGGTTCCCGGCGTGCGCTACCTGGCCGTTTGCCTGGCGATGGGGCTGGCGGTGGTCGGGGTGCAGCAGGCTATCCGGGTTCCGCCGGTGAAAGAGGTGACGCTGGTGTTACCCAACCTGCCCGCGGAGTTCGAGGGTTATCAGCTTCTGCAACTGACGGACCTGCACATCACCCGGCTGTTTAATGCCGCCTGGACCCGCGCGATGGTGGAACGGGCGATGTCCCTGAACGCCGATCTGATCGTAGTGACGGGCGATGTCATTGATGGCAGCCTGGCGCACCGGCGGCATGATGTTGCGCCGCTGAGCGGGCTTGCCGCTCCTGACGGCGTCTGGGCAATTACCGGCAACCACGAATATTTCTTTCATCAGGCGATCTGGACAGCCCATCTGGCGTCGCTCGGGCTGCAGCCGCTACTTAACAGTCATACCGTCATCCGGCGCGGCAACGCGAAGCTGGTGATCGCCGGTCTGCCGGATGCCTCCGCGCCCGGCAGAAACGCGACCGGACCCGATCTGGCGCGCGCGCTGGACCAGGCACCAGACGACGCGCCTGTGATCCTGCTGGATCATCAGCCCCGCAATGCCCGTCAGAACGCGGCACGGGGCGTGGATGTGCAGCTCTCCGGTCATACGCATGGCGGCCTGATTATCGGGCTGGATCGGCTGTTTGCGAAGCCCAACGCTGGCTTCGTCTCCGGGCTTTATCAGGTCGATGGGATGCAGCTCTATGTGAATAACGGCACGGCGCTCTGGCCGGGCATGGCGGTCCGGCTGGGCCGCCCCTCGGAACTGACGCGGATCACCCTGCGTCGTCAGCCGCAGTAGCCTCTCGCCAGCCGATGAGTGGGCGGATTTCGCCGGACGGCATAAGCTTGAGTGAGATAAAGGAGATCACTATGACGATGTTATGTACCGCCTGCGGCACCGGTTACCCTCTTCAGGCCACCTATCCGCACTGCAAAATCTGTGAGGATGAGCGCCAGTTTGTTCCGGCCGACGGTCAGCACTGGATCGCGCTGGACGCGCTGCGCGCGACCCATGCCAATCAGTGGAAGGCGCACAGCGACAGGCTGCTGAGTATCAAAACCGTGCCGGCCTTTGCCATTAATCAGCGCGCCTTTCTGCTGCGCACCCCGCACGGCAATGTGCTCTGGGACTGCATTGCCAATCTGGATGACGCCACCTGCACTCTGATCACGGCGCTGGGCGGCATTGATGCGATTGCGATTTCGCATCCGCATTACTACACCACCATGCAGGAGTGGGCCGAAGCCTTTGACGCGCCCATTCATCTGCACGCCCGCGATCGGCAGTGGATTGTGCGGGAGAGTCCGCATATCCGCTTTTGGGAGGGGGAATCACTGACGCTGATGCCCTCCGTTACGCTGATACGACTGGGCGGACATTTTCCCGGCGGCAACGTGCTGCACTGGGATGAGCATGGCGGCGTCGTGCTGGCGGGTGACATTATTCAGGTTACGCCGGGTGCGCATGGCGCGTCCTTTATGTGGAGCTATCCCAATATGCTACCACTGTCGGCCGCAACGGCAGGCGATATTCTGCACCGGCTTTCCGGCGTGACGTTTGATCGGCTCTATGGTGCTTTTGACGGTCAGGATATGCCTTACCAGGCTAAAGAGAAGGTGATGCGGTCGGGAAAACGCTATCTGGCCTGTCTGCGGGATCATCAGGCATAGCGGGATGGAATGCCTGAAAGCAGACAGCCACCCGCAGGTGGCTGTCTGGCGCCGTTATGCCGTCTGGAACACGGCCACCATCGTGCGAAGCTGCCCTGCCCGCGCGGCCAGCTCATCGGCTGACGAGGCTGACTCTTCCACCAGCACGGCGTTCTGCTGCGTTACCTGATCCATCTGGTTCACCGCAATATTGACCTGCAGGATGCCGCTGCTCTGCTCTTCCGATGAGGAGGAGATATCACGCATCAGCTGAGAGGTCTGTTCAATGGCGCTGACGCTCTGCTTCACCTTGTCGCTGGCGTTCTGCGCCATCGCAATGCCTTCCTGCGCATGACCCACTGACTGCTCGATCAGGCCCTTGATCTCTTTTGCTGCACTGGCCGAACGTTGTGCCAGCGCCCGGACTTCGGAGGCCACCACCGCAAACCCTTTGCCCTGCTCACCGGCACGCGCCGCTTCCACCGCCGCATTCAGCGCCAGAATATTGGTCTGGAAGGCGATGCTGTCGATGACCGAGGTAATCTCTTCAATTTTACCCGAGCTGCCACGGATTTTATGCATGGTTTCCATCACGGAATCCATGGCGGCCCCACTGGAGAGTGCCGCCTGGGTCGCGGACTCGGCGCGATCCGAGGCAAAGCGAGTGTTATCCGCATTCTGCTGAATGATGGCGGCCAGCTGCTCCATACTGGCCGCCGTTTCCGCCAGTGAAGCCGCCTGCTCCTCGGTGCGTGACGACAGGTCACCATTGCCGCGCGCGATCTCTTCCGATGAATTTGCAATCGTGGCAGCGTTGGTTTTGATATCGGACACCAGCTGGGAAAGACGCTGCTGCATGCGCAGCAGTGCATTCAGCAATTCCGCCATTTCGTTGCTGCCGGAAACGGTCATCAGTGCCGTCAGGTCGCCTGCTGCCACACGGCTGGCCACTTCTACCGCCTCTTTGACCGGACGCGTTACCGAGCGGGTGATCATGACAGCCACAATAATGGCCAGCAGCGCCACCGTCAGCAGGCCTGCCAGCAGCAGATACTGTGACTGGCGTTTCTGTTCGATCTGAACCTCCATCATCTGCTCCAGCCGGATGCTGCTCTGGTTGCCCAGTTCGGCGTAACGGTTGATCGCCTGCGTGAAGACCCGGACATATTCAACCGGTGCCACGCTGGCGTGCCCGCTGACAAAAAGGCTATCCGCCAGCTGCAGCGCATCCTGTGCCTGCTGACCGGCGTCCTGAGCCAGCCCGGAAAAGGCACTTTTCAGCGCCGGTTCAATGGAAAAAACTTTGTCCATGTTTTTGCTGAACTGCGTCAGCGCCGTTCTGCCGTTGTCGATTTGAAACGCCAGACGACTGCGATCGGTATCTGAGATGTTACCGGACGCAATCAGCGAGGTGCCATTGGCGCGGATCTGACCCAGGGTTTCAGTCAGCAGCGGCAGGCGGCTGTAAATACTGACGATCAGCTGATAGGTATTTAAATCTGCATCCAGCGAGAGCTGATAGAAATCCAGCACATCCTGATTCGTATCAAGCAGACTCTGAATCAGATGCGCGTGGCGTGTCAGGCTGGTTGCCAGCGTCAGCTGGCCCGCATTGATATCATTCTGCAACTGATCCCACTCCTGATTAACCTGCTGCAGCAACTTCAGCGGAGGCGCCTGTTCATCATCCTTGCGCAGATCGTCCTCAATCGTCCGGATTAACGTGTTGATTTGTGTTACCAGTTCCATACGGGGTGCGTTATCTGCCTTATTCAGGGAGATGGCGATAGCGCTCTCTGCACGATGGCGCTGCAACAGGTTGAGAAGTTTCAGGACTTTTTTCTCAACCGGTATACCCGATAGCTCAACATTTTTAGTTTCAATAAGTTCATTGCCCGTCTGCATAAACAGGAAGGTAGGGAGAATAAACAGTATTAACGCAAATGAACCCAGTAACAGGAACTTCGCAGGTAAATTAATCCGGTCGAGTATTTTCTTCATTATTTCCGCTCTGATGTGTGTGAGGTGTGCAGGGTAGCCATGCACAAAATGTGTGATGTAATTTTATTTTTACCTTTTTTGTGCCATAGCCATACGCGCCCTATCTGGCGAAATAATGCTATGAACAAAGGGGATTCCTTTAAACGTTCAGAAATACATATCACAACGGAAAGGAGTATAGGTTGCGTTCTGTTATTTTACAGTGGATAAAATGACGATATTTACTGCAACTTTCGCTTAAGCCAAACCCGATAATATACATATAAAACAGAGAGATAAATCAATAGTACTGCATTAAATCATTTTAGCCGTTAGCCTGACTTCAGCATGGGTGCGATGAAAAAAAATAAATTCAAGATAAACAGGTCGTCGCCGATAACTGCGCTTCGCGGTCTGTCTTATCAATTATCATTCCGCTATTAACCACTATCCCCTCTTTCAACTGAAATAGCGCCGCCACCGCCTGTACCTCTGAAGAGGTAATCTGTTCTTTCCTTTTTTATTATGAAATCGTTTTCATCCATTTTTAACACAGGCGTCTGTTTTACTTTTCGCAGGAATAAAAAAAGCCCCCATAGTGTGGAGGCCATGATATGACGCATCAGCAATCAGAAGCTTTCCCAGTTTGCCTGCGCCACATCGATGCGCTGGCGCTCAGGCCAGGGCGGCTGAAAAGCCGGTCGACGCAAAGACGCCGCCTGCGGCTGCGGCGCGGCACGTCTGTTACTCTCCAGCGTAAAGCTGGCGACCAGGCCTGACAGCGTCTCCGCCTGCTCCTGTAGCGATTTCGAGGCGGATGACGCTTCTTCCACCAGCGAGGCGTTCTGCTGTGTCACCTCATCCATCTGGCCAATCGCCTGATGAACCTGCTCAATGCCTTTGCTCTGCTCAGACGTTGCCGCTGCAATCTCATTGACCAGATCGGCGACCTGCTGAATTGCCTGCCGGACATTTTCACTGTTTGAACCGACTCCGCCTGCCTGCTCTAAGCCCTGTTCAACCTGTGAAACGGACGTTGAAATCAGATCCTTAATCTCGCGTGCGGCAGAAGAGGAGCGCTGTGCAAGGTTACGCACTTCGGAGGCGACCACCGCAAAGCCGCGGCCATGTTCACCGGCACGCGCCGCTTCAACCGCCGCATTCAGTGCCAGAATATTGGTCTGAAACGCGATACCCTCGATCAGCCCGGTGATTTCAGAGATTTTGGCCGAGCTGGCGCGGATATCATCCATCGTTGTCAGCATCTGCTTCACGGCTGTGCCATTCTGGATTGACATCTGATTGGCGCTATTGGCCAGTGTGCTGGCCTGATTTGCGCCTTCTGCGTTCTGCCGCACCGTTTCGCTCAGCGTCGCCATACTGGCGGACGTCTGCTCCAGCGAAGCCGCCTGCTCTTCGGTACGCGCCGAAAGATCTTCATTGCCCGCTGCGATCTGCGTCGAACCGGTGCTGACCGATTGTGCTGCGTGACTGACAGAGAGCAGCGTGCCGGATACCCGGGCCAGCAGCTGGTTGAAGGCTGACGCCGTTTTGCTGATTTCATCCTTTCCGCGAACCTCAGCCGTCTGGGTCAGGTCAAGGGTATGACTCACCTGCGTCATGGTATTGACCATGCCAGTCAGACTTTTTCTGATGCCCAGGATAACCCTGGTGGAGAAGGCAGCCAGTATCAGGATCAACAGCAGTGAGCCGCCCGACATCCCCCACAGGGTCCGGGCGTAGATGCGCTTGTTCTCAGCGCGGAGCTGTTCGCCAATGTCGATATTCAACTGAATCTGACGGGTGTAATCGGACTCCAGCTTGCGGGCTGCGGCACCTATACCATTCTCGCCCTGTAGCAGTGGCAACGTGACGTTGTCATCATGGGCGCGCGATGCGGCCAGAAAGGCGGGTAATGCGCTGCGCACGGCATCCAGGTCTTTTTCAGCCTGCTCAGTTAATGCCCTGTCTTCTTCATTCGAGATGTCGTTCGCCATGTAATAGGCATTCAACGCCTTAATCTGCTGCAGCAGATTCTCGATACGCTCTTCCGCAGCCGGAAACTTTTCCGCATCGCGGGTGCTGTGATGGCGATAAAGCGCGATGCCCAACTGATTGGTGACGCTGATCGATTTGTTCAGGTCGCGAATGCTGGGCACCGCATTTGTCTGCACATATTCGAAACGCGACTGAAAGCCCGAAATGACAGATAAAGAAATAATCACCAATGCAATCAGCGACATTGCAAGCAGTGAGAAGATTAGCATAAGACGCTGTGTAATAGTCATGAAGAGATCCCCGGTAGAAGATAAAACTAAAAATGGCCAACATGCCGATCATTCTTATCGGCGGCCGAGTGCGGGGCTTTAACGGATCACAGCGCCGTTATTTTTATCTTGCGACTGTCAAAAAATGGACTAAGTAAGAGCCCGACGCTTGCAGGCTGCGTGCGACTGTTAGCGGTATTGGTGGCAACGCCACCGGCCATGCCGGGCTACCTCTCTCTGCTGTATAGCCCTGCGCATCCGACACCCTTTCGCCCCTGCTCTGGTCTCCCTGCCGGAGTGATACGCTGCCGGCGATCGGATCGTCACCTATAAGATGGCCCTCCGGGTTCAGGCACGTTCAGGTAATCTGCCCGATCAGACATAAAGAGAAGAGACGCGAATAGGCTGCCCTGCGGTTGTTTAACTTAACAGCGAACTCAGGGTCAGCCTGCTGACCGCGACAGGCTGAGATTTTAGCCATTTGTGGCAGGGCCAGATTAAATCAGTGAATCGGCTGGCGGAATGCTGATTCTGGTCTATGCTCACTGGCCCGACCAGGCTTAAGCCTGTCAGGAATCAATAACGCGTACAATAAAAAAGGTCGTTGTCATGAATTTAGCTCAATTTGAAACCAGAACCGGTCTTTGGCCACACATGCAATTTACGGACGTTGAATATGAAGTGTGCAGCAGAGGCGTGGAGATCTACGCCATCGATGTCAGCCGCCAGACCAAAAGCAAGCTGTTCATCTGTCGCGTTGCAAATGAGCAGCAGGCCGCCTCGCTGACAGCGCAGTTTAAAGAAGGGTTACCGAAGATAAAGCTCAAAAAACGCAAAATCGCGATGAAGCGGGCCAGCATCGCCTGTGAGAAAAGCGCTGTTACCAGTGCAAACTATCAGGATCGGGCTGCACAGCGTCAGTCTGCCTCCAGAGCCTGACTGGAGAACAGGCCGGCGTTTTCAGCGGCGGCCGGCCCTGGGATGCCTGCCTTTATCTTTGTTCTGGTGCTGCGGCGCGTTGAAAGGCGCATCGCGGCAACCTGACACAGACGGCACTTCCCCGCCTCAACGGAGATGTCACGGAAAGCAGAGACAGGGTTCACTGATTTGCCACGCGCGTTGTGCTGTCGCAAAGTCGCGGGGAGTGACAGAACAGCGCGCCCACGTCATCGCGCCGTATCGCTTCCCTGAATGCGGTCTGGATCTCATGATCCCGAAACTTACACCTGGGTAGGGGCATCCTCTAAGCAGGAAGTCACTGTGCTGATAAACAGTGGAAGGGATCAGGTCTGTACGCTTAACCGGTAATGGATGCGGAAATGAAGGCAGATTGTGGCCAGCGATAGCCGAAGCGGCAGTGTCAGGCAGACTTTAATCCAAATCTTAGAAATCGTTTTCAGAACAGATTAACTTACTGATTTTGAAATACTTTAACCATGGTTAAATTTTGAACTATTTGCACGCTCATGAAAAAAAGGGCTAACCGCAGCGGCATCTCAGGCGGTTTTGCCCTATCTTTAAATGGCGCTGTAAAGAAATCCACATTTTTTACAGCGTGTTCTGACTCCTACCCTTGCCCCCTCTGAACAGGGGGCACTTTTTCCGATTACGGTGAGGAATTCTCCTGAATGCGCCAGGTCGCCATCCCTGCCCGGTGGGTTAGGTTGAGTTGCCATTTGGAAAAGAGTTGCCATTTGGAAAAGTGGTTGATTTGTAACCTGATGATTCACAGGCTGAACCAGCGTCGTCCCGCCCGGTCAGTAATTATTTGAATTGCAATGAATTTCCCGAATCTGCCGGAAAACTGAACGTTACCGGCTGTAAAAGCCAGCCAGAACAGCATGGTGCGGGGAACAGAAAGTGGGTCATAATCAGGCCCTGCCCGATTGACCGGCGCCTCACCAGGGATGCCGTGACGTAATAATAATGTGATTTTACCGCTGTTTGTCCCCGCTTTTGCAGGGGCTTTTCTCCCTGCCTGACCTTTTTATCTGCTGTTTTACACCGGACTGACAGATCACCTGCCTGTTCGCTTCTGTTGATACGGCAGGCAGAATCGCACAATGGCCACAGCTCTGCCCTTAAGACGCGATAGTTCTGTGATATGTTTAGTCGGTCGCTATCTGCCATGTGAGTCCGCTTATGCTCTCCACCCTGATCTACCGTAGCCAGCTTGCGGGTTCTGTCTCGCCAGAGCGGTTAAAAGCACTGGTAGAGCGCGCCAGCGTTAAAAATGCCGAGGCGAATGTCACCGGGATCCTGCTCTATAACGGTCAGCATTTTTTTCAGGTACTGGAAGGCAGCGTTGATAATGTCAACAGGGTTTACCAGCGCATCAGTTCGGACGATCGCCATTTTAACCTGATTGAACTGATGCGGGACTACGCGCCTGCCCGTCGCTTTGGTGATACCGGAATGGCGCTGTTCGATCTACGCGATTATCCGAAACACGACGAAGTTGATGCCCTGCTAAAACGGGTCACGCTGAGTGATGAGCGGATCAGGCATGACAGAGTCGTGAAGTTCCTGCGGTCTTTCGTTGAAGGGCGGGACAAAGAGACGTTTATCGAAATCGATCCTGCCAGCGAATGGACGCTGATCGCGCCCTCTCTCACCCCGGCACAACCCGCCTTTCAGCCGGCAGCGGATCAGCACTGCGAATTTGCCCTACAGCCCATCGTGGATACTGCAAACCGCCAGATTGTTTCCTGCGAGGCGTTGATTCGCGGTCAGCGCGGATCTTCGCCCGCCGACTATTTTTCCCGGCTGCCTGAAGATGAGCGTTATCAGGCCGATCTCGACTCCAAAACCTACGCTTTCCAGCTGGCGCGGCATCTGGGACTGCAGGAGCAGACCCTGTCCGTCAATCTGCTGCCTATGTCACTGGTGATGATCGAGGATGCCGTAGCGTACCTGATCGCTCAGATCAGACAGCAGGGCCTGCGGCCGGAGCAGATCGTGGTTGAAGTGACGGCAGATGAGATTATTTCCCGCTTCGATGCCTTTCATCTGGCGGTTAAGCAACTCAAAGCCGCCGGGATCAGTCTGGCGCTCGACGATTTTGGCGCGGGTTTTGCCGGTTTATCTCTGTTAGCTGATTTTCAGCCTGACAAAGTAAAAATCGATCGTAAGCTCATCACCGATATCCATCGCAGCGGCCCGCGTCAGGCCATTGTGCTGGCGATCCTGAAATGCTGCCAGGCGCTGGAGATTACCGTCATCGCGGAAGGCGTTGAAAAAATAGAAGAGTGGCTCTGGCTCGAAAGTGCCGGCGTTCGCTACTATCAGGGCTTTCTGTTTGCCCGCCCGGCGCTGAACGCCCTGCCCGAAGTGCACTGGCCAGCCCGTCGTCCTGTCTGATCGCGTCAGAGCCTCTCCCGTCCGTCGCCCTTTTACTCAGAGTTTGATGCCGCTCACACCGCTTCGCTGCAAAAAGCAAAAGCTGTGCCATGCTTGATCCATCTGACAGCCATCAGGCAATACAGATATCCACCAGGTCCCTGGACAAAAACCGTAATCAGGAGAATCACCATGAACGAAGATCGCATTGGCGGTAACTGGAAGCAGTTCAAAGGTAAGGTGAAGGAAAAATGGGGCGATCTCACGGATGACGACATGACCGTTGTTGAAGGGAAGCGCGACCAGCTGGTCGGCAAAATTCAGGAACGCTACGGCTACGAAAAAGATCGTGCCGAAAAAGAAGTCAAAGACTGGGAAGATTCTAATAAGTACCAGTGGTAACGCGTTACCTGCCGCCGGGCATTGCTATGCCCGGCACCTGTCCTGCCCGCCGCTCTCCCTCTCTGTCTGCCTGCTGAATGTCATGTTGTGTCCTGTCTTAAAATAAGACAAATAATTTGGAAATGATGGTTTCTTTATTCAATCCCGACGCGCATAATCTGCTCATCTTCCCTGAATCGGGGATCGTTAAGTTTTCGGATATCCACTATGCCCCATCACTCTACCGACACCGTCTGTGGCCTTGTCGGTGTTCTGCCCGAAACTCTGCGCCGCTGGCGCCGGGCCGGACTGATAACACCACCAGGAGCAACGGGCTATTCCGACCAGCAGCTTACGCGCGCGCTATGCGTTCGCGAAATGACGTCAGGCGGCCATACGCTTTTTGATATCCACGCTGCGCTTAACTGGCCCGGCGTGACGCTGCCTGGCGGCTGGGCCTGCCGCGAAGAGGATATGCTGCAGCTGCTGGCCTCCTATCCGGACGCCGATATTGAACGTGAACTGCAGATGATGAGCACAGACTACTGTAGCGATGACTACGTTAATCGCTATCTCCGGCCGCTCAATCTCTGGCTGCGCAGTGATCTCAGTGAAGGTGCGGCGCAGCGTCAGATGCGCTTTCATACAGCGGTGCTCAGGCAGTGGGAACAGCTGGCACGGGGCGCTCTTCGACGCAGTACCGTGCCGCTGTTTCTTGAGGCGGTCAGCGTCACGGATGAAACGGAAATCTGGATGGAAGCGATCCGGCTGAACGGCCAGGGATTCCGGGTGGAAGTGGCTGCGGAAGCATCCGGCGTTCCTGCCGTGGCACAACAACGTTTTGAGCATCACCTCATGTGGTGCGGCGATGGTATCTGCGCCCAGATGAAAGCGGCTTTTCACGCCAGTCTTGAGGCAGGTGAACCCGTCATGCTTACGGGCACCGATACTGCGCTGCGGTCGCCGGTTAAGCCAAAAGCCACCAGCACCTGACCACGACTCGCCTCTTTCTTCTCATAAATCAAAAAAGGCGGAACAGCCTGAGCCGTTTCCGCCCGGGATAGCATTACTGATGTTCAAGCGTGCGCGGACCGTCGGTCGCAATCGGGATGCGGCGCGGTTTTTCGCTCTCCGGAATTTCCTGATACAGGTCGATCTTCAGTAAGCCTTCCGCCAGCGTGGCGCCCGTGACCTTCATGTGCTCGGGAATCGAAAAGCTCAGCTGAAAATCGTGTCGGGCGATGCCGCGATGGATCCAGCCGCCCTCCTCCTGACGGGGTTCGCCGGACGTTTCCTGACTGTCTTTTTCTCTGTGACCCGCCACGGAAAGCCGTCCGCCACGATGCTCGATCTCCAGTTCCTGCTCTTTCCAGCCCGGTACGCTCACGGTCAGCGCATAACGATGATGCTCAAAACGCTGCAGGTCATAAGCGGGCGCTGCAGAAACGGGACTGTCGCCTGTCAGCTGACTGAATAATTTATCGATGCGGTTGAAGCGATCTGAAAACACAGAATCCGCCAGTGAAGGGAATGCTGAGAAGGGTTGTAATGACATAGTGATAATCTCCTGAACAGGTTCATCCAAAAGTTCATCTGACCGGTTTAACTCTCCCGGTCATCTCCCTGAATAGGGATAAGCGGTCAGCTTTCAAGTCGGCAAAGCGCACTTTTTTTTCCGCCTGCCGACGGAGATTGATCCTGAGCGTGAATATCAGAGCTTCACGCAGCCCCTATTTTTTATTCTGCGGTGCCAGAACGTAATGCGGATGACGCCCGGCCAGCAACAGCAACAGTTCATATTCGCCCTGACTCAACAAGGCCGGATTGACTGCGGCTTCTTTGGTTTGCCAGACACGCAGGCTGAGATCGAAACGTTCTGCCGCACTCTGCTGGGAAAGTCCGGCGGCCAGCCGAAGTTCACGCACATTACTCTGGACAACCACAGGCGGCTGGGGGGGACGATTAACCAAACAACGCTCCTTCAATAGGGTGGAACCGCCAGCGATCACAGCAGCGTTATCACGTAAAGCGAAGCGATCCGAAAGCGGTCAGAGAAAAGACCAGTGAATAATTGACTATTTTAAATAAATGTCAAATTTCAGGTCAGCCATTTTCACCACATCCTGTCACAAGCGAAGCGGTATATTTTGACTTAAAGAGGACTTTTCTATTTTGTTTGAGTGTTTTAATTTGCGGGCCAGGAATTATCCTGTTGTTCGCCCGGAACGCTTTTCAGGGATTAATCCGCTATCTCACTGCTTCTTTCTTCATCAGGATGGGCGCTTCGTCTGAAGCCTCTTTTCAGGCGAATCATTGCAACCCGAGGAGGAAAATAAATGAAACACGCTATCCAGCGTCGCTCACCCGACGATCTGTCACAGGTCGACATTCGTGAACAGTGGCAAATCACCTACTGGACACAGGGACTGGGCACGACACAGGAGAGGCTGACGCGTGCAATCCGCGAAAACGGGCCACAGATAGAACAGGTACGTGCGTGGCTGGCGCAGAATCCGCCACGTCGCCGTCCGGCCCAGCCGCTGAATGGCATCAAACGCTAAACTGTCTGCTGACTGACACGCTGTGTTAACGCCAGCCTCAGAGTGGATGCCCCGCTCTCTGCCGGGTTTACGCGGAGCAAAACGCTCAGCGGGCCTTAGTGCTTTCCCGGCTTTTACCTGCTGTTTTAACAGGTTACCTTTTCTGCCCCCTATGGCCTGCTATTCTCAGTCTGACCTGGCCGGATTTTTACTGTCGGAACCGGGTTAATGCTATTGTTAACCTGCCCGGATGTGAAATGTTCATACACAGGAAATAGATATTCACACTTCTGAAGACTCAGCCTGCAAATATAAAATCACCATCGGTCATTCGTATCACCCTGCTTCGATTAAATTTTCGAATCGTAAATCCCCCTTTTCTGCGTTAAAGAAAATAATAAGAGACACCCGCCGCGCACTCACCTATCATCCTGATGAAAATAAAAAATACGCACTATTTCCTGCCGCCCGAATGAAATTTCGCTCCGGGCAGTTTTCTTTTTCGCTCCGTAATCAGACGGTGCGGGGGTTTTACACACATGCTCAACCATTTACACGGCGACAGTGAGCGCCGAAGCCGTGCCTTACAGGCGCTGCGTGATCCCGACGAGAGTCGCGATGACGTATTACGCAAATTTGTCAGGCTGGCCAGTCAGGCCCTGGGGATCCAGGGCAGCTTTATCTCTGTGCTGGATGATGAGTTTCAGACCATCCGCGCATCTCATAATTTTGATCTGCAGCGTTCAACGCGGGCGGACTCTCTCTGCCGCCATGTGGTTGACAGCGACAGCGCGGTGATTGTCCCCGATACCTATCACGATGCGCGTTTTGTTACCCATCCGCTGATCACCGGTGCGCCTTTTATACGCTTTTACGCGGGTGTGCCTCTGAAAACCCGCGACGGTATGATTCTTGGCACACTCTGCGTGACCGACACCGAACCGCATGCCTTTGCCTGCGATCAGGTCACCACACTGACGCTGCTCTCAACCCTGGTGATGTCCTTTCTGGAAGCCTGGCATTCGGCAGGGTTTACCGATCCGGTCACCGGATTGCCTAACCGTCAGCGCCTGATCCGTGATTTGCAGTATATGGCCGTTGCCGGGGATATCACGCCGCGCCGCCTGGTTCTGATCGACTGTATTGATATGTCGCGCGCTTATGAGATGGCCCGCACCATGGGCATGAGTCCGGTTGAGAGCCTGCTGAAAGATATGGCGACCCTGCTGCCGCTGCGCCTGCGGCCGGCAGTGGGCGAGATGATTTACACCGTGGCAACGGGCCGGTTTGCCATTCTGACGCGAGCGGATAGCCGGCTCAGCGCAGCCTGGGTCGCCGGTCGTCTGGAAGGGATCAGCGCAGACATTGATGAGGGGCTCTCTGTTGCTCTTACGCCGCATACCGGAGAAGCGGGCTTTGTGGCAGGCAGCATGTCAGCGTCTGACGTGCTGCGCCGGGCCAGCACAGCGCTGAATGAAGCGGTAGGCCGCGGGCTACCCTCTCAGCGCTTTGATGAAGAGGCGGAAACGCAGCGCTCAGAAGATTTCCTGCTGATGACCGATCTTAAAACCGCGCTGCGTCAGAATATCGGGCTTTATATGGTCTATCAGCCGAAAATCTGTTTGCTGAAGGGTAAGCCGGTCGGACTGGAGGCGTTAATCCGCTGGAAACACCCCTGCCGGGGCGAACTTTCACCCGGCGCATTTATCCCGCTGGCTGAGCAGACAGACCTGCTCTCTGTGCTGACCGAGTGGATTATCGATAAAGCCATTGAACGTCTCAGCCGCCTGCGGAATCACTGCATTCAGTTGCCACTGACGATTAACGTCAGCGTACGCGACTTTGCCCGCGAAGGGTTTGCCGCCGGGCTGGAAAGTAAAATGCAGAAGGCTAAGCTGCCGACTTCTCTGCTGGGCATCGAATGCCTTGAGACAGAGCGTATTCTGGAAAGCCCGACCGCCCTGCGCGGGCTGGAGATGCTCAGAGAGCGGGGATTCACGATTTCACTCGATGATTTTGGTGCCGGCTATAGCAACATCAGCTATCTGCGTCGTATGCCGCTGGATGTGATCAAGCTGGACCGTTCCCTGATCAGTGAGCTTTCCTCCGATACGGCTTCACGCATCATCGCCCGCAGCATCATCGCCATGCTGAAAGAGCTGGACTATACCGTCGTGGCAGAGGGGGTTGAGTGTACGGATACGGTGGCCTCCCTGACCGAATATGGCTGCGATCAGGCTCAGGGCTTCTTCTATTCGAAACCGTTAGACGAGGAGGCGCTGGATCAGTGGCTTCACTGGAAGCTGCGGGGGGAGTGTATTTAATGCAACACGGCGCGTAGGATTGCGGTTGCATCGTTTTGTAGCGTTACGGATAGTGCCTGCTGCTCCTCCGGCTCGCCTTTTTTGCCGCTTTGCTTACCGCCGCCTTATGTGGTGCACACTGTGCGGGATCCGGCAAAGAAGGATGAAACATTTTTTGAACAATGTTAGCGTGTGCGCAACAACCATATGAACAGGAGCTGCACATGTTAACTACTATAATTTATCGCAGCCATATTTCAGATGATTTTCCGGTCAGAACCCTGCCAGAGATGGTCGATAATGCCAGTAAAATCAATACGTCTCACGGCGTGACCGGCATTCTGCTTTTCAACGGCACGCACTTCTTCCAGCTGCTTGAAGGCCCGGAAGCGGGCATTCTCGCAGTTTATGAGCGAATCTGTGCTGACCGCCGGCACCATAATGTCGTAGAACTGATGCGTGACTATGCGCCATACCGCCGCTTCGGTAATGCAGGCATGTCACTGTTCGACCTGCGCGAACATGATCGCTCATCTCTGCTTCAGGCGGTTCTGGATAAGGGGACGTCAAAATATCAGCTGACCTATGATGATCGGGCACTGCAATTCCTGCGTACCTTCGTCGAGTCCCGCGAAAAAGAGAACTATTACGAGGTTCTCCCGCCGGGTTACTGGGAATTTATTTCCGAACACGATGAGGCGCCCGCGTCGAGTCCGGAAACAGAAGGCGTCACCTTCCGCCCGGTCGTCGATCCGCTGGCGCGTCGGGTGACGGCGATTGAAGCAACCACGGTTCGTCCGGCAACGTCCGGGGAGATCGCTGGCGATGCGCTTTACGCCGAAGACCTGGAAACCCTCAAACAGACCTTCAGCCATGCCGGCAGAGTCTGTCCTGATGATATGACGCTCTACGTCAGTCTGCTGCCGATGACGCTGGTAATTATCCCCGATGCCGTCACGCAGATCCTGGCTGCGATTGAGCAGGCAGGACTTGTGCCTGAACAGGTTGTGATCGGCGTCAGTGAAACCGCCGTGATTTCGCAGCTGGAGGCCTTCTCTGACGCCGTCCGCGCCCTGAAAGCCGTCGGCATCAGCCTGTCGATCGACAATTTCGGTGACGGTTCAGCAGGATTATCCCTGCTCACCCATATTCAGCCTGATCGCATCCGTATCGATGCCGGGATCACCCGCGACGTTCATCGCAGCGGACCTAAACAGGCAGTGGTACAGGCCATTATCAAATGCTGTTCAGCGCTGGAGATCACCGTTATCGCGGCGGGCATCGTTCAGGCTGAAGAGTGGATGTGGCTGGAAGCGGCTGGGGTTATCAACTTCCAGGGCACACTGTTTGCGGCTGCGGGTCGCTACGAGGCGCAGTCTGTCGCCTGGCCGGAATACCGGGAAGCGATGTAACCTTCGCTCTGCGCATCATGAAAAGCGGCACATCAGAGTGCCGCTTTTTTTAGCCGCAGCCAGAGACTGCATCACGCCCACCTCCTGCACTGCGATGTCACCCTCTTTTTTCCTGCGTGACCATGTCACGAGATCCCGTTGATGCTGGATCCACCCTGCGGCTTAATGCCTTTAGATAACCACTGTAGCGAGTAGTCCAGTCCGGCGGCGTAAGGGATCCCCGAGGGCCTTTTCATCGACGCCGGTATCATAATGCACCAGATATTTACTGTAGCGAGTGCCCTTTTATATGAGCCTGCATGTGGAAGGTATTGCGTAATATCAGCACCGAGCGACAGCGTGTCAGCCTCTATGCATCGGTTCTGGCAGCCTGAGGACTGATCGTCAGCTAAGCTTCTCGTTTTGATAACCACTATAGCGAGAACACCGGAAACGACCGGCACATGCGGCGGTAACGGGCACATCGTCCCCTCGGCGGGCGATTAAAGCGTGTATTACGGAGCCACTCCGGGTGTCCGGCATTATCCGGACTGGCATCAGACCCGTTACGGTTAACCACTGTAGCGAGTAGTGCTATATCAGCAAAAGAAGGTGACAGTCTGTGAAAAAACGATGACACAGGCCCTGAAATGATAGTAAGTGCTTACATTTACAGGTAAGAGGCTGCTGCAATCACAGCGATCGCATGATAACAACCACTATGGTGAGTAAACTGCGCTTTTCTGTTCTCATCTGATAACCACTGTAGCGAGAACGTTTACTCTGCCAGCACGATAATCCGTGCAGTAAACAGGCGATTGGTCGGAAAAGTGAGCGGGTAACCACTATAGCGAGTTAATCATGGGACAGGAATGAGGGCTTCAGATGCTCTGACAGAGCAGATAACCACTATAGCGAGTTTATCCGGACGAGCACAGGCTCCTTTGTGCCCCTGTGGACCGCAAAACGCACCGCATCAGCCTCGCCGCAATCCCATGAAAAGAGAAAATAACCACTGTAGCGAGTAAACAGCAGAGGTTTCCAGACCGTCAACCCTGCAGATAGCCGTGAGTAACCACTGTAGCGAGTAAAATTCTCGCCCCATCCTGTCGATCAGGATAACGGATGAGCCGCAGTGTGACGGGGATACAGAGATCGACGACAGTAAGCTCAGGAGACAACGCTTCAGAGGTAACCACTGTGGCGAGTAACCTGACTCGCTACAGTGGTTGCAGAAAGATAACGGAAGATCTGCCGCCTGCCGGGCATAGCCATTACAGCTTCTTTTGCTTACGGATCTTGTTCAGTAACTCTATTTCCTCGCGCGAAACCATAACCAGCTCACTGCTCTCCTCTGCGAGCAGCGGTTCAGGCAGGCTGACGTCAATCACGTCGGGATCGATATCCAGATCGTCAAACTCATCCATCTCATCATCGATCAGGCCCGACTTGCTGAGCGGCAGTTCGGCCGGGCGCAGCTTCGGATGGCGATAGTGGACCCAGAAGTAAACTGACGAGCCGCGACGCGTTTCGGTGTAGTCGAGATAACCAATCTCTTTTAACTGCTCCATGGCCTTTCTGACGGTGGCATTCTGGGTGATCACGCGCGAGGTCAGATTAAGCCGGGCGCGCAGACGCGCCATGGAGATCGGTGCCGGTTTTGGCGGCAGGCTTTCGATAAAGGTGTAGAGCGCCTGAGCAGACTCTTTGCGTGCCAGCTCATTGATGGCTTTCAGCTGCAGCAGAACCTTTCTGTCGAACTGATAGAGTTCAAAGATCTTGGGATCGGCCTGCAGCGTGACCGTATCCTTTTTAATGCTGTATTTGGCCGACTGCACCAGGTGCGTGGTGTAGTTTTCGCCGCCTTTGCTGGTAAACGTCAGGGTATTGGAGGCGATGCGCGTCAGCGACGCATCCAGACGGCTCCTGAGCTTCGAGGAGAGCCGCGCAGAGGGTATACCGCAGAGTTTGGCAAACTCAACGAATGAGAGCGTTACCGTGTCTCCCAGACACTCATGCGTGGCAAATGCCCGAATGATCCCCACCCAGGTTTTAAAGTCGTTATCCATATCCAGCCGCGCACCCAGAATCTTGATGTTGTCATAGCCTTCAGACCTGACCAGGGATAACTGTTTCAGATCCTGGGTCACATCCATGGCGTTCATCTGGTTTTTCTGACTGCGAGCGGTGGATTTAAGCGTAGGAACAAACAGGCCGAGTCGCATCAATGCAACCGGCTGCACGGTGTTATTACTGTTGGGAGTCAGCGTAACAACCTCCCCCGTGCGTTTATCAGTTTCGCTAAACGCATCCGCTATGTTCAGGATATCTGGTTCTTTTCTTGGCAT